>NZ_CP125377.1:0-300000 GCF_034008315.1 Pseudomonas sp. P8_241 | reverse complement strand
TCCCCACCTTCCTCCGGTTTGTCACCGGCAGTCTCCTTAGAGTGCCCACCATAACGTGCTGGTAACTAAGGACAAGGGTTGCGCTCGTTACGGGACTTAACCCAACATCTCACGACACGAGCTGACGACAGCCATGCAGCACCTGTCTCAATGTTCCCGAAGGCACCAATCCATCTCTGGAAAGTTCATTGGATGTCAAGGCCTGGTAAGGTTCTTCGCGTTGCTTCGAATTAAACCACATGCTCCACCGCTTGTGCGGGCCCCCGTCAATTCATTTGAGTTTTAACCTTGCGGCCGTACTCCCCAGGCGGTCAACTTAATGCGTTAGCTGCGCCACTAAGAGCTCAAGGCTCCCAACGGCTAGTTGACATCGTTTACGGCGTGGACTACCAGGGTATCTAATCCTGTTTGCTCCCCACGCTTTCGCACCTCAGTGTCAGTATCAGTCCAGGTGGTCGCCTTCGCCACTGGTGTTCCTTCCTATATCTACGCATTTCACCGCTACACAGGAAATTCCACCACCCTCTACCATACTCTAGCTTGTCAGTTTTGAATGCAGTTCCCAGGTTGAGCCCGGGGCTTTCACATCCAACTTAACAAACCACCTACGCGCGCTTTACGCCCAGTAATTCCGATTAACGCTTGCACCCTCTGTATTACCGCGGCTGCTGGCACAGAGTTAGCCGGTGCTTATTCTGTCGGTAACGTCAAAACACTAACGTATTAGGTTAATGCCCTTCCTCCCAACTTAAAGTGCTTTACAATCCGAAGACCTTCTTCACACACGCGGCATGGCTGGATCAGGCTTTCGCCCATTGTCCAATATTCCCCACTGCTGCCTCCCGTAGGAGTCTGGACCGTGTCTCAGTTCCAGTGTGACTGATCATCCTCTCAGACCAGTTACGGATCGTCGCCTTGGTGAGCCATTACCTCACCAACTAGCTAATCCGACCTAGGCTCATCTGATAGCGCAAGGCCCGAAGGTCCCCTGCTTTCTCCCGTAGGACGTATGCGGTATTAGCGTTCCTTTCGAAACGTTGTCCCCCACTACCAGGCAGATTCCTAGGCATTACTCACCCGTCCGCCGCTGAATTCAGGAGCAAGCTCCTGTCATCCGCTCGACTTGCATGTGTTAGGCCTGCCGCCAGCGTTCAATCTGAGCCATGATCAAACTCTTCAGTTCAAACATCTTTGGGTTTTGAGAAAACCCTAAACTTGGCTCAGCAATCGTTGGTTACATCTTTGATTTCTCGCGGAGTAACTTGTGATGCTGATAATCTGTTGACTAGCAGTCTGACTCCACAAGCACCCACACGAATTGCTTGATTCAGTTGTTAAAGAGCGGTTGGTTAAGATCTTTCGTCTCAACCGAGGCGCGCATTCTACAGCAGCCTCATTTGCTGTCAAGTGGTATTTTTCAGAAGTTTTCAAGGATTTCCTTAACAACTTCAACCACTTGCGCTTCAGATCTCTCGTCAGCGGGAGGCGAATTCTACAGCGTTACACGCTGCTGTCAACACCTCTTTTTCAACTTCTTTCTGGCTTCGATGACCTGAAGCAACCCGCTGCCGAAAACTGCGTAACTCTTTGTTTTCCAAGGAGTTTTCCGTTTCGACTGCGCCGGAAGTGGGGCGAATTATAGACATCTGAAATCTGCCGTCAAGCACTGATTGTGCTTTTCTATCAATAACTTGCAGAAAGGGCTGAAACCGCCTGATTCCCCCCCTATATAGAGGTGCAAACACACGCCTCTATATAGAAGGCGCAATCAAAGTACGCCGGACGCCTTGAAAGCAGACACTGCCGAAGCGTCCATACCCAGCACCCGCTGTAAAACCTCCAGCGTATGCTCACCCAGTAAAGGCGGAGCATTGCGGTACTCCACCGGCGTCTCGGACAGACGAATCGGACTCGCTACCTGGGGCACCATTCCGGCCAGCGTATGCGGCAGTTCGATTGCCAAGCCACGCGCCTTGACCTGAGGATCGGCAAACATCTGTGCCAGATCGTTGATAGGCCCGCACGGAACACCAGCCTGCTCCAGCTGCGCCACCCATTGCGCGGTGGTCTTGAACACTGTCGCCTGACGTATCAGCGGAATCAGCACCGCCCGGTTCGCCACCCGCAATTTATTGGTAGCAAAGCGCGGGTCATCTGCCCACTGCGGCTGCCCAGCCACTTCCGCAAACTTGCGGAACTGTCCGTCATTACCCACGGTAAGAATGAAATTGCCGTCCGCGGTAGGAAAATCCTGATACGGCACGATGTTCGGATGAGCATTACCCAAACGTTTTGGAGCATTACCTGTGGTCAGATAGTTCATCGCCTGGTTGGCCAGGCATGCCACCTGGACGTCGAGCAATGCCATATCAATATGCTGACCACCACCGTCGTGATCCCGATGCGCAAGCGCTGCCAGGATCGCGACTGTCGAGTAGAGCCCAGTCAGAATGTCCGTCAACGCGACGCCCACCTTCACCGGCCCCTCACCCTCTTCGCCTTCAGGTCGCCCAGTCAGACTCATGAGCCCGCCCAGCCCTTGGATCATGAAGTCATAGCCAGCGCGCTTGGCATACGGCCCTGTCTGACCAAACCCGGTAATCGAGCAATAGATGAGATCCGGATTGATTGCCTTCAGCGTCTCATAGTCCAGACCATAAGCCGCCAGACCTCCGACTTTGAAGTTCTCGATCAGGATGTCCGACTTCGCAGCCAGCTCACGAACCAGCTTCTGCCCTTCCGGACGCGTGAAGTCGATGGTGACCGATTGCTTGTTGCGATTGGCCGACAGGTAGTAGGCGGCCTCGCTGGTGTTCTCGCCATAGGCATCTTTAAGAAACGGAGGCCCCCAGGCACGCGTGTCGTCACCGTTGCCCGGGCGCTCGACCTTGATCACTTCAGCGCCAAGGTCGGCCAGGATCTGCCCGGCCCAAGGCCCTGCCAGCACCCGCGATAAATCCAGAACCCGTAGATGCGATAGCGCGCCCATGGACGTTCTCCTCTTAATAGAACGCCTGGATGCCGGTTTGTGCACGACCGAGGATCAGCGCATGGACGTCGTGCGTACCTTCATAGGTGTTCACCACTTCCAGGTTGACCAGATGGCGAGCGACGCCGAACTCATCGGAAATACCGTTGCCACCCAGCATGTCGCGAGCCATGCGGGCGATGTCCAGGGACTTGCCGCAAGAGTTGCGTTTCATCATAGAAGTGATTTCGACCGCCGCCGTGCCTTCATCCTTCATACGCCCCAGACGCAGGCAACCTTGCAGTGCCATGGTGATCTCAGTCTGCATGTCGGCCAGTTTTTTCTGAATCAACTGAGTGGCGGCCAGTGGGCGACCGAACTGTTGACGATCCAGGGTGTACTGACGAGCGGTGTGCCAGCAGAACTCGGCGGCGCCCAATGCACCCCAGGAGATGCCGTAGCGCGCAGAATTGAGGCAGGTAAAAGGACCTTTCAGGCCACGGACATCCGGGAAGATGTTCTCTTCTGGAACAAACACGTTATCCATGACGATCTCACCGGTGATCGACGCCCGCAGCCCGACCTTGCCGTGAATCGCCGGAGCGCTCAGGCCTTTCCAGCCCTTTTCCAGTACGAAGCCACGAATATCACCAGCATCGTCCTTGCCCCAGACCACGAACACATCGGCGATCGGGCTGTTGGTGATCCACATTTTGCTGCCGGTCAGGCTGTAGCCGCCTTCGACTTTGCGTGCACGAGTAATCATCGCGCCCGGGTCGGAGCCGTGGTTAGGCTCGGTCAGACCGAAGCAACCGATCCATTCGCCCGATGCCAGTTTTGGCAAGTATTTCTGCTTCTGCGCTTCGGTACCGAATTCATTGATCGGGACCATCACCAGCGAGGACTGCACGCTCATCATCGAGCGATAACCGGAGTCGATGCGCTCGACTTCCCGGGCGATCAGCCCGTAGCTGACATAGTTCAGGCCGCTGCCGCCATACTGCTCAGGGATGGTTGCGCCCAAAAGGCCGACTTCGCCCATCTCGCGGAAGATCGCCGGATCGGTCTTCTCATGGCGGAAAGCTTCAAGAACGCGTGGCGCGAGACTCTGCTGAGCGAATTGCGCAGCGGTGTCGCGAATCATGCGCTCTTCTTCGGTGAGCTGTTGATCCAGCAGCAGGGGATCGATCCAGTTGAAGCTAGCTTTACCGGCCATGAGTGTGTCCTCTCGAAACAGGTCAAATAACGTGGACTGATCCTAGGCCGGGTTCGCCGTCTCGGCAAACGAGGAATTCGCATACTGTTGTGCTAATTTCTCACTCCGAAACGTCGCAAAAGAGCCTTCATGCGATGTATTAGTGAGGTCTAAGTACATGCGCAGGAAGATACCTAGTACCACCGCCCTTATAAGCTTCGAAGCAGCCGCGCGCCATGAAAGCTTTACCAAGGCAGCCCAGGAGCTTTCGCTCACACAAGGGGCGATTTGCCGACAAATCGCTAGTCTTGAGGAGTTCCTCAGTGTGGAACTATTCCGACGTTCCCGGCGCGGAGTAAAGCTGACGGAGGCGGGTCTTTCCTACAGCCGTCGGGTTGCCACCCAACTGGATGCCGTTGAACGAGATACGTTGTCCGTTATGGGTCAGCAAGGTGCCAACGTGATTGAGCTGGCCGTGGTTCCGACTTTCGGCACTCAATGGTTGCTGCCGCGTCTCAAGGACTTCCAGCAAAAACATCCTGAAGTGACAGTCAACCTGACCAACCGCACGCGCCCATTTCTGTTTGCTGACACCGACTTCGACGCGGCGATCTACTTCGGTGACGCAGACTGGTCGGGTACCGAATCCCACAGACTGATGGGTGAAAATCCCATGCCCGTGTGCAGCCCAAACTTACTGGGGGCACAGACCGTTCTGACGCCCAGCGAAATCGCCGAGATGGCGCTCCTGCAACAAACCACGCGCCCTTACGCCTGGCGCCAATGGTTCGACTCCCAGCACCTGAACGTTCCTCGCGACATGACAGGTCCGCGCTATGAACTATTCTCCATGCTCGCTCAAGCGGCTATGCACGACATGGGTATAGCCTTGATCCCGCCTTTCCTGATTCAACGCGAACTGGCCGAGAAACGCCTGGTGATTGCCAATCCCCAAGCCCTCTCCAGCATCAAGGCTTACTACCTGATGATTCCGGAGCGAAAAGTCGAATCCGCGTCCTTAAGGGCTTTTCGTGACTGGCTTGTAAATCAGGCGCACAGCTACAGCCTAGAAGGATAAAGGCTTACAACCAATAGCTGACCCCGTAGTCAGATATTAAAAAGCCCTACAGATATACGTAATTGTCGCGTATCGGCAAACTGTACTGAACAGTCGAACAATCGCCCCGCAAGCACCAGTTCACGCGGCTTTGCGCCACTATTTCGCGACGATGCCGCATCATTCATATGGCCGATGTGCAAATTATTGATTTTCCCTCAAAATCCTTACAAAGCACGGCACACAAGGGATTGAGCTGGTTGGTTGCGACATTCGGTCACGGGGTGACTTGTAGTTAATTTTCCGTCACCCGTCATAATCCCTTGAAGGGCACAAAGTTCGCCTGCAAAATGCCGCGCCCCGCCCTGATTTGGTGGGATCGTGCTGATCGGCCGCCCCAGCCGCACCATCCGTAGTGCATGGGTTTACTCAATAAGATCACGCAGGAGATTTGACGTGCACATTGGTGTTCCTCTCGAGACCCAGACCGGTGAAACACGGGTTGCTGCAACCCCCGAAACCATCAAGAAGCTGATCGGCCAGGGCCATAAGGTCACTGTACAAAGCGGCGCCGGCATTAATGCCAGCGTTGTCGACAGTGCCTATGAAGCGGCAGGCGCAAGCATTGGCAGCGCCAATGATGCGTTTGGTGCAGAGCTGATTTTGAAGGTGGTCGCTCCCAGCGACAGCGAGCTGGCGCTGATAAAAAGCGGCACCATTGTGGTGGGTATGCTCAATCCGTTCAGCAATGAAACCATCGCCAAGATGGCCGAATGCGGTATCACCGCGTTTGCCCTGGAGGCCGCGCCGCGTACCTCCCGTGCCCAGAGCCTGGACGTGCTGTCCTCGCAAGCCAACATCGCCGGTTATAAAGCCGTGTTGCTGGCTGCTCACCACTATCCGCGCTTCATGCCAATGCTGATGACCGCTGCGGGCACCGTGAAAGCGGCGCGCGTGCTGATTCTCGGTGCCGGTGTTGCCGGCTTGCAGGCGATCGCCACGGCGAAACGCCTGGGCGCAGTGATCGAAGCGTCTGACGTGCGTCCTGCGGTTAAAGAGCAGATCGAATCCCTCGGCGCCAAGTTTGTCGACGTGCCGTACGAGACCGATGAAGAGCGTGAATGCGCGGTCGGTGTCGGCGGTTACGCACGCCCTATGCCAGCCAGCTGGATGCAGCGCCAGGCCGCCGCCGTGCACGAGCGCGCCAAGCAGGCCGACATCGTCATCACCACCGCCCTGATTCCGGGTCGCAAGGCACCTACGCTGTTGAGCGCGGAAACCGTGGCGCAGATGAAGCCCGGCTCGGTGGTCATTGACCTCGCGGCAGCCCAGGGCGGCAATTGCCCACTCACCGTGGCCGATCAGGTGGTCGTCGAAAATGGCGTGACCATTGTCGGCCCGACCAACCTGGCCGGCTCGGTGGCGGCTGACGCTTCGGCGCTGTATGCCCGCAACCTGCTGGACTTCATGAAACTGTTGTTCGATAAAGACGGACAACTGGTGATCAACCTCGAAGACGACATCGTCGCCGCGTGCCTGATGTGCCGCGACGGCCAGATCGTGCGCAAGAACGGCTGAGGATAAAAACAATGGAAGACATGCTGATCTCTCACGGTATCTACAACCTGATCATCTTCGTGCTGGCCATCTATGTCGGCTACCACGTGGTCTGGAACGTGACACCTGCACTGCACACCCCGCTGATGGCCGTCACCAACGCCATTTCGGCCATCGTCATCGTCGGCGCCATGCTGGCCGCCGCACTCACGGTGACACCACTGGGCAAGACCATGGGCACCCTGGCTGTAGCCCTGGCCGCCGTCAACGTGTTCGGTGGCTTCCTGGTGACCCGGCGCATGCTGGAAATGTTCAAGAAGAAAGCGGCCAAAGCTCCGGCTGCCAAGGCCGAAGCAGTCAAGGCTGAGGTGCAGCAAGCATGAGCATGAACCTGGTTACTTCGCTGTATTTGATCGCCTCGGTCTGCTTCATCCAGGCGCTCAAGGGCCTTTCGCATCCCACCACGTCGCGACGTGGCAATCTGTTCGGCATGCTCGGCATGGGCCTGGCGATCCTCACCACGGTCGGCTTGATCTATAAGCTAGGTGCCGAGCTGGCCCAGGACGGTATCGTCTACGTGATCGTCGGCCTGCTGATCGGCGGCACTGCTGGTTCGATCATGGCCAAACGCGTTGAAATGACCAAGATGCCGGAACTGGTCGCCTTCATGCACAGCATGATCGGCCTGGCGGCGGTGTTCATCGCCATTGCCGCAGTGGTTGAACCGCAGTCCCTGGGCATTGTCCAGCAACTGGGTGACGCGATTCCGGCGGGCAACCGTCTGGAGCTGTTCCTTGGCGCCGCCATCGGTGCAATCACCTTCTCCGGTTCGGTGATCGCCTTCGGCAAACTGTCGGGCAAGTACAAGTTCCGCCTCTTCCAGGGCGCACCGGTACAGTTCGTTGGCCAACACAAACTGAACTTGCTGCTGGGCGTGGCCACACTGGCGCTGGGCATCACCTTCATGCTGACCGGCGACCTCAACGCCTTTGCCCTGATGCTGGCCCTGGCCTTCGTCATGGGCGTGCTGATCATCATCCCGATCGGTGGCGCCGACATGCCAGTGGTGGTGTCGATGCTCAACAGCTACTCCGGCTGGGCCGCCGCGGGCATCGGCTTCTCGCTGAACAACTCGATGCTGATCATCGCCGGCTCCCTGGTGGGCTCAAGCGGTGCGATCCTCTCGTACATCATGTGCAAGGCGATGAACCGCTCCTTCTTCAACGTACTGCTCGGCGGTTTCGGCAATACAGCTGATGCCGGTCCTGCAGGCGCCCAGGAAGCCCGTCCGGTGAAATCCGGCTCGGCTGACGACGCGACCTTCCTGCTGACCAACGCCGACACCGTGATCATCGTTCCAGGCTACGGCCTGGCGGTAGCACGGGCGCAGCACGCACTGAAGGAACTGACCGAGAAGCTGACCCATCGCGGCGTGACCGTGAAGTACGCGATCCACCCGGTGGCCGGCCGTATGCCGGGCCACATGAACGTGTTGCTGGCCGAGGCCGAAGTGCCTTACGACCAGGTGTTCGAGATGGAAGACATCAACTCCGAGTTCGGTCAGGCTGACGTGGTGCTGGTATTGGGCGCCAACGACGTGGTCAACCCGGCCGCCAAGAACGATCCGAAGTCGCCAATTGCCGGCATGCCGATTCTCGAAGCGTTCAAGGCCAAGACCATCATCGTCAACAAACGCTCGATGGCCAGCGGTTATGCCGGTCTGGACAACGAACTGTTCTACCTGGACAAGACCATGATGGTCTTTGGTGATGCCAAGAAAGTCATCGAAGATATGGTCAAAGCCGTCGAGTAATCCTTTGCGGCATACAAAACGCCCCGACCTGTCGGGGCGTTTTTGTTTGCGCAAATCGTCGGACAAAACTACGCTTTTGTTACCAATCCGGTAATGGTGTTTTGCTCAAAAGGCCCGGAATAGACGCCTCTTTTGCGACCTTGGTAGCGGGACAGTGGCTAGCGAAATTCACTAGACTGCGCATCCTGCTACCCGTTGCCCGAGATAATAATCCATGTACCGTGATCGTATTCGCCTGCCTTCGTTGTTGGACAAAGTGATGGGCGCTGCCGAAGCCGCCGCTTTGATTGAAGACGGCATGACCGTCGGCATGAGCGGTTTCACCCGCGCCGGAGAAGCCAAGGCCGTGCCGCAGGCACTGGCCGAACGCGCCAAGGTCACACCGCTCAAGATCAGCCTGATGACCGGCGCGAGCCTGGGCAACGACCTCGACAAGCAACTCACCGAAGCCGGTGTGCTGTCGCGGCGCATGCCGTTCCAGGTCGACAGCACCCTGCGCAAGGCGATCAATGCTGGCGAGGTCATGTTCATCGATCAGCATCTGTCGGAAACCGTGGAGCAACTGCGCAACCAGCAATTGAAACGGCCGGACATCGCCGTGATCGAAGCGGTGGCGATCACCGAACTAGGGCACATTGTGCCGACGACTTCGGTGGGCAACTCGGCCAGCTTCGCGATTTTCGCCAAGCACGTCATCGTCGAAATCAACATGGCGCACAACCCGAATCTTGAAGGCCTGCACGACATCTATATCCCGACCTATCGCCCGACCCGCACGCCTATCCCGCTGGTCAAGGTCGACGATCGTATCGGCAGCAGCGCCATCCCGATCCCACCGGAAAAGATCGTCGCCATTGTCATCACCAATCAACCGGACTCGTCGTCCACCGTGTTGCCACCCGACGCCGAGACCCAGGCTATTGCCGACCATTTGATCGACTTCTTCAAACAGGAAGTAGCAGCCGGGCGCATGACCAACAAACTCGGCCCGCTGCAAGCAGGTATCGGTACGATCGCCAACTCGGTGATGTGTGGCCTGATCGATTCGCCGTTCGAAGACCTGACGATGTATTCCGAAGTGCTTCAGGACTCGACCTTCGACCTCATCGACGCAGGCAAGCTGAGCTTTGCTTCAGGCAGTTCAATCACTTTGTCGAGCCGCCGCAATGCTGACGTGTTCGGCAATCTGGAGCGCTACAAGGACAAACTGGTCTTGCGCCCGCAGGAGATTTCCAACCACCCGGAAGTGGTGCGCCGCCTCGGAATTATCGGCGTGAACACGGCACTGGAGTTCGACATCTACGGCAACGTCAACTCCACGCATGTTTGCGGTACGCGAATGATGAACGGCATCGGCGGTTCGGGCGATTTCGCGCGCAATGCGCACTTGTCCGTATTCGTGACAAAGTCGATCGCCAAGGGCGGTGCGATCTCAAGCGTAGTGCCGATGGTCAGCCACGTCGACCACACCGAACATGATGTGGACATCCTCGTCACCGAAATTGGCCTGGCGGATTTGCGGGGGTTGGCACCTCGGGAACGGGCACGCATCATCATCGATAAATGTGTACATCCAGACTATCGCCAGGCGCTGAATGACTACTACACAGCCGCTTGCGCGCTCGGCGGGCACACCCCGCACATCCTTCGAGATGCATTGAGCTGGCATATTAATCTGGAAGAAACCGGGCAAATGCTGAAGAAGTAATTGATACAGATTACGGCTGACGCAAACACAGTTTCGTCAGCCTGCTACTGCCAGCTTAATTTCTTGGAAAAACTGTACTGCTGTACTGGTCGTTTCCTACCGAAAACACCTACACCTTTCGACTAAAAAGCTAAATATGCACCGAATTAGAGCATATAGGTACAGTTGCCTCAATTTTGACCAGTACACCCCCTATAAACAGTTAACTGAGCTCTCACAATACAGATGAACTGTATCTACAGCGTCTTGGCAAAGAAGAGGAACATGGGCACCAGTCAAACCACTACCTGATCCCGCCACAAGCGGAAGGATGTCAACCATGGAACGTACACTCAGTTCCGAACTGTTCTTCGAAGACACTGCTGCAAAAACCCAGGCTTCCATGCCTCTGCGCGTTATCGCCAACCTGATGCTGTGGCAGCGCCGCATCTCCAGCCGCCATCAACTGGCCCGTCTGGATTCGCGTCTGCTGGCTGACGCCGGGATTAGCGAAGCACAACGCTACGAAGAGCTGAGCAAGCCGTTCTGGCGCTAAGTTAGCGTCGCTGGCTATGACTTGAAGAGTCCAGCGCCAGCAACCCGAATTGAACACACAAGACCCGTCGTGGGAAACCACGACGGGTCTTGTCGTTTAAAGACTTAAAAAAACAAGACTGGTACAGTTTCAATATATCCTCAGAGACACCGATACAGTACAACTGTAAACTTCTGCGGTCATGGCGTATTGCAGTGTTTTTGCAAGCAGGCTATTCGAACCGTCAAATACAGGCCTAATATCCAACCAGAACGTGGTAATCAAAGTCAGGCGCCAAATCGCCAGGCGTTACCACCTCTCAATCGAGCTTCCAAAGGAGTAACACCATGTCCCGTCTACGTCTGCTCAGCGCTGCAGCCCTGCTTGCCGTGGCTGCCAATTCCCACGCCACCAGTTTTATCGTTACCACCGACGCAGTCGTTGGGGCACTTAAGTCCAGTTCCGATGCGACGTCGAATGTCTCGTCTTCGTTCAAGGATGACAAGATTGTGCTCGCCGCTCGCGATGATGCTGCCAGTTTCGTCGCCAGCGAAGGCTCTATCCGTGGGGTAAAGCTCGAAAGCGCGCTCGACCACATCCGCCACCAGGCACCTGACCTGAACGCGACTGACGCACAGCTTGCGCAAGCCATCCTGACGATCTAAGCAAAGTTTGAAACGGGGGCACGCAAGTCGTGTCCCATTGTTTCGACGCTGGCTCTAAAATGGGCCTTGCGCTAGGCTTTTGGCTCATTTGCAACTGTCGAGCCTCATGCGCTTTCTTTCAAAACTGCTGTTCGTTCCTGCGTTTCTGCCCCTTGGCTATAGCGGTGCGACCCAAGCCTACGACGCTTTCAACCTGTCTACCCAAGGCACGGTCGCCAGCGGTTACGCCACGAGCCTGGTGACCTCCGCCCCCTTCGACCATAAACTGCTCGCCGCCCGGGTTGATGCTGCGGCATTCGTCGCCAGTGACGGTCGATTCAGAGGCGCACAACTGGAATCGGCCCTGCTTTATCTTCGCCGGACCCAGCCAAAACTTCATGCTGGCGACCTTGAACTGGCACAGGCAATACTCGTCCAATAGTTATTCTTGTTTTATCTGGAGTCGTTCCATGCGTAACCCGCTCATTGCTGCCGCCTTAGGCCTGTTCCTGTTGACCGACGTGGCCCAGGCACAAACCCTGGTCGCCACCAGCAACATTCTCATTCGCGCTACCCAGCGCACACTTGATTTCACTTCCGATACCACCACGTCCATTCGCGATTCAAAGATCGTCCGCGAAGCCCAGGACGATGCCGCCAGCTTCGTCGCCAGCAATGGCGATATTCGTGGCGCACACCTGGAATCCGCATTTGATTTGTTGCGCACCCGTGTACCAGAAGCGCGCGACGCCAGTGATCAGGATCTCGCCGAAGCCATCCTCGCACTGTGAAGGGCCCAGTCGCCTGGCTGATGGCCGGGGCCCTGTTGCTGCTCGGCAACACGGCCCACGCAGGCCTTCAACTACAGCTCAAGACCGAAGGTCTGACACCCGCGCAACAGCAGGCCAGCCAAGCCTTGCTCGATGAAGCCATGCAGGCGCTACCGCCGCGCTTCATCGAGCAATTGGACCGGCGCATAGACGTGGGCTGGACAGATAAAATGCCCAACAACGCCTACGGTCAGGCGTCGCTGGTGTCAGAGCTGGATCTGAATCGCAACCTGCTGGCCAGCCTCACGGACGGCAGCGCTGCTATCAAAAAAACCTACCGCCCCCACGGCACCGTGCGCCGCGAAATGCTGGCCACCGTCCTGCATGAGCTGACCCATATTTACGATCGCTCGCGCCTGTGGCCGGATGCGGAGCGAAAACTGATTCAACGCTGCACCCAACGCAGTAACAGCTCAGGGCTGATCGGTATTCCGGATCAATGCCGAGGCCAGTCTGATCGGCGCTTTACTCTCAGTGACGATCCGCGCCTGCTCGATCTCGCCGGGTGGCAACAATACGTTGGTCGTCGTGGCGAACGCGAACAGCACAACCGGCAGATTGCCCGCAGCCCGGACATTTACGAGACGAGCAGTGCGAAGGAGTTCGTCGCGGTCAACATGGAGTATTTCCTCCTCGACCCGAGCTATGCCTGCCGCCGCCCCGCGCTGTATCGCTACTACAAAGAGCATTTCGGCTGGGCACCCGCCGCCAGGAACGCTTGTGGGGATAGCTTCGCCTTTCTCAATGCGGGTAATGACTTCGCCAAAACGCCGCTGGGTCACGTCGATCCAGAACGGGTCTACGCCGTCGACTATCTGTTGGCCGAAGCCAATCAGAACTGGGTCAGCCGCTGGGGCCACAGCATGTTGCGCCTGGTGATCTGCGCACCGGGTCGTCCACGCGGCCCGGATTGTCGCCTGGATCTGGATCAGCATCTGGTGCTGTCTTACCGCGCTTTCGTCGGTGACGTTCAACTGTCGAGTTGGGACGGACTTGTGGGCAAATACCCATCGCGCCTGTTTGTCTTGCCCCTGGCCCAGGTCATCGACGAATACACCAAGACCGAACTGCGCAGCCTCGCCTCGGTGCCGCTGAACCTGTCCCGTCGCGAGATCGACGGCGTGGTGGAACGTGCCGCCGAAATGCACTGGAGCTACGACGGCAACTACTTCTTCCTGTCAAACAACTGCGCGGTTGAAGAGCTTAAATTACTGCGTGGCGGAACCAACAATGCGCAATTGGTCGCCCTCGACAACATCATGCCCAACGGCCTGCTGGAAGTGCTGAAAGGCCGAGGACTGGCGGACACCAGCGTGCTGGACGATCCCCGGGAAGCCTTGCGCCTGGGCTACCGTTTCGACTCCTTCCGTGATCGTTATCAAGCCATGTTCGACGTACTGAAGAAACATTTGCCGATCAAGCAGGATACCGTCGAAGAATGGCTGGATTTGAAAGCTCAAGAACGCCGGCAATGGTTCGACCAGGCTGACTTGCGCACCAGCGCAGCCTTGCTGCTACTGGAGCAGGCGAGCTTTCGGCGCCAGTTGCTGCTGGCCCAGGACGAAGTGAAACAGCGTTACCTGGGTGCTCGTGAACTCAAGAACGGCGGAATGGATAAGGCCAACGAGACGCTCAGGCAGATTCTCGACAGCAGTGGTTTCCTCAGTCGCCCAGCGGAGCTGCTGGGCACGGGGGGTTATGGATTGCCGCAGCCAACCGAGTCACAGCACCTGGAAGCGGAAACCAGCCTGCGCCAGAAAAAACTCCAGGCGCTGTCCGGCGATCTCGACAAAGAGGTGAGGGCGCTGCTCGAACCGAGCCGAGCCGCCGAGATGGCCGCCAACGAAGCCAACGTGAAACAGATCGGCGAGCATCTGCGCAAGTTGCATAAGGCTTCAGGCGGTTTGGAGTTGCCTTGAAGGCTTAAAAGCAAAGATCGCAGCCTGCGGCAGCTCCTACAGATGAATTGTGGTCTGTAGGAGCTGCCGCAGGCTGCGATCTTTTGATGCACGTTACTTTCAGCTGATGCGGGCCTTGCGCACGCCTTCGGCCAACGCCGAGCACAGGCTCAGCACGCCATCCACCGCTTGTTCCGGCGATGTGGCATTGGCGATGTGATCGATCAACGCCGAACCCACCACAACACCGTCGGCCAGACGCGCAATGGCCGCGGCCTGTTCAGGAGTGCGGATACCGAAACCGATACTGATCGGCAGATCGGTATGACGGCGCAGGCGAGCGACGGCCTCTTCGACATGCTCCAACGTGGCGGCACCAGCACCGGTCACACCGGCCACCGATACGTAATAGACAAACCCGGAGCTGCCGTTGAGAACGGTCGGCAGACGCACATCATCAGTCGTCGGTGTGGTCAGTCGGATGAAGTCCAGGCCCGCAGCTTGCGCCGGGTCACACAGCTCGCCGTTATGCTCTGGCGGCAGATCGACCACGATCAGGCCGTCCACACCGGCTTCTTTGGCTTCGGCGATGAAACGCGGCACGCCGTACATGTGGATCGGGTTGAAGTAGCCCATCAGTACCAGCGGCGTCTCGGCATTGCCTTCACGGAACTCGCGTACCATTTGCAGGGTTTTGGCCAGGTTCTGCTTGGCGCCCAGCGCACGGATGTTGGCCAACTGGATGGCCGGGCCATCCGCCATCGGATCGGTAAAGGGCATGCCCAGCTCGATCACGTCGGCACCAGCCGCCGGCAAGCCTTTGAGGATCGCCAGGGACGTGTCGTAGCTCGGGTCGCCAGCAGTGACGAAGGTCACCAAGGCGGCGCGGTTCTGTTCCTTGAGTTCGGCAAAACGCGTTTGCAGGCGGCTCATCAGTGTTTCTCCTGCTTGGATTGTTCCATATGGTGCATCACGGTTTGCATGTCTTTGTCGCCACGGCCGGACAGGTTGACCACCATCAGGTGATCCTTTGGCAGGGAAGGCGCGCGCTTGAACACTTCAGCCAGGGCATGAGCACTTTCCAGGGCAGGAATGATCCCTTCCAGGCGGCAGCACTGGTGGAACGCAGCTAGAGCTTCATCGTCGGTCACCGAGGTGTACTGAACGCGGCCAATGTCATGCAACCAGGCGTGTTCCGGGCCGATGCCTGGGTAGTCCAGGCCAGCAGAAATCGAGTGGGCGTCGATGATCTGTCCGTCATCGTCTTGCAGCAGGAAGGTACGGTTACCGTGCAGCACGCCCGGTACGCCGCCGTTCAGACTGGCCGCATGTTTGCCGGTTTCGATACCGTAGCCGGCCGCTTCAACGCCGATGATTTCGACGCTCTTGTCGTCAAGGAACGGGTGAAACAGGCCCATGGCGTTGGAACCACCGCCGATGCACGCCACCAGACTGTCTGGCAGACGACCTTCCTGGGCTTGCAGCTGCTCGCGGGTTTCCTTGCCGATCACGGCCTGGAAGTCGCGAACCATCGCTGGATAAGGGTGCGGTCCGGCCACAGTACCGATCAGGTAGAACGTGCTATCGACGTTGGTTACCCAGTCACGCAACGCTTCGTTCATCGCATCTTTCAAGGTACCGGTGCCCGCCACGACCGGGATCACTTCCGCGCCCAGCAGCTTCATGCGGAATACGTTGGCCTGCTGACGCTCAATGTCAGTGGTGCCCATGTAGATCACGCAATCCAGACCGAAACGCGCAGCGACGGTGGCAGTGGCCACACCGTGCATGCCGGCGCCGGTCTCGGCGATGATGCGTTTTTTACCCATGCGCCGTGCCAGCAGGATCTGGCCGATGCAGTTGTTGATCTTGTGCGCGCCGGTGTGGTTCAGCTCTTCACGCTTGAGGTAGATCTTCGCGCCGCCGCAGAACTCGGTCAGGCGCTCAGCGAAATAGAGCGGGCTTGGACGACCCACGTAGTCGCGCTGGAAGTAGGCCAGTTCTTCCTTGAAGGCAGGATCTTCCTTGGCCAACTCGTATTCGCGGGCCAGGTCGAGGATCAGCGGCATCAGGGTTTCAGCGACGTAACGGCCGCCGAACGCGCCAAACAGGCCGTTGGCGTCGGGGCCGTTGCGCAGATTAGTCTGGGTCATGGGGCGCTCCAGTTGAATGCGTGAAGTGATAATGGGCTTCACTCTACCCCTGACGTCTCCGACTGAAAACCGATAAGATCGCTGCAACCTGTCAGGAAAACTCACAGATAGCATGAGCCATGATCTCCCACCGTTGAACGCCCTGCGCGCCTTCGAAGCCACTGCCCGCTTGAACAGTGTCAGTCAGGCTGCTGAACAGCTGCACGTGACCCATGGTGCAGTCAGCCGTCAGCTGAAAGTGCTCGAAGAGCACTTGGGGGTGAGTCTCTTCGTCAAGGAAGGTCGCGGCCTGAAACTCACAGATGCCGGTATGCGCCTTCGCGACGCAAGCGCCGAAGCGTTCGAACGCTTGCGCACCGTCTGCGCTGAGCTCACGCAAAGTACTGCCGATGCACCTTTCGTGCTCGGCTGTTCAGGCAGCCTGCTGGCGCGCTGGTTTATTCCGCGACTGGGACGGCTCAATGCGGATTTGCCGGACCTTCGCTTACACCTGTCTGCCGGAGAGGGCGATCTTGACCCGAGACGGCCGGGGCTGGATGCACTGCTTGTATTCGCCGAGCCGCCGTGGCCAGCCGACATGCAGGTTTTTGAACTGGCCAGCGAACGCATCGGCCCGGTCATGAGCCCGCGCTTTGCCGGTTTTGAGCGACTCAAAAACTCGCCGACAGAAGCGCTGCTTGGCGAACCATTGTTGCACACCACATCACGCCCACAAGCCTGGCCTAGCTGGGCGCAGCAGCGTGACCTGGATGCCAGGACGTTGACCTATGGTCAGGGTTTCGAGCATTTGTATTATTTGCTGGAGGCCGCTGTCGCCGGGCTGGGTGTGGCGATTGCGCCCGAACCCTTAGTGGCCGAGGACTTGAAGGCGGGTCGCCTGGTTGCACCCTGGGGTTTC
This sequence comes from Pseudomonas sp. P8_241, assembly GCF_034008315.1. Classification (NCBI taxonomy): domain Bacteria; kingdom Pseudomonadati; phylum Pseudomonadota; class Gammaproteobacteria; order Pseudomonadales; family Pseudomonadaceae; genus Pseudomonas; species Pseudomonas sp. P8_241. The sequence goes on along the minus strand of NZ_CP125377.1, from coordinate 282,765 downwards.
AGCGAAACCTGCGCGCAACTGGCGTTGTGGTTGCCCAAGCGCGCCGCAGACGGACGCGCCCGGCAACTGGCGCAGTGGCTCAAGCATGAGCTGAGCCGAGCGGATTAGTCACGCTTGCACAACAGATAAGCGGCCAAAAGGCCTAATGCCCCCACTGCGACACCTGCGGTGGTCCAGGGATGTTCCTGGGCGTAATCGCGGGTGGCGATTCCGGTTTCACGGGTTTTCACCTTGACCTCTTCGTAGGCATCGGAGAGCAGATGACGCGAATGTTTCAACGCATTTTCGGCGTTGCTTTTAAGGGTTTTCAGGGTTCTACGCGACTCGTCCGAGGTGTCGTCCTTAAGGCTTTCCAAAGACTTGAGCAGACTCTCGATCTCCGCTTCCATGCTTTGCAATGAGGCTTTACGTAAAGAAGTGTTGGCCATGGTGGCTCTCCTGCATTGGTGATGAGTGGCGTGTGTTGGTTGGGACTTCAGGTTAGTGAGAAAGTGCAGTAAATCTGAACTTTCACTGCGAATGCGCCGACAGAAGTAATAGGAAAAATCACTGCTAGGCTGTAATTCACACCCCAAGGAGAAAGCCATGACTGATCATCACACCTACAAGAAAGTCGAGCTGGTCGGCTCGTCCACCACCAGCATTGAAGATGCGATCAACAATGCGCTGGCTGAAGCCAGTAAAAGCATCAAGTACCTGGAATGGTTTGAAGTGACCGAAACCCGAGGGCACATCAAGGACGGCAAAGCCGCGCACTTTCAGGTAACCCTCAAGGTTGGGTTCCGAATTGCCAGCAGCTGACTTTCGTCTAGTCTTCTGAACTTGCGCGCTGGCCGAATGCCACAAGGAATGGCAAAGCGCTATATAAGCGCGTCTGGCTGACCGCTGGATAACCCTTTTGATTTGACCAGGGGAATGCAACCGATGAAGAAGTTCATGTTGGCGGTAGGTTTATTGAGCCTTGCGGGTTCAGCGTTTGCGGACGGCAAGCCGTGCGAAGAACTGAAAGCCGAAATTGCAGCGAAACTCGATGCCAAAGGCGTTTCCGGCTATTCACTGGAAATCGTCGACAAAGGTACCCGTGCCGATGGAAAAGTTGTCGGCACCTGCGAGAAGGGTGCCAAAGTCATCGTTTACAAGAAGTAGTCTGAATCCTTCCTAAAAGCCGACGTGATGACGTCGGCTTTTTTGTAACCATGTCTTCGGATCAACCCTTCATGACTTGCGCCAGCAGTTCGTAGGAATGCACGCGATCGGCATGTTCATACAAGTCGCAAGTAAAAATCAGCTCATCTGCCTGGGTCTGCTCAATGAGCACGTCCAGTTTGGCGCGAATTTTCTGCGGGCTGCCAACCATGGCCAAACCGAGGAAATCGCGCACGGCTTCCCGTTCATGGGGTAGCCACAGGCCATCCATGGTTTCTACGGGTGGACGTTGAACCAGGCTCTGGCCACGCATGAGCGCGAGAATACGCTGATACACAGTAGTCGCCAGGTAGTCGGCCTGCTCATCGGTGTCGGCTGCTACCAGAGGCACACCGAGCATCACGTAGGGTTTATCCAATACGGCCGAAGGTTTGAAGTGATTGCGATAGACGCGAATCGCTTCGTGCATGTAGCGGGGCGCGAAATGGGAGGCGAACGCATAGGGCAATCCTCGCTCACCCGCCAGTTGTGCACTGAACAGGCTTGAGCCCAACAGCCAGATCGGCACATTAGTCCCGGTTCCCGGCATCGCGATGATTCGTTGGTCCGCAGTTCGCGGACCGAGGTAGCGGACCAGTTCTGCTACGTCTTCGGGGAAGTCGTCGGCGCTGCCGGAGCGTTCACGGCGCAAGGCGCGCGCGGTCAGCTGATCGGAGCCTGGAGCACGACCAAGGCCCAGATCGATGCGGCCAGGGTAAAGGCTTTCCAGGGTGCCGAATTGTTCGGCAATGACCAACGGAGCATGGTTGGGCAGCATCACGCCACCCGAACCGACGCGAATGGTCGACGTGCCGCCAGCCAGGTAGCCGAGCAGCACCGACGTAGCGGAACTGGCGATGCCATCCATGTTGTGGTGCTCGGCTACCCAGAAGCGGTTGTAGCCGAACTTCTCGACATGTTGCGCCAGGTCCAGCGAGTTGCGCAGTGACTGGGCAGGGCTGCCGTTCTCGCGCACCGGCACCAGATCGAGGGTCGAAAACTTGATATCGGACAGTCGTTTCATAAACCTGCTTCTCCAATTGAGGGCGCAGGTTTTTATGCGAGCAAAAACCTGCCGAATCCAAAGGCGTGTTTCATGCAATGTGGGCATATACCCGAGATTCAATAGCCGGGTAACAAATCCTGTAAAAAAAGCGTCCCGATCGGACAGGGTGAACTTTGCGCCTCGGTCTATCCTCACAACCCTGGCAATCGAAAACCACAACGGCGCGACGCTTCGCGCCGATCTTGAGGAGACAGGCATGGCTATCACAAAGAAAGCATCGGCTCATTGGGAAGGTGATCTGAAAACCGGCATCGGTTCGATTTCCACTGAAACCGGAGTGCTCAGAGATGCACCTTATGGCTTCAAGGCGCGTTTCGAAGGCGGCAAAGGCACCAATCCGGAAGAGTTGATCGGCGCGGCCCACGCGGGCTGTTTCTCCATGGCGTTTTCAATGATTCTGGGCGAGGCCGGCCTGAAAGCCGACAGCATCGACACCCACGCTGAAGTCACTCTGGATCAGGTAGAGGGCGGTTTTGCGATCACGGCTGTAAAACTCATCCTCAAAGCGAAAATTCCCGGCGCTACCCAGGCGCAGTTCGAAGAACTGAGCAACAAGGCGAAGGAAGGCTGTCCGGTGTCCAAAGTGCTGAATGCGAAAATCAGCCTGGATGCCACGCTGGTCGGCTAATACGCTTTTGAATCGCAGCCTCCGGGCTGCGATCTTTTTGCCCTGAAACAAAACCTCACTGGCAAAACTGTGGTCGAATAAATGACAGCAGCCAAAACGCATGACCGTGCGTGCTGCCTCAAAGGAGCTTCAACCATGAAACGTTTTGCCTTGGCGGTTATCTGTTGTGCGCTGGCCACATCGGCTCTCGCAGCACCGAAACCCTGTGAAGAACTCAAGGCCGAGATCGAAGCCAAGATCCAGGCCCGTGGGGTAACGTCTTACACACTCGAAATCGTCGCCAACGACGAAGTACACGATCAAAACATGGTCGTGGGGTCGTGTGAAAACGGCACCAAGAAAATCATCTACCAGAAGAACGACCGCTGACATTTCACATCAGGCAGTAGGATTCCCGATCTTCAGCGACGATCTCCCGCTTGGCGTTATACAGCCGGGCGCCAGGAGTGAAGGCGATTGAGCGGCCTTCAAGCACGTAACGCTGACCGGCTTCGAAATGATCGTATCTGATGGTCAGGTAGCACAGCCGTTCCGAAGGGCCGCTCATCGTGCTCATGCCCCCGCCGCCGGGCACTTCAAAGTCGAAGCGCACGACCAGTTCATGGCTACCAGGCAGGACTTCGAAATAACGCCCGTCGCGCAGTCTCTGTTTATCCAGGCGTTCAGCCATCAGTAACTTGTCGTTAGGGAAGGGCGTAGAGAACTCCACCCAAGCCATCTGCGGATTGGGTGTCGGCATTGGGCTTTGGCAGCCGGCGACCATACTGGCGGCGAGTAACAGCATCAACCTGCGCATGATGGTTGTCTCAAGGGATATGCATCCAGCATAACCCTGATCAGGTGCGTTGGCAGCCGGCTGGCGTACCGTGACCAATCACTTTTCGCTGTTGATCATAGAGCTTTGCCCAAGGCCTGAAACCGATATTTCCCGCTTGTAGTTGATAGCGCTCACCAGCGTTGAATTCCTTGAACTTCACGTTCAGCTGGCAATCACGCCACAGCGGCTCGGCGTCAGGGCCGATGTTGGTGGGCTGCACGGCGAACTGGTAACGAACGGTCAACTCATGGCTGCCGGGTTGAACCTCGAAGTAGCGCTTGTCCTCAGTGGCTTTGTCATCGACCTCCAGTGCCTGCAAAGCTGTATCTTCTTGTTGTGATTCCAGATCGACCCACGCTTGCGAGGGATCGTGGTGCGGTAGTCCGAATCCAGCACAGCCTGCCAGCATCAGCAGGCTTCCCGTCAGCATCAACATGCGCATAGCGGAGCTCCAGTCAGGCGGGATAGTCTTGCGGGCAGACTCTCCATGGAAATTTTATTTTGATCAGGCCGCTTCGAAGCCTTGGGTTACTTGATCGCGTTTTTCGCGTTTTGTTTCCGGCTGTGATGTTTTTGTTACTCAACGGTTGCGCCAGCGTTAGCTATTACAGCCAGTTGGTCAGTGGTCAATTGCAATTGCTGCGGGCCAGGGAACCCGTTTCCGAAGTGATTGCCGATCCGGCTCAAGATCAAAAACTGCGCGCTCACCTGGCCCAATCGCAAAAGGCCCGGACGTTCGCCAGCCAGCAGCTGCATCTGCCGGATAACCAGAGCTATCGCCTGTACGCCGACATTGGCCGGCCGTTCGTGGTCTGGAATGTATTCGTCACGCCGGAGTTCTCCCTGACCCCGCAAAACCATTGTTTTCCCATCGCGGGGTGCGTGGCTTATCGCGGTTATTACAGCCAGAGTGCGGCTCGCGGCGAAGCAGCCCTGCAACGACTTCAAGGTATGGATGTGTGGATTGGCGGCGTCGAGGCCTATTCGACGCTCGGTTGGTTCAACGATCCGATCATGAATTCGATGATGAGTTGGGGCGACGAGCGGCTGGCAACGCTGATTTTTCACGAGCTGGCGCATCAGCGTATTTATGTGAAGGACGACACCGAGTTCAACGAGTCATTTGCCACTTTTGTCGAGCAAGAGGGCACTCGCCAGTGGCGCGCCTCTCGCAACCTGCCACCGGACAACGATGCACAGGCCCGCCAGCGCGACCAGTTCATTCAACTGGTCCTGGATACCCGTACACGACTGGAGAAACTGTACGCACTGCCGTTGCCCGCCGAACAAATGCGTCAGCGCAAGGCGACGGAGTTTGAGCGGTTGCGCGGTGAGTATCGACAAATGCGCGACCGTCAGTGGGCAGGAGACAAACGTTACGACGCCTGGATCAATGCCCCAATGAACAACGCCAGGCTACTGCCGTTTGGTCTTTATGACCAATGGGTGCCTGCGTTCGGCGCGCTGTTCCGTCAGGCCGACGGTGATTGGCAGAACTTCTACGCCGCCGTGGAAAAGCTTGGCGCGGTGCCGCTCAACGAGCGCAAAGCAGCACTCAAGGCGCTGTCGGGATCAGCAGGCGCCAATCAACCGAAGAACCAGTAGCAAACACCAATTGCACCCAGTACCCCTGCCAACTCCGCCAGCAACGCACAACCGACGGCATGACGCGCCCGCTGGATGCCCACGGCGCCGAAATACACGGCCAGGACATAGAACGTGGTTTCGGTGCTGCCCTGTACGGTTGCCGCCACCAACGCCGGAAAACTGTCCACGCCCGAGGTCTTCATGGTTTCAATCAGCATCGCCCGGGCGGCGCTGCCGGAGAAGGGTTTGACCATGGCGGTTGGTAGCGCATCGACGAATCTCGTATCCCAACCTGCCCATTCCACCAGATGACGAATTCCGTCCAGGCCAAAATCCAGTGCCCCGGACGCACGCAGCACGCCCACCGCACACAACATCGCCACCAGGTACGGCAGCAGATTCTTCGCAACGTCGAAGCCTTCTTTGGCGCCTTCGACGAAGGCCTCGTAGACCTTGACCTTGCGCAGCGCACCAATCAGCAAAAACAGCATGATCAGACCGAACAGCGTCAGGTTGCCGAGGATCGATGACAGACCGGCCAGCGCAGTGGCAGACATCGTGCCCAGAAGTGCCATGAACCCACCGAGGATGAGGGCACCGGGAATCATATAGGCCAGCACTACCGGGTCCCAGATTCGCAGACGCTGCATGAAGGCCACGGACAAAAAGCCGACGATGGTCGAGCAACTGGTGGCCAGCAAAATAGGCAGGAACACCAGCGTCGGGTCCGGCGCGCCTTGTTGCGCGCGGTACATGAAGATGGTCACCGGCAATAGCGTCAGAGAGGACGCGTTAAGCACAAGAAACAGGATTTGCGCGTTACTGGCGATGGTGGCGCTGGGATTGAGTTCCTGCAGCGCCTTCATGGCCTTGAGGCCAATCGGCGTGGCCGCATTGTCCAGGCCCAGGCCATTGGCGGCGAAGTTCAGGGTAATCAGGCCGATGGCCGGGTGACCGGGCGGGACTTCTGGCATCAGGCGCAAAAACAGCGGGCCGAGTGCCTTGGCCAGCCACTCGACGATCCCGGCTTTCTCGGCGATCCGTAGAAAACCGAGCCAGAGGGTGAGGGTGCCGAACAGCAGCACCATCACTTCGACCGACAGCTTGGCCATGGCAAAAATGCTCTCCACCATTGCCGCAAAGATCCCGGCGTTTCCACCGATCAGCCACTGAACCAGCGCCGATATTGCGGCTACAACGAAGAAACCAAGCCACAGGCCATTAAGCATCAGTCAAATCCCCCAAAAGATGCGCGAATGATAGCGGGGTGGCCAGAAACGACAAACCCCGGATTTCTCCGGGGTTTGTCTATGCGCTACACATCTGTAGGAGCCGGCTCGCTGGCGATTGCTGCACCGCGGTGTATCTGTCACACCGCGTTATCGTTCATCGCCAGCAAGCCGGCTCCAACGGAGGGTGTCAGCTCTTGGAAACTTCACCAACCGGCAGTTTTTCCTTGCTGCGCCAGTGCGGCAGGGAGTTCCAGTAGCGCTGGCCCTTTGCATCGTCATACATGCCTTCCCAGCGCGAGATAACCAGTACTGCCAGAGCATTGCCGATCACGTTCAGTGCGGTACGCGCCATGTCCATGATGCGGTCGACACCGGCGATGAATGCCAGGCCTTCCAGCGGGATACCGACACTGCCCAGCGTTGCCAGCAGCACTACGAAGGATACGCCCGGTACACCGGCGATGCCTTTGGAGGTGACCATCAGAGTCAGGACCAGCAACAGTTGCTGGCCGATCGACAGGTCGATGCCGTACAACTGAGCGATAAAGATCGCCGCGATGCTCTGGTACAGGGTCGAACCGTCGAGGTTGAACGAGTAACCGGTCGGGACCACAAAGCTGCAGATGGCTTTCGGTGCGCCATAGGCTTCCATTTTCTCGATCACACGTGGCAGCACGGTCTCGGAGGAGGCGGTGGAGTAGGCCAGTACCAGCTCATCCTTGAAGATGCGCATCAGCTTGAGCACCGAGAAGCCGAACAGGCGTGCGATCAGGCCCAACACCACGAAGGCGAAGAAGGCGATGGCGACGTAAACCAGGATTACCAGTTTGGCCAGCGGCAGCAGGGAAGCGAAACCGAAGTTGGCCACGGTCACCGCGATCAGTGCGAATACGCCGATCGGCGCGTAGTTCATGATCATGTGAGTGACCTTGAACATGCTTTCCGAAACGCCCTGGAACATGGTGACCAGCGGATCGCGCAGCTCTGGCTTGAGGCTCGACAAACCGAGGCCAAACAGCACGGAGAAGAAGATGATCGGCAGCATCTCGCCGCGTGCCATGGCCGCGATGATATTGGACGGGATCAGGTTGAGGATGGTTTCGATGAACGCGTGTTCATGCTGGACCTCCGCCGCCGTCGCCTGGTACTTGGAGATATCCACAGTACCCAGGGTGCTCATGTCGATACCGGCACCTGGATGGAACAGGTTGGCCAGCAGCAGGCCGACGACGATGGCAATGGTGGTGACGACTTCAAAGTAGATGATGGTTTTCAGACCGATGCTACCGAGCTTCTTCGCATCACCCACACCGGCAATACCGACGATCAGCGACGAGATCACGATCGGGATCACAATCATCTTGATCAGACGGATAAAGATATCGCCTGCCGGTTGCAGGATGTTGCTGATCCACCAGGCTTTTTCGGCACTGAAATGGTTGAGCAGCGCACCGATTGCAATCCCCAATACCAGACCGATGAGGATCTGCCAGGCGAGGCTAAGCTTTGCCTTCTTCATATCTTTACCCTTACTTCAGTTTGACTCGGACAGACGCATGGACCTCGAACGCTTGTGGCGAATCGGCCAGTGCATCTGCCCCCGTATAAGGAGCCCCGGAGCGCTTGTTAATGGCTCTCTGGCAGGCGAAAAAAGGCGCAACTATTCCGATGCAAGGAAGCGACGTCTAATGCCGTAAACGCCTACCCCATGCCGAATCGGCATGAGGTTTTTTTACTGAAAGCGACGTCGCAATCGGTTCGAATACGACATTTCGGCAGGCATAAGTGCCGTGAACCGGTCATCACAGAGCAGATAGGTTGTTTTTTGAGCAGTGTATGTGCGTGGTTTTTTCGGCAAAATCCCACGTGAAGACAAGAAAAATCACGGCAAAATAACGCTTATTTTTCTCGATATACGGTCACAGAAATCACTTCGCAAAACACGAAAGCGTTCGCAGTTGACCGGAGGAGAGGAAAAACGAGGGGAAGAATGTCTCAGGTGGATGTTCAAGCAAGCCCTTCGCAAGTCCGTCGATCCTTGATTGACCGGCGAACTTGCGACGCAGCTTTTCCTGACCCGGCCCTCACGCAGGTACTCCCTGTACCCGTAGGTCACTCCGCCCCTGACGCAGGCAGAACGTCCCGACCCCTTGGTCATGCGTCCACCTTCCTCAGGTGGCGCAATAAGAAAGCGGCGGCATGGCCCCTTTCGTGATCAATTTCAGTACCACTTTGGATCTTTTTTCAGCTGTTCCATCAACAAGTCCTGCATGCCTTGGTCCGGCTCGCCGAGAAAGCGGTAGCTGGCGTGCCGTGTCGGCGACTTGTCAGCCGGCAATCCAGCCGGCACCTCAACCAACATCGCATAGGCGTCCTTTTTGTCGAAGTCGACAGCGACAATCAAGCGTTGGTTAAGGCACGTCGTTTGCGACTCGCACAGCGGCCCTACTAGGTACTTTTTGCCATCCTCTTCAACAGCATTCATCTGGTCGGCATCGCCGGACAGGTTCATCACCCATTCCGGCAGGCGTTCTTCCTTCTTCACAACGCCTTGCCAGGTTTCACGGTATTGCGGGTCTGCATTCAACAGCTCATTAACCCGTATCTGGCCGTCGTTGGCCGCTATCGCCATGGCACTACCGCCCAACAGCAGGGCGGCTGCCAGTGTTTTGAACAAGCCGCTCATATCAGCCTCGACCGCGGCGGCCAAAGAAGAAGGAAGCAATGAACATCACCAGGAACACGACAAACAGAATCTTGGCGATACCCGTGGCGGTGCCCGCGATACCACCGAAGCCCAATACGGCAGCGACAATGGCAATGATCAGGAATGTGATTGCCCAGCTCAACATGGTGATTCTCCTTACGCTTCTATTTAAAGGTGTTGCGTTTCCCCGGCGCAGCGAACGCGACAGGTATGTTGCCTAGAACACCCAACGCTCTTGAGGGCGCATTTCATCCACAGGCTGGGCCTGGTCGACGTCCATCATTCGCATTGGGCTACTGTCGGCCTGACTGCTGCTGACAGCGCTGAAATGGGTTTGGGTCGGGTGTTGAAACGTTGTCAGCGCCGCATCCTGCTGCTGGCTCTGCTCCCAGCGCACAAACTGTTGACCGGCGATCAACGTGATCAATAGCGCCAAAACAGCAAACAAGCCTTGCTGGACATACAGCGGCGAAAGGCGCAAGACGGCGGCACGTTGACGGTTCATCCTGAAGCTCCTCCCAATCAAGTCGGGATTCTATGGCGGGCGTTTGTTCTTGAATGCCCTGGTTAATCAGACAGTTGCAGCCTGCATGCCAGCTTCTTTCTTCAAATAAATACCTTATAAATCAACATGTTATGAAATTATCAAAAACGATTTCAGGCGCATCCTGCACGATGGCGCCCGTAGGGTCGTGCGAATTGCACGATCAATCACAACGAAGTCGTAATTTTTTTGGAATTGCGGGAGGGGCGCAGATGTCAGAAATTCACGCAGGGCGTTGTCTGAAACCGGGCTTCTATTAAAAGACCCGAAAAATCAGCTCACAAACTGATCAGTAAGATGAGCGCTACCCTGCCATGGCAGGAATAGCTCAGAATCAACCATGCAACTTGCCCGATTTTTCCGGGACTAAATTCAGATCATTCATTAAGGAGCGTAGGAAAATGGAATCTGCCACTGAGCATCAAGGCCGCATTCTGCTGGTGGACGACGAATCCGCCATCCTGCGAACGTTCCGATATTGCCTTGAAGACGAAGGCTACAGCGTCGCCACCGCCACCAGCGCTGCGCAGGCGGAAACGCTGTTGCAGCGTCAGGTTTTCGATTTGTGTTTTCTCGATTTACGCCTTGGCGAAGACAATGGCCTCGACGTGCTGGCGCAAATGCGCATTCAAGCACCCTGGATGCGAGTCGTGATTGTCACGGCTCACTCGGCCGTCGACACGGCAGTGGACGCCATCCAGGCCGGCGCCGCCGACTATCTGGTCAAGCCGTGCAGCCCGGATCAGTTGCGGCTCGCCACCGCCAAACAACTGGAAGTGCGGCAACTGTCAGCGCGCCTGGAAGCGCTGGAAGGCGAAATACGCAAACCCAAGGACGGACTGGACTCCCACAGTCCGGCAATGAAAGTCGTCCTCGAAACCGCCCGGCAGGTCGCCACCACTGACGCCAATATCTTGATTCTGGGTGAATCCGGTACCGGTAAAGGCGAGCTGTCCCAAGCCATTCACGGCTGGAGCAAGCGGGCGAAAAAATCCTGTGTCACCATCAACTGCCCGTCCCTGACGGCCGAACTCATGGAAAGCGAGCTGTTCGGCCATAGTCGTGGTGCATTCACCGGGGCCAGCGAAAGTACCTTGGGTCGAGTCAATCAAGCTGACGGCGGAACGCTGTTTCTTGATGAGATCGGCGATTTTCCCCTGACATTGCAGCCAAAGTTGCTGCGTTTCATCCAGGACAAGGAATATGAACGCGTCGGTGACCCGGTGACCCGGCGGGCCGATGTGCGCATTCTTGCGGCCACCAACCTCAACCTTGAGGACATGGTACGTGACGGCCGTTTTCGCGAAGACCTCCTGTATCGCCTGAACGTCATCACCCTGCACCTGCCGCCGCTGCGCGAACGCCGCGAAGACATTCTCAACCTGGCGGACCGATTCCTGGCGCGGTTCGTCAAAGAGTATGCACGTCCGGCCCGGGCCTTCAGTGAGGAGGCGCGGGAAGCGCTGCTGAGTTACCGCTGGCCCGGCAATATCCGCGAGCTGCGCAACGTCATCGAACGGGCAAGCATCATCTGCCCGCAAGAACGTGTCGAGATCAGCCACCTGGGCATGGCCGAAACCCCGGTCAACAACGCGCCACGCATCGGTGCGGCGCTCAGCCTGGACGAGTTGGAAAAAGCTCACATCGGCGCAGTCCTTGCCACCGCCGATACACTGGATCAAGCCGCCAAGACCCTGGGAATCGATGCTTCGACGCTGTACCGCAAACGCAAACAGTACAATTTGTGAGCCGTAGCCAATGAAGCTGGCGATGAAATTGAGGACTCGGCTCTTCCTGAGTATTTCCGCACTGATTACCGTAGCGCTACTTGGCCTGTTACTGGGGCTGGTCAGCGTGATGCAGATGGCTGGCAGTCAGGAAGCCGTGATCCGCAATAATTTCGCCACCCTGGATCTGGGCCTCAAACTACGTCAGACACTTGGCGACCAACTGATCATCATGCTCAGCGAGAAACCTGACTCCCTCGCCTTTGAGACCTCAAAGCAGCAATATTTCCGATTGCTTGAACAAGGCATTGCCCAAGAGCCACAAGAGGGTAATGAATATGGGTTCAGAAAAGCCAAAGCGGATTACCTGAACTTCATTCAGGCGTATGAACAGTCGCCGGACACCACGAACATCCTCAGTAGTCACGATGATCTCACCAACAAATTCAATGCGCTGCGCAATGGCCTGATCACCGAACATAAACGCGCCCTGGACAACATCAACAACACTGAACGCCAAGCGCGTGAACGTGCGCTTCTGATTGCCGGGTTGCTCGGGCTGGTGGGGCTGGCGGTGTTGATCATCGGTTTCGTGACAGCCCATGCCATCGCTCGGCGTTTTGGTGAGCCGATCGAAGCCTTGGCCCAGGCGGCGGATAACATTGGTCAGGGGAATTTCGATGTCACGTTGCCGATCTCTTCGGCGGTGGAACTGAATCAACTGACCCGACGTTTCGGGATCATGGCCGAAGCGTTGCGCGACCATCAGGCCACCAACGTAGACGAACTGCTGGCGGGCCAGCAGCGTTTGCAAGCGGTACTCGACAGCATCGACGACGGATTGTTGATGATCGACCGCCAAGGCCGCCTGGAACACCTCAACCCGGTAGCCCAGCGTCAGCTCGGCAGAGATTCCGACCGATTGGGGCAGGGATTGGGTGCGGCGCTGGAACGCCCTGAGCTTGATGAGCAACTGCAACTGGTCTTGCGGGGCGGCACACTGGAGCGGGCGCCTGAAGATTTGAACATCGAGGTCGACGGTGAGACGCGCGTGCTGACCTACAGCCTGACCCCCGTCAGCCATACCCAGGGCCATATTCTCGGTGCGGTGATGGTGCTGCACGACGTGACTGAGCAGCGTGCATTTGAACGGGTGCGGAGCGAATTCGTATTGCGGGCATCCCATGAGTTGCGAACACCCGTCACCGGTATGCACATGGCTTTCGGTCTGTTTCGCGAGCGTGCGCGCTTTGATCCGGATTCCCGGGAGGCCGATCTGTTGGACACGGTCAACGAAGAGATGCAGCGATTGATGCAGCTGATCAATGACCTGCTGAACTTCTCCCGCTACCAGAACGGTTTGCAGAAACTCAGCCTCGCACCCTGCTCCATTGAGGATCTGCTGGAGCAGGCTCAAACACGCTTTGCCGAATCGGCCAGCGAAAAGGAAATCGACCTGCTGGTGGAGGTACAGGGACCTTTGCCTCGATTGCAGGCCGACGAGCCGCAGTTGAATAGGGTACTCGATAACCTGATCGATAACGCACTGCGCCATACAGGATCAGGTGGGCGCATTCGTCTACAGGCCCGGCGTCATGGAGATCGCGTGATCATCAGCGTCGAAGACAATGGCGAAGGTATCGCCTATGGCCAGCAAGGACGGATCTTCGAACCGTTCGTACAGGTCGGGCGCAAGAAGGGCGGTGCCGGGCTCGGTCTGGCCCTTTGCAAGGAGATCGTGCAACTGCATGGCGGGCGGATGGGCGTTTACTCACGGCCGGGGCAGGGAACGCAGTTTTATTTGGCGCTGACCGTCTAGAGCGTCGCTACGCTTCATCATCTAGCCGCCGCCCGTTGCGTCGGCGCCCTCGGGTGATCAACTCAATGAACTGTACCGCGCTCAGGGCATGGGCAAATAGCCAACCCTGACCGAACTTCACGCCCTCGCTGCTGAGCAATGCGGCTTGGGATTCATGCTCGATGCCCTCGGCAATCACCTTCAGGTGCAGTGACTGGGCCATGTGAATGATGTGCGGAGCCACGCCGCTGCTGGCGGCGTCATGGCCCAGGGCATCGATAAAGGCCTTATCGATTTTCAGACAATCCACCGGCAGCGTTTGCAGGTAGGCGAGGCTGCAATAGCCGGTGCCAAAATCATCGATCAACACCTGATGTCCGACATCTCGCAAGGCTTGCAGGTTTTCTCGGGCCACCACCACATCGATCAAACCACGCTCGGTGACTTCAAAGGCAATCTGCCGGGCCGCCACCCGATGCAACGTCAGCAAACGCTCCATGACCTGGCCGATCCGCGGGACCATCACGTCACACGCCGCAAGATTGACCGAGATATACAGCTGCGGATTGGCGCGCAGCAACTGCCCAAGCTGCTCAAGCAAGCGTTGCAGGACGAAGTCGGTCATCTGTCGAATCTGCCCGGTGTTCTCGGCCATTGGAATGAACAGATCGGGACTGGTCAGCGTACCGTCCGGCCTGCGCCAACGCAGCAGGGCTTCAGCGCCGACACAGTTACGGCTGTCGAGGTCGAAAATCGGTTGATACAGCACTTGCAACTCGCCTCGCCGAATCGCACCTGTGAGCTCCGCATCCAGCGACTGGCGCTGACGCACCAGCAGAAATACCAGACATCCCACACATATGCCCAAGGCCAGGCTGGCCGGCAGTAGCCACAACCAGACCGCGGGCACGTGCATGCCTGTACGTGGAGTGATCAGTACCAACTGGTATTCCGGGTTATCGGTCGGCATGCGGTAGATCAGGCGCGTTTGGGTAATTTGCAAGGCATCGCGATTTTTCGGCGGCCAGGCTTCGGTCGGCGGCCAGGCCTGAGAAACACCCAGCACTGGAATTGCCCGTGTGCCATGGTCGAGCACCACCAGCAGACTGCTATCCGGCGACAGATCGACCATATCGGTCAAATGCCCACGCGAGGTCGCAACGCGGAAATTGCCGCGCCCGAGCATTAGCGCGGCACGGTTTTCATCAGGTTCGGTGGTGGTGTTGAGCCAATAACTGTAGGTGGGGCCTTTGATGTCTGGCGGTCGAATCAGCGACAACCCTTCCTGGCGCGGTCGATTGGAGCAAACACGCGAAGCGTCCATGTAAACCGCTTCGTACACGAAACGATAATTGAAACTGACCGCCTGCAAGGTCGCGATCATTTCATCATCGCAACCTCGTAACGGCTGGGCTTCAAGGTCGTCGAGGCTTTCACGCAGTTGCCCGAAAAGCTGTTCCAGGCGAGCGAGAAAGCGTTCGCCCTGAGCGTTCATTTCCTGGCTTTCATTTTGCTCGACCTGATGCAGGGCAACCAACAGGCTGCCCGTCATCAGAAGCGTTGAACTCAAGACAGCCGCCAGCAACCCCAGAAACCAGGGGCGATAGAACCAACTTCGAAAGGTTTCTCGAGCAGCAGGCATTGGGAAATATCCGACGAATTACCAATGAGTTATAGCTGCTGATTGGGAAAGCGCCCGCACCGTCGGGCGGTCGTCATTATTTTGTCTGGTTTAACACCATCAAAAGCGCTGCCGTTTGCGCATCCGGTGTGCCGTCGAAACGGGTAGGGCGAAAACGCATCTGGAACGCTGCAATCACGTGGCGAGTGGCGACGTCCAGCTCACCGGTTTGTGGTGTGGAATAGCCAAATCGGGCCAATTGAGACTGATACCAGCTGATGCTCGGCAACTGTGCGGCGAACTGCAGTTGTTGACGCGCCACTGCCTGTTCGTTGGGCCAGATGCCGATGCCCTCGGCAGCCAGACGTTTCCAGGGAAACAGCGGCCCGGGGTCCAGTTTACGCAGCGGTGCGATGTCACTGTGGCCAATGATGTAGCGAGGGTTGATGGTGTAGCGTTGGCTGATGTCCTTGAGCAGTACGATCAAGGACTGAATCTGATCTTCGCTATACGGATACCAGAGGCGCCCGGTTGGAGTGTCCTTGAAGCCCGGGTTGACGATCTCGATGCCAATGGAACTAGAGTTCAGCCAGGTTCGACCGTCCCACTCACTTTCCCCGGCATGCCAGGCACGCTGGCTCTCGTCTATCAATTTATAAATTGTGGCGCCCTTGTCATCACCGATCAGGTAATGACTGCTGACCTCGCCATGGGTCAACAATTGCAGCGAACGTTCCATTGAGGCATTGGTGTAGTGCACCACCACGAACTGGATCCGGCTGTCGTAGTTGGAAGAAGCGTGACCGGTGTCGAACCGTGGCCCGCTGGCACAGCCGGCCAGCAGGATCAGAGACACAATGAGGGCAAGATATTTCATGGCAAGAGGTAATACGCACGGGACTATAATGCAACAGTGTAACGTACTGCCTCGAGACGCGTTCGCCATTGGTGGCGAATTAAATAAAATGGAACAAATGAACATCAGCCCGCTTCAACGCGATTGCGGCCCGCATTTTTTGCTCGGTATAACGCCTTGTCAGCCCGTTTCAGCACCTGATCGCTATGCTCGCCGACGCGGAATGCTGTCATGCCGATAGAAACCGTGACGGTCACCGGCTCACCCTTGAAGTGAAACGGACAGGCCTCGATGGAAGCACGTAGGCTTTCCAGCCGCGTCAGACCGGCTGCGGGTACCGTGGACGGCATCAACAGGACAAACTCTTCACCGCCGAACCGGGCGATGAAATCCGTACCCCGCAGACGCTTGCGCAATACGCTGGCAATAATTTTCAAAACCTTGTCGCCAGCCAGGTGCCCATAGTTGTCGTTGATGTGCTTGAAATGGTCGAGGTCAAGCATGGCCAGCAACAGCGTATTGCCATGTTGCTGCCACTCTTTGACTTCGTGGTCCAGCCGCTCGCTCCAGGCCGCTCGATTGGGCAGGCCGGTCAACGGGTCAATCAAGGCTTTCTGACGCTGCTCTTCAAGGTGCTCGCGATAGCCCAGGGCTTCCTGCTCCATATGGGCGACACGTTCCGCCAGGCTGTGCAGGCGCGCAGCGACTTCCTGCTCTCGTTCATCACGTTTTTTCTGGTGCTCGTCCATGGTGCCGAGCAGGCCTTCGAGATGGTTTTCCAGCACGTGCTTGAGATCGTCCAGATCTGCCGCTTCTTGCATGCTGCTCTGCAAACCGTCGACCTGTTCGCGAATTTGCGTGTCCATCGCGCGCGCTGCCGAACGGTTGTCGGCGTGGCCGGCGCTGGCCGCTTGCAGATTGCTCTGGAAAGACTCAAGGCGCTCGTTGAGTCGCTGTAAATACGCCTCGAACTCATGCTGACCACTGTCGTTAATGGCCAACATCAACGTAGCGAAATCGTCGAGAATGGGTAGCAACTCGTACCAGTTCAAACCATTTTTCAGACGATTGCGCATGGACTCGGCTTGGGGCCGATGGCGTTCCGGTAACGTCAGGTCATCAAGCAGACCAAGGAGCGTGTCTTCAATATGCCTGGCTACCGAACTGTATGAAGGCTCGGGGGAGTCTGGCAGCGCATAAAGAATGTCGTGCCGGGATGAATCCGCTTCGACAGCAGAGATCTGCGCCGTAGCAGTCGCTGACAGGGGCAAGTCCTGCGAGATCAGTTCATCAGGATTGATCATCGATTCTGCCGCTGGTGAAACAATCTCGGTTATCGGTAGCTCTGAAGGCTCAAAATCTTCGCGGTTCTCAACGTCTGGAACGTCTACAGGCTGGAGCGCACCCTCGACCAAAGGTATTTGCGAAGCCGGCGAGTCAATCGTCTCTACCGTAGCCACCTTGGCATCGGCGATGACCGCAGCAGGTATTCCAGGGTCCTGCGCAGCCGCCTCTTCCGCATCTCGATGGCCAAAGAGTCGTTGCAACAAACCCGGCCGCTCAGGCTCTGTCGGCGCCTCAAGCTGGCTCAGTGCCTTGCCCTGCAACCCGCTCAACTCACTGAGCAGTAATGGGATCTCTCGCGCTTGGCTAACCCGGGCATCCAGTTGTTTGGCGAAATTCTTGAGCGGTCGACTCACTTCCCGTGGCAACGGCAATGTTTGTAACTGAGTGACCAGTGCGGTCAGGGCCGCGCTGGTCTGGTTGATCCGGGTTTCGCGTCGCTGCTCAGAGTCGAGCACGGCCTTCTCCAGACGCGGAATCAGAGCAGCCAGGCCCGCATCCATGTCATCGGTGCGCACCACTTCGCGCATTTCCTTCATGCACTGGTCCACAGCGCGATCGGTACCCTCCGCCGCCAAGGTGCTGCGCACCAGCCCGCGACGCAGCAAGTCGAGTCGCGCGTCCCAGCGATGTTCGAGTTTTTCCTGTTGTTCGATGCTTTTGAGGTATTTCTCTTTCCAGCGCTGTACGTCGTCGCTCATTCAGGGCTTCCGCGAAGGGCAGGACTCAACGCGGGCAATGCATCGGCCGTGAGCGAACCCGGCAGACGAATCTCTACCGCGACCGGCAGGTGATCGGAAATGGGCTGGGCCAGTACCTCGACCTTTTCAAGGGTCAGGGTCGGACTCAGGAGGATATGGTCCAGGCAGCGCTGGGGGCGCCAGCTGGGGAACGTCGCTTCCAGTTGCGGGGCGAGCAGGCCGAGATCGCGCAATGGAGAGCTTTGCAACAGATCACTGGCATGTGTATTCATGTCCCCCATCAGCACCTGGTGCTTATAGCCACCAATGAGCTCGCGGATATAAGCCAACTGCAAACTGCGTGTGCGTGCACCGAGCGCGAGGTGCATCATGACCACCACGAGCGCTTCCGGACCTTCACCGAAGCGCACCAGGATCGCTCCACGGCCTTTTGGCCCCGGTAACGGATGGTCTTCGATGGCCCACGGGCGCAAGCGACTGAGCACGCCATTGCTGTGCTGGCCTAGACGACCGAGATTTCGATTGAGTTGCTGATACCAGTAGGGAAAAGCGCCGAGCTGGGCCAGGTGTTCGACCTGATTGACGTAGCCTGAACGCAGGCTGCCGCCATCGGCTTCCTGCAAGGCCACCAGATCGAAGTCACCGAGCAGATTGCCGATCTTTTGCAGATTGCCGGCCCGACCGGTATGGGGCAGCAGATGTTGCCAGCCCCGCGTCAGGTAATGCCGGTAGCGCTCGGTACTGATGCCGACCTGAATATTGAAACTGAGCAGGCGCAAACGACTGTCTGCGGGCAGGCCCGTCGACTCCAGATGGTGCTCGTTGACCTGCGGATCATGCAGGCCAACGATGCGTTCAGTGCCCCAGCGGCGCATGGGAAGTGATGCCCTTAGTTGGCGGCAGCCTTGTTAGCCGCTCGCTCTTTGTCGACCAGTTTATCGGCCAGTTGCAAGGCTTGTTCGGCACCGCCGGCAGAGCCTACGTCGAAGCGATACTTACCGTTGACGATAATGGTAGGCACGCCGGAAATTTCATATTTCTTGGCAAGTTCCTTGGCTTTGTTGACCTGGCCCTTGATGGCGAAGGAGTCAAAGGTGGCCAGAAACTTTTCCTTGTCTACGCCCTGAGTGGCCAGGAAGTCCGCCATGTCATTCTTGTCAGTCAGTTTTTTGTGTTCTTTCTGAATGGCTTCGAAGACAGCCGCGTGCACCTTGTGCTCGACGCCCATGGCTTCAAGGGTCAGAAACATTTGGCCGTGGGCGTCCCATGGGCCGCCGAACATGGCTGGAATGCGAACGAAGTTCACATCAGAAGGCAGTTTTTCGACCCAGGGATTGATCACCGGCTCGAACGCGTAGCAGTGCGGGCAACCGTACCAGAACAATTCCACCACTTCGATCTTGCCAGGCACGGCAACCGGAACCGGATTGCTCAGTTCGACATAAGGCGCAGCGGGGGCTTCGGCGGCCTGGGCAGTCATGCCGAACAGGCTGGCAGCGGCAAAAACGGCGCTGATGATCAGATTACGCATGCTTCACTCCTGGACAATTTTATCGCCTCGCGCGACCTGTTTTCAGACAGGTCATGGCGGGCTTGAGTTCTGTAGTGTAACGGCAGCGGCCACAAAAAAGGGCGGCCAAAGCCACCCTTTTTATACTTGCCGCAACGGATTAATCGAGCGTTAACGTTGCAAGAGATAATGCAACCGCGTCACGCCCGATTCGCCGGTCTTAGTGCAAGCCCTGGATATAGCTGGACACTGCAGCGATATCTTCGTCGCTCAGGCGCTTGGCGATGGTCTGCATGGTTTTTGCGTCGCCATCGTTGGTACGCCCGCCTTCTTCCTTGCGGAAATCGGTCAGTTGCTTGGCGACGTATTGAGCGTGCTGGCCACCCAGGTGCGGGAAGCCGGCCGCAGCGTTACCTGTGCCGTTTGGCGAGTGGCAGCCGGTGCAGGACGGGAGGCCCTTGGCCATGTCACCACCACGGAACAATGCTTCGCCTCGTGCCACAATTTTCGGGTCCGCGGCACCGACGCTGCCTTTCTGGCTGGCGAAGTAAGCGGCGATGTCCGCCAGATCCTGATCGCTCAGGTTGGTCAGCAGACCGGTCATTTCCAGAACGGTGCGCTTGCCCGACTTGATGTCGTGCAGCTGCTTGGTCAGGTAACGCTCACCCTGGCCCGCCAGTTTTGGAAAGTTTGGCGCCATGCTGTTGCCATCCGGTCCGTGGCAAGCGCCACATACGGCGGCTTTTGCCTGGCCTGCGGTGGCGTCACCGGGTTTTACTGGCTCACCTGCAGCATTGGCAATGCCGGAGATCCCCACGGTCAACAGCAGACTCACGATCAATTTGTTCATCAGCTAATCCAACTACGGCTAAGGGTTAAAGAGTTATGGACCGGGCTTACTCGCTCATCCAGTGGATGATGGCTTGGTAATCCTCGGCACTGCAGTCCATGCACAAACCACGCGGCGGCATCGCCTTGAAACCCTGGGTCACGTGTTGCACCAGCGTCTCCATACCTTTCGCCAACCTCGGCGTCCAAGCTTCCTGATCGCCTTTTTGCGGCGCCATGGGGAGTTGGCCGGAATGACAGGCACCACAAACACGGTTGTACACAGCTTCCGGATCCTGTGTAGCCTGAGCGCCGTAAAGCGGCATCAAGACACCGGCAGCTAGCAGCCATTTCGTCATAAAACGACCTTTTCAGGGTTGAGAGCGTGCTGCGTTCTAATGCGCAATCAAGGTCTGTCGCTCTCGTGAACTTCATCCTACGCTGGGACAAAGCGCACACAAAATCTGCGGCATTATATACTGGCGTCACTGAAACGGAAGCGACACTGCTTGCCGCACCCATTCCTGGCGCCGCCCACATCGGAAATCTCATGCAACTCAAGAATCCCATCCTCGGTCTGTGCCAACAGTCCACCTTCATGCTCAGCGCCGCCAAAGTCGACCAATGTCCGGATGACGAGGGCTTCGAAGTCGCCTTCGCCGGGCGTTCCAACGCCGGCAAGTCGAGTGCACTGAACACCCTGACCCATGCCAGCCTGGCGCGGACCTCGAAAACCCCAGGTCGCACGCAACTGTTGAACTTCTTCAAGCTAGACGATGAACGCCGTCTGGTCGACCTGCCGGGCTACGGTTATGCAAAAGTACCGATCCCGCTCAAGCAACACTGGCAGCGTCACCTGGAAGCCTACCTCGGTGGCCGCGAGAGTTTGAAGGGGTTGATCCTGATGATGGACATCCGCCATCCGATGACCGATTTCGACTTGCTGATGCTCGACTGGGCCGTTGCTGCGGGCATGCCAATGCATATTTTGCTGACCAAAGCGGACAAGCTGACTTATGGCGCCGCCAAGAACACACTGCTCAAAGTCCAGGCTGAAATTCGCAAGGGCTGGGGCGATCTCGTGACCATTCAGCTTTTTTCGGCCCCGAAACGCATGGGCCTGGAAGACGCCTACACTGTATTGGCAGGGTGGATGGAATTGGCGGACAAGGGCGCCGAAACACAAGCCCAGTAAACGTAGGAAACTGCCTGAACCGCGCTCAGGCAGTTTCCTGCGGGCAAAAAAAACCCCGGGCTTCTTATGGGGAGGGGGAAGTTCCGGGGTTCAAGTTCTAGACCGCTAGGGCGGGGTCCAGATATCTGCCAACACTTAACACAACATAGGAGCATCGAAGGGCTTCACCAGCCATTCAGTAACTCTGAGTGCCTGAATCGACAATTAGTTCAGATTATTTTTAATTCGCTTTGGAATAATCCCAAGAACGTTTCGAACTAAACAGCCCTCGCCCCCTCTGCCGCGGCATTTCGCCGCACACAAACGATGATCTCTCTGTAGGAGCGAGCTTGCTCGCGATGGAGTGTCATCCAAGTCAATGTGGCTGATACACCTTCACGAGCAGGCTCGCTCCTACAGGGGGTCGTGGCCTTTTCAGACGGGTTAGTGAGCCTCATCCCAGTTATTTCCGACACCGACTTCCACCAAAAGCGGAACATCCAGCTTCGCCGCTTCACTCATGTGCACGCGAATTTCTTCGCGGACCTGATCGACTAGATCCTCACGCACTTCCAGCACAAGTTCATCGTGCACCTGCAGGATGACTTTGGCGTCCAGGCCCGAGACCGTCAGCCAGTTATCCACCGCAACCATGGCTTTCTTGATGATGTCTGCGGCGGTACCTTGCATTGGCGCGTTGATAGCGGTGCGCTCGGCAGCGGCGCGTTCCTGCGGCTTGTTGGAGTTGATGTCCGGCAGGTACAGCCGGCGCCCAAAGAAGGTTTCCACGAAACCCTGCTCAGCTGCCTGCGCGCGGGTGCGATCCATGTACTGGCGCACGCCGGGATAACGGGCGAAATACGTATCGATGTAAGCCTTGGCGGTTTTGGTATCAACGCCAATGTCCTTGCCGAGCTTTTGCGCACCCATGCCGTAGATCAGGCCGAAGTTGATCGCCTTGGCGCTACGACGCTGGTCGGACGTCACGTTCGCCAGGTCTTCGACCTTGAAGACTTCGGCGGCGGTGGCGGTGTGCACGTCCAGATTGTGGCGGAAGGCGTTCATCAACCCTTCATCCCTGGACAGGTGCGCCATGATCCGCAATTCGATCTGCGAATAGTCCGCTGCCAGCAATTTGTAACCGGTCGGTGCCACGAAAGCTTGACGAATACGACGCCCTTCCGCGGTGCGCACCGGAATGTTTTGCAGGTTCGGATCGCTGGAAGACAACCGCCCGGTAGACGCCACCGCCTGATGGTACGACGTGTGAATCCGCCCGGTACGCGGGTTGATCTGCTCCGGCAAACGGTCGGTGTAAGTGCTCTTCAGCTTGCTCATGGAACGGTATTCCATCAGCACCTTGGGCAGCCGATAGTCGTCCTCGGCCAGTTTGGCCAACACCTCTTCGGCGGTGGACGGCTGGCCCTTGGCGGTTTTCTTCAGCACCGGCAGACCCAGTTTTTCGTAGAGAATCACGCCCAATTGCTTGGGTGATCCAAGGTTGAACTCTTCACCGGCAATCTCGAAGGCTTCACGCTCCAGCGCGACCATCTTGTCCCCCAGCTCGATGCTCTGAATGCCAAGCAGCGCGGCATCAACGAAAGCGCCCTGGCGCTCGATGCGCGCCAGTACCGGCACCAATGGGATTTCGATGTCGGTCAGCACCCTGGCGAGGCTCGGGATCGCAGTGAGTTTTTCGAACAGCGTCTGATGCAGACGCAAGGTGATGTCCGCGTCCTCGGCGGCATAAGGGCCTGCCTGCTCCAGGGCAATCTGATCGAACGTCAGCTGTTTTGCGCCTTTGCCGGCGATGTCCTGAAAACTCACGGTAGTGTGGTCCAGGTATTTCAGCGCCAGGCTGTCCATGTCATGGCGCGTGGCCGTTGAGTTGAGCACGTACGATTCGAGCATGGTGTCGAAAGCGATGCCGCGCACGGTGATGCCGTTGGCTTGATCACCGCCGATGGCGCAGTTGGCCAGGATGTTCATGTCGAACTTGGCGTGCTGGCCGACCTTGAGCTTGTTCGGGTCTTCCAGAATCGGCTTGAGGGCGCGCAGCACGGTGTCGCGATCCAGCTGCTGGGGCACGCCGATGTAGGAGTGGGTCAGCGGGATGTAGGCCGCTTCGTTGGCCTGCACGGCGAAAGACAATCCCACCAGTTGCGCCTGCTGCGCGTCGATGCCGGTGGTTTCGGTGTCAAAGGCGAACAGCTTGGCGTTGTTCAGCTTTTCCAGCCAGACATCGAAACGCGCTTGATCGATAATGGTTTCATAAGCGGCTTCAGCAGCGGCGGCCGATGCCTGGACCTCGGGCTCGCTGAACAGATCGGCGGCCGGCGCAGGCTCGGCAGCTGCACTCAGCTCCAGGCGTTTGGCGTCACGATCAAGGTCGTTCAGCCAGCTCTTGAACTCCAGCAGGGTGTACAACTCGTAGAGTTTCACCGGATCTTCAGGACCCATTTTCAGGTCATCGAGACCAACGTCCAACGGCACGTCGACCTTGATGGTCGCCAGCCGATAGGAAAGGAAAGCCATTTCCTTGTGCTCTTCGAGCTTGGCCGGCAGGGTCTTGGCGCCGCGAATCGGCAGGGTCGGCACGATGTCGAGCTGTGCATAGAGCTCGGTGAGGCCGCCATTCACACCAACCAAAAGGCCCGAAGCGGTCTTCGGGCCGATACCTGGAACACCCGGAATGTTGTCGGAAGAATCGCCCATGAGCGCCAGATAATCGATAATCTGCTCCGGAGCGACGCCGAATTTCTCCTTCACGCCCTCCACGTCCATGCTGCTACCGGTCATGGTATTGACCAAGGTAATGTGGCCGTCGACCAGTTGCGCCATGTCCTTGTCGCCGGTGGAGATGATTACCGGGCGATCGGCGGCCGCGCTGCTGCGGGCCAGGGTACCGATCACGTCATCGGCCTCGACGCCTTCGACGCACAGCAACGGGAACCCGAGGGCGGTCACGCTCTGGTGCAGCGGCTCGATCTGCACGCGCATGTCGTCGGGCATACTCGGACGGTTGGCCTTGTATTCGGCGTACATGTCATCGCGAAAAGTCCCACCCTTGGCGTCGAACACCACGGCGAACGGACTATCCGGATATTGCTTGCGCAGGCTCTTGAGCATGTTCAACACGCCCTTGACCGCGCCGGTCGGCAGGCCTTTGGAAGTGGTCAGCGGTGGCAGCGCGTGAAAAGCGCGGTACAGGTAAGAAGAACCGTCCACCAGGACGAGGGGGGCTTGGCTCATGAGCAGGATCAACCTTTTCGGCGGGTCCGGCGCTAGAATAGCGGGACCGTTGACGACAAAGGGACAAGGTTATCATGCGCACACTAAATCGCCTGTTGCTGGCTGGCTTGTTTGCAATCACACCACTGGCCGTCATGGCGGCGGACGATGCGCCATCGGCGGAACCGGAAGTCACGATCCGCACGGAAGGGGACAAGGTCATTCAGGAGTATCGCCAAAATGGTTTTCTGTATGCGATCAAGGTCACTCCGAAGGGCGCACCACCGTATTTCCTGGTGCGCTCCGACGGGACGGATGCAAACTTTATCCGCTCGGATCAGCCAGATATGCTGATTCCCGCGTGGAAAATCTTTGAGTGGAAGTAGTTTCTTAATTTCAATCGGCGCTGGCCCAACAGCGGCGCCCGTACTGGCAGTTTAAACATGTCTGTGTTCACCCCCCTGGCTCGGCCCGAGCTGGAAGCTTTTCTCGCCCCTTATGGCCTCGGCCGCCTGCTTGATTTCCAGGGGATTGCCGCGGGTAGCGAAAACACCAATTTCTTTATCAGCCTGGAGCAGGGCGAATTTGTCCTGACCCTGGTCGAGCGCGGCCCGGTCCAGGAGATGCCATTCTTCATCGAACTGCTCGACGTCCTGCATGAAGCCGATCTGCCGGTGCCTTACGCCATCCGCACCACCGACGGCGTGGCCTTGCGCGAACTGGCCGGCAAGCCTGCACTGTTGCAACCGCGCCTGGCCGGCAAGCACATCAAACAAGCCAACGCGCAACATTGTGCACAAGTGGGCGAGTTGCTCGGCCACCTGCACCTGGCGACCCAGAAGAACATGATCAAGCGCAAAACCGATCGTGGCCTGGACTGGATGCTCGAGGAGGGCACAGAGTTTCTGTCGCACGTTAATGCCGAGCAAAAAGATCTGCTGCAAAGGGCGCTGGATGAGATCGCGCACCAGAAAGAGAAAATTCTGGCACTGCCACGCGCCAACATCCATGCCGACCTGTTCCGCGACAACGCGATGTTCGAAGGCACGCACCTGACCGGGTTGATCGATTTCTACAACGCCTGTTCGGGCCCGATGCTCTACGACGTGGCGATTGCCTTGAACGACTGGTGTTCGGACGACGACGGTTTGATCGACGGACCGCGAGCGCGGGCCTTGTTGGGCGCTTATGCTGCGCTGCGTCCGTTCACTGCTGCCGAAGCCGAACTGTGGCCGACCATGTTGCGGGTAGCGTGTGTGCGATTCTGGTTGTCGCGCTTGATCGCGGCGGAGTCGTTTGCCGGGCAGGACGTGCTGATTCACGATCCGATGGAGTTCCAGCTGCGGCTGGCGCAGCGGCAGATGGTCAATACCCCGTTGCCTTTCGCACTCTAAAAGCAAAAGATCGAAGCGTTCGGCAGCTCCAGAGATATGCGTAACTCTGTAGCTGCCGGCTTGCTGGCGATGGTCGTTAACGATAACGCGCTTGGCATGGTTAAACACGGTGCCCTTGAGTCCATCGCCAGCAAGCCGGCTCCTACAAGGGGCTGCAATCTTTTTATGGGTTACAACGACTCCAGGCACCCCGCCAAATCATTCCCCAACTTCTCCAGCACCTGCTCATACCCCTGAGCGGTCGCTGGCGTGTACCCGCCCAATGCATCCAGCTCCGCCAGTTTCACTGGGAGTCCTGCCACCAGGGTTTCCGCCAAACGTGGGCGCAACGGTGGCTCGCTGAATACGCAAGTTTTGCCGACGTCCTGCAGTCGTGTGCGCATCGCCGCCACGTGCTGCGCACCGGGTTGTACTTCCGCAGCGACACTGAATACACCAGCGTGCTTGAGGCCATAGGCGTCTTCGAAGTAGTCGAAGGCTTCGTGGAACACGAAGTAGGGTTTGCCCTCAATGCCGGCCAGACGCGTCTTCAGCCGAAGGTCGAGCGCATCGAGACGCTCATCGAACGCCTTGAGGTTGCTCTGATAGCGCGTGGCATTGGCTGGATCGGCAACGCTGAGGTCGGCAGCCATTTTACCGGCGATAACCCGGGCGTTGACCGGAGACAGCCACAAGTGCGCGTCCAGGCTGCCTGGACGATGATCGTGGTCATGTTCGTCGGCTTCTTCGGCGTGGGAGTGATTATCTTCGGCGAAATGTCGAAGTTTCAGCCCCGGAAGGTCCTGTACGGCAACGCTCGGCAGCGTACGGCCATTGAGTACGCGAGGCAGGAAACCTTCCATGTCCGGGCCAATCCAGTACAACAGATCCACCGATTGCACCTTCCGTACGTCGGAAGGGCGCAAGGCATAGTTATGCGGGGAAGCGCCCGGGGGCAGTAGGACTTCAGGAATGGCCACGCCATCCTGTACGGCAGCGGCGATCAGCTGGAGCGGCTTGATGCTGGTGAGGACCTTGACCTCGGCTTGCGCCGGACCGATCAGCAGAAAACTTGCGATAAATGCGACAAAGATAGAAAAAAGTCGGGACACGATGACCACTCGAAGAGGCGAGAACGGGTAACATAATAACGTCTCTCACAAACCTCGTCGCCGCTCATGCCTAAAACACCGATTGCCAGCCGCCCCCACGACCACTCTCATTGCGTTCACAGCGCTTTGTCCGAGGCCGATGCCCTGTGCGCGCGCCAAGGCCTGCGCCTGACCGCGCTGCGTCGGCGGGTGCTGGAACTGGTGTGGCAAAGCCATAAGCCATTGGGCGCGTACGACATACTCGCGGTACTCAGCGAACAGGACGGCCGCCGCGCCGCGCCGCCAACCGTGTACCGCGCGCTGGATTTCCTGCTGGAAAACGGCCTGGTCCACCGTATCGCTTCGCTCAACGCCTTTATCGGTTGCAATCACCCGGGGCATGCTCACCAGGGCCAGTTCCTGATTTGCCGTGAATGCCACGCCGCCATCGAGCTCGAACAGCTATCCATCAGCGACGCGATCATCACCAGCGCCAAAGATGTCGGGTTTGTCGTCGAAGGCCAGACCGTCGAAGTGGTCGGTCTCTGCTCGGGTTGCCAGGGGGCTTGATGAGCAACGCGCTGATTCGCCTGGAGCAGGTTACCGTCAGGTTCGCCGGACAGCCCGTGCTGGATAACATCGAACTGAGCGTCGAACCAGGGCAAATCGTCACCCTGATCGGCCCGAACGGCGCCGGCAAGACCACGCTGGTGCGCGCGGTGCTCGGGTTGTTGAAACCCGACAGCGGCAGCGTTTGGCGCAAGCCGAAATTGCGCGTTGGCTACATGCCGCAGAAACTTCACGTCGACCCCACGTTGCCGCTGTCGGTGCTGCGCTTTTTGCGTCTGGTGCCGGGCGTGGACCGTGCGATGGCGTTGGCAGCGCTCAAGGAAGTCGGCGCTGAGCAAGTCATCGACAGCCCGGTGCAAAGCGTTTCCGGTGGTGAGATGCAGCGCGTGCTACTGGCCCGCGCCTTGTTGCGTGAACCGGAATTGCTGGTGCTCGATGAACCGGTGCAAGGCGTCGACGTGGCTGGCCAGGCCGAACTCTATAGCTTGATCACCCGTCTGCGTGACCGTCACGGTTGCGGCGTGCTGATGGTTTCTCACGATCTGCACCTGGTGATGAGCACCACCGACCAAGTGGTCTGCCTGAATCGCCACGTCTGCTGCTCCGGCCATCCCGAGCAAGTCTCAGGCGATCCGGCTTTCGTCGAGCTTTTCGGAAAAAACGCACAAAGCCTGGCGATTTATCACCACCATCACGACCACGCCCACGATCTGCACGGCTCTGTGGTCAAGGCGCCCGCATCGGGCCAACCCCATGTTCACGGAGATAGCTGCAAGCATGGCTGATTTTCTGCTCTACGCCCTGCTTGCAGGCCTGGCCCTGGCCGTCGTTGCAGGCCCGCTGGGGTCTTTCGTGGTCTGGCGGCGCATGGCCTATTTCGGCGACACCCTGTCCCATGCGGCATTGCTGGGTGTGGCGCTGGGCTTTCTGCTGGATGTCAGCCCGACCGTTGCCGTGACCGTAGGCTGCCTGCTGTTGGCGGTGCTGCTGGTAACCTTGCAACAGCGCCAGCCACTGGCGTCCGACACGCTTTTAGGAATTCTCGCACCCAGCACGCTCTCTCTGGGGCTGGTGGTACTAAGCTTCATGCACGAAGTGCGGATCGACCTGATGGCCTATCTGTTCGGCGACCTGCTGGCGATCAGCCCGACCGACCTGGCCTGGATCCTCGGCGGCAGCGCGGCGGTGCTGGCGTTACTGGTAACGTTGTGGCGACCGTTGCTGGCGATCACCGTGCATGAGGAGCTGGCCAGGGTTGAAGGGTTGCCGGTAGCGGGGCTGCGCATGGCGCTGATGTTGCTGATCGCCGTAGTGATTGCCGTGGCGATGAAAATCGTCGGCGTGTTACTGATCACTTCGTTGCTGATCATCCCGGCGGCGGCGGCACAACGTCACGCCCGCTCACCGGAACAGATGGCACTGGGCGCGAGTCTGCTGGGCATACTCGCTGTGTGTGGCGGGCTGGCGCTATCCTGGTTCAAGGACACACCGGCCGGACCGTCGATTGTGGTGGCGGCCGCCGCGCTATTTCTGCTGAGTTTTGTTCTGCCCCGCCGAGGGGTGTAGACTTGCTCGTTTTTTGCGCAAATAGAGAGTCGCAGGAATGAAGTCGTTCGCCTCCCGTTATCTGCTCCTTGTCGCATTTTCTGTGCTGCTGGGAGCCTGTCAAAGCACGCCCCCGGCAGCCACCCAGGCCTCCGATGCGCGGGCCACGGCCATCGCGCAACTCGAACAAAGCCTGGCCAGCAACGAGTTGGCCACCGCCGAAGATCAATTGGCTGCCTTGCAGGCCGAATCGCCAAACGATCAATCCCTTGAGCAGTACCAGCGGCAACTGGCTGAAGCCTATCTGTTGCGCAGCCAGATCGTGCTGCAAAAGGGTGATGTCAATGCAGCCGCCACCGCGCTGGCTCGTGCTCGCGCCTTGATGCCCAAAGCGCCGGCGCTGACCGGTGGGGTAAACGGCCCTATTGCTGAAGCTCGCAAGGCTGAACTGGAAAAAGCCGAAGCCGCCCTGAAAGCCGCTGAAGCAATGCCAAAAGCCAAAGTCATCGATCCAACCGCTGAAAGCACCACGGTTGCACTGAACATCAACGATATTGCCAAACTGCGTCGCCAAATGGATGCGATCGCCGCCGATGTGGTGAATTATCAGTGTGATGTGAGCATTCAGGCGCCGCGTACTGACGACTATCCATGGCTGTCGACCTTGCTGACCAAGCGCGTGACGAAGCTCGATCCGGAATTTGATCTGAAGCTTGAGCGGCAGATTTTGCGTAGCGTGCCGGCGCAGATGGTTTTGAGTCCGCGCAAACCGTAAAAGAAAAGATCGCCTGCGGCAGCTCCTGCGTAGGAGCTGCCGCAGGCTGCGATCTTTTGCCTCAGGCCGGAATCGCTTTGGCCTTCGCCTCCCGATCCCATACCCGATGCTGCCCGATTGCGGCAAAAAACGCCTGGGCCAACTTCGCATCGGTGCCGACGATCAATCCCGCATCAGCCTCCAGTTTCAACACGTCCAGTAACTGCTTCGCTTCGCCGTGCAAGGCAATGGCCTTGAGGTGTTTGTAGGCTTCGAGCACGTAGTGCAGCGCCACGCCATCCGTACTCAACGCCTTGATCGACGCCGCGCCTCCAGGCACGAACACCGCATCGAACGCTACCGAAGGCAAACCTTCCATGGACGCATCCACGGGCAACGCTTTGCCATCGACTGTCGTCACCGGTGCAGACGTTGGCCCAAGCAGTTTGGAATGAGCGCCCTCGGCTTCCAGCGCTTTCTTCATCGCATCAATGGCCGCGCCATCGACACCATTGGCCGCCAAAATCGCGACCTTGCGGGTCTTGATGTTCTCCGGCAGCAGGTTTACCTGACTCAGGGCGGGAGAGTGATCCAGTGAGATTTTTGGTACCTCGACCGTTCCCGCCGTCGGCGCTGGCAATCCCAGGTTCTGCGCCACACGTTTGGCCAGTTCCAGATCAATGTTGGCCAGAATCTCATTCACTTCCCGTGCACGAATGGTTTCCCGCTCGACTTTCCCTAATTCAAAGCTGTAGGCCGAGATGATGTGCTCCTGCTCATGCTTGCTCATGCTGTGGAAAAACAGGCGAGCCTGGGAGAAATGATCACTGAACGACTCGCTGCGCTGGCGAATCTTGTTCGCGTCGATGCGCTCCGGATAGCTCTCGAAACCGCCGTCCTGAGCTGCTGGCGGGGCTTCCTTCGGCCAGCCGCCGTCGATGGAGTTCGGCTCATAGGAAGCGCGCCCCTTGTCGATGGTGGTGCGGTGTTGCGCGTCCCGCTGTCCGTTGTGGAATGGCGCAACCGGACGATTGATCGGGATTTCGTGAAAATTCGGCCCACCGAGTCGGCTGATTTGCGTATCGGTGTAGGAAAACAACCGGCCTTGCAGTAAGGGGTCGTTGGAGAAATCAATCCCCGGCACAATATGCCCAGGGCAGAAGGCGACCTGTTCGGTTTCGGCGAAGAAGTTGTCCGGGTTGCGGTTTAGAACCATTTTGCCCAGGGGGGTAATCGGTACGATTTCTTCAGGAATGAGTTTGGTCGGGTCGAGAATGTCGAAATCGAAGGCGTGCTCGTTTTCCTCCTCCACCACCTGAACGCCCAATTCCCACTCAGGATAATCACCGGTCTCAATCGATTCCCAGAGATCACGACGATGATAGTCGGTGTCCTTGCCCGCAAGCTTTTGCGCTTCGTCCCACACCAATGAACAAGTGCCAGCCGTAGGGCGCCAATGGAATTTGACGAAGCGTGATTTGCCTTCGGCATTGATCAGGCGAAAGGTGTGTACACCGAAGCCCTGCATGCTACGCAGGCTTTTCGGGATCGCCCGGTCAGACATTGCCCACATCACCATGTGTGCCGACTCCGGCACCAGGGAAACAAAGTCCCAGAAGGTGTCGTGGGCCGAGCCACCGGTGGGCATTTCGTTGTGAGGCTCAGGTTTTACCGCGTGCACGAAGTCGGGAAACTTGATCGCATCCTGGATAAAGAACACCGGCATGTTGTTGCCGACCAGATCGAAATTGCCTTCATCGGTGAAGAATTTAACGGCGAACCCTCTTACGTCCCGAACAGTATCGCCGGAGCCTCGAGGACCTTGCACTGTGGAAAAGCGCACGAACACCGGTGTTTTCTTCGACGGATCCTGTAGGAAACCGGCTTTGGTCAGCACCGAATGGTTTTCGTAACTCTGGAAAAAACCATGGGCACCCGTACCGCGAGCGTGAACGATGCGCTCGGGAATGCGTTCATGGTCAAAATGCGTGATCTTTTCACGCATGATGAAATCTTCCAGCAGTGACGGCCCGCGCGCTCCGGCCTTCAGGGTGTTCTGGTTGTCCGCCACTTTCACGCCCTGGTTGGTGCGCAAGGCTTGCGCGGTGGCGTCGGAGCGGAAACTTTCCAGGCTATCCAACTTGGTGTTGGTGTTATTGCGGTCCGGGGTATCGGTCCCGGCCATTGCGCTCTTGGTGACGGCAGGCTTCTTGGTACTCATCAGGCTTGAACTCCTCGGGCGGATTGCAGTGACCTAAGTAGTGACTGACGGGTGTCTTTAGCCGTTCCTTTTTTCTGACCTTTGATCGCGTTATTGCCAAATGACAGGACAAATGCGAAATAAATGCTAAGAACCTCTATACGGACAGGCTAAAATGCGCGCCCGGCTATCCGCTGATCCTTTTCTAACGCGCCCCACAAGGTTCGCTACGTGATCGAGTTTCAAAACGTCCACAAAACCTACCGCGTCGCCGGTAAGGAAATTCCCGCCCTGCATCCGACCAGTCTGACGATTGAGAACGGGCAGGTTTACGGCTTGATCGGTCATTCCGGCGCAGGAAAAAGTACCCTGCTGCGTCTGATCAATCGCCTGGAAAACGCCAGCGGCGGCAAGATCATCGTCGACGGTGAAGAAGTCACCGCCCTCGACGCCAACGGCCTGCGCCGCTTCCGTCAGCAGGTCGGGATGATTTTCCAGCACTTCAACCTGCTGGCTTCCAAGACTGTTGCCGACAACGTGGCGCTGCCGCTGACCCTGGCCGGCGAACTGTCGCGCAGCGAGATCGACTTGCGCGTGGCCGAATTGCTGGCGCGGGTCGGTTTGTCCGATCACGCCAAAAAATACCCGGCGCAACTGTCCGGTGGGCAAAAACAGCGTGTGGGCATTGCCCGTGCCTTGGCGACCAAGCCGAAAATCCTGCTGTGCGATGAAGCCACCAGCGCCCTCGACCCGCAAACAACGGCATCGGTCCTGCAATTGCTGGCCGAGATCAACCGCGAGCTGAAGCTGACCATCGTCCTGATCACCCACGAAATGGACGTGATCCGTCGCGTTTGCGATCAAGTGGCGGTGATGGATGCCGGCGTGATCGTCGAGCAAGGTTCGGTGGCCGAAGTGTTCCTGCATCCCAAGCATCCGACGACCAAGCGCTTCGTGCAGGAAGACGAGCAGATCGACGAAAGCGAACAGCGTGACGACTTCGCTCATGTGCCGGGCCGCATCGTGCGTCTGACGTTCCAGGGCGAAGCGACCTACGCGCCGCTGCTGGGTACCGTCGCTCGCGAAACGGGTGTGGACTACAGCATCCTCGCCGGTCGCATCGACCGCATCAAAGACATCCCTTACGGGCAACTGACCCTGGCCGTGACCGGTGGTGACATGGAAGCGGCCTTCGCCCGTTTCACCGCAGCCGACGTCCACATGGAGGTGCTGCGCTAATGGAAGCCCTGACGAGTTTCTTCGCCAATATCGACTGGTTCGAAATCTGGCTGGCCACCGGCGACACGATGCTGATGCTCGGCGGTTCGCTACTGTTCACCGTGTTGCTCGGCTTGCCGCTGGGCGTTCTGCTGTTCCTGTGCAGCCCGCGCCAGTTGCTGGAAGCCAGAGGTGTCTACGCGATGTTGTCGCTGGTGGTGAACATCCTGCGGTCGCTGCCTTTTATCATCCTGTTGATCGTGATGATTCCGTTCACCGTGTTGATCACCGGCACCTCCCTGGGTGTTGCCGGTGCGATCCCGCCACTGGTGGTCGGTGCCACGCCGTTCTTTGCACGTCTGGTGGAAACCGCCCTGCGTGAAGTGGACCGCGGCATTATCGAAGCGACCCAGGCCATGGGCGCGACCACGCGGCAGATCATCACCAATGCGTTGCTGCCGGAAGCTCGCCCGGGGATTTTCGCAGCGATTACGGTGACAGCAATTACACTGGTTTCCTACACGGCGATGGCCGGTGTCGTGGGTGCCGGTGGTTTGGGTGACCTGGCGATCCGCTTCGGATACCAGCGTTTCCAGACCGATGTGATGGTCGTGACAGTGGTGTTGCTGCTGGTACTGGTCCAGGTCCTGCAAACCGTTGGCGACAAACTGGTTGTGCATTTCTCCCGTAAATAAGACATGAGCCGGCCATTCGCTGGCAGGTGCCGGAAACCGGCGCCGCACAAGGAGTTAGCTGAATGAAAAAACTACTCGTGGCCTTCGCGGCCGTTGCCGCGTTCTCTGCTCACGCTGAAACCCTGACCGTCGCGGCCACGCCAGTGCCGCACGCCGAGATCCTCGAATTCGTGAAGCCGACCCTGGCCAAAGAAGGCGTGGACCTGAAGGTCAAAGTCTTCACCGACTACATCCAGCCGAACGTACAGGTTGCGGAAAAGCGTCTGGACGCCAACTTCTTCCAGCACCAGCCGTACCTGGATGAGTTCAACAAGGCCAAGGGCACCAGCCTGGTTTCCGTGGCTGGTGTACACCTTGAACCCCTGGGCGCTTACTCCAGCAAATACAAAACACTGGAAGAGCTGCCAAGCACCGCCACCGTAGTGATCCCGAACGACGCTACCAACGGCGGCCGTGCGCTGTTGCTGCTGCAAAAGGCCGGTGTGATCCAGTTGAAGGATGCGAACAACATCCTGTCGACCGTCAAGGACATCACCGCGAATCCTAAAAACCTCAAGTTCCGCGAACTGGAAGCCGCGACCATCCCGCGCGTGCTGACTCAGGTCGACCTGGCGCTGATCAACACCAACTACGCGCTGGAAGCCAAGCTTGATCCAGCCAAGGACGCACTGTTCATCGAAGGCAGCGATTCGCCGTACGTGAACATCCTCGTGGCCCGTCCGGACGACAAGGACAGCGACGCGATGAAGAAGCTGGTGGCTGCCCTGCACAGCCCGGAAGTGAAAGCCTTCATTCTCGAGAAGTACAAAGGCGCGGTCGTGCCGGCGTTCTGATCTGTTGCTGAAATGAAAAAAGGAGCTCCTCGGAGCTCCTTTTTTTACGCCTGGAATTCGGGCTCCGTAGGAGCCGGCTTGCTGGCGATTGCGATTCACGGGCGCCATCGCCAGCAAGCCGGCTCCTACAAGGGTCGTGTGCTAGTTACGTTTGAGCATCACCGGCAACTGCGCCACCAGTTTCACATTATTCAACGGCGCCCGAATAAACCCGCGCTGCGTGCCGTCCGGTCCGATCACGGCGAGGTTGCCGCTGTGGTCGACGGTGTAGTTCGGTTTGCTGGTATCGGCCGGGATGAACGGAATGCTCAGCGAATTGGCGACTTTTTGCAGCTCCTCGATCGAGGTAGGAGTCAGGCCGATGAATTGCGGGTCGAAGTAGCCCAGGTACTGCTTGAGCTGCTTGGGCGTATCTCGGTTGGGGTCGACACTGACCAGAACGATTTGCAACTTATCCACAGCTTCGGGCGGCAACTCGCTCTTGATCTGCCGCAACTGCGCCAGGGTTGTCGGGCAGATGTCCGGACAGAAGGTGTAGCCGAAGAACACCAGGGTCCACTTACCTTTCAACTCGTTGATCGTGACCGGTTGCCCATCCTGGTTGGTCATCGTCACGTCCGGAAGGCTACGGCTTTGCGGCAGCAGAATGATGCCGGCGTCGATCAGTGCCGTCGGGTCGCCCTGGCCCTTGCCGGAGAGCACTTTGTTGATGGTCAGGCCCAGGACCAGTGCGATCAGGGCCACAAGGATGAAGACGGTTTTCTGGGTTCGAGTCATAGGTTCAACATTAAGTAGTGATCTACGAGCAGGGCGATGAACAGCAGGAACAAGTAATAAATAGAGTACTTGAACGTGTTGATCGCCGCGTGCGGCCGAGTGCCACGGTACAACACCACGGCCCATTGCAGAAATCGCGCACCCAACCCGAGCGCACACACGAGATAGAGCGTGCCGCTCATGTGGATCACATACGGCATCAGGCTGACGGCGAGCAAGGCAAAGGTGTAAAGCAGGATATGGACCTTGGTGTAGTGCTCGCCATGGGTGACCGGCAGCATCGGGATGTCGGCCTTGGCGTATTCCTCTTTGCGATGAATCGCCAGCGCCCAGAAATGCGGGGGCGTCCAGGCGAAGATGATCAGCACCAGCAGCAGCGGTTCGGCACTGACATGACCGGTGGCCGCAGTCCAGCCAAGCAGCGGTGGCGCGGCACCGGCGAGGCCGCCGATGACGATGTTCTGCGGGGTCGCACGTTTCAGGAACCCGGTGTAGATCACCGCGTAGCCGAGCAGCGAAGCAAGGGTCAACCACGCGGTCAGCGGGTTGGTGAAGGCCAGCAGCATGGCTTGCCCGAGGGCGGCCAGCACCAGCGCGAAGGTCAGCGCCGCCCTCGGCGAGACCCGGCCTTCGGCCAAAGGCCGTTTATGGGTGCGCGCCATGATCGCGTCGATGCGTCTGTCCACCACGTGATTGACCGCCGCCGCGCCGCCAGCGCACAGGGCGATACCCAGGTTGCCGAAAATCAGCACCGTCCACGGCACCCCGGCGCGGGTCGCGAGGAACATCCCCACCAGCGAAGTGATGAGCATCAGCACCACAACCTTGGGTTTGGTCAGCTCCAGGTAGTCGCGCCAAATCGCCTGACTGGGACGTTCGCCGATCAGAGTCGCCATGGCATCTCTCCTTTTATTGTTATAGGTCCGGCCGTGTGTTTACGCGGGCTGAAGCGCCAGCGTGCCTGCTGCTTGACCCGGACCAGGCTGGTCCGGGCGTGATAATTGACCAGCACCATGGTCAGCAACAACGCCGCACCACCCGCGTTGTGCGCAACGGCCACCGGCAATGGCAAATGGAACAGCACGTTGCTGATGCCCAGGGTGATTTGGCTGGCGAGGGCGATCAGTACCAGGCCTGCCAAACGCGTCATACCGACCGCTTTGAGTTGCCACGCAAGGCCGAGCAATACCAAAGTCACCAGCAGAGCGCCGATGCGGTGAGTCAGGTGGATCGCGGTACGGGCATCGCTGTCCAGTTGCCCGCCAAGGTAATTCGGACCGATGTGCTGGGTCAGGTGAAAGCCGTTAGCGAAGTCCGCCGCCGGCATCCACTGGCCGTGGCACGTCGGGAAGTCGATGCAGGCCACGGCGGCGTAGTTGGAACTGACCCAGCCACCGAGGGCAATTTGCCCGATCACCAGCACCAGCCCCGCCGTCGCCCAGTGCTGCAAGCGACGCGGCACTGTCAGCGCCGGCAATACACCGGACAGGCGCAAGGTCAGAAGAAACAACAGGCTCAAGGTCGCAAAACCGCCGAGCAAATGCCCGGTGACCACTTGCGGCCAGAGCTTGAGCGTCACCGTCCACATACCGAACGCGGCTTGGGCGATCACCACCCCCAGCAGGAACAATGGTAACTTCACCGGTTGCCCCGGATGGCGGCGATGCACCCAGGCGCGACCGGCCAGCACCGCGATCAACATCCCCAGGGTGCCGGCGAAGTAGCGGTGAATCATCTCGTTCCAGCCCTTGTGGGCTTCGACCGGTGCGTCCGGAAAGTGCAGTTCGGCATGGGCCAGCTGGGCTTCGCTTTTCGGCACGCTGATAAAGCCGTAGCAGCCTGGCCAGTCCGGGCAGCCGAGGCCGGCGTGGGTCAGGCGAGTGTAGGCGCCGAGCAACACCACAATCAGTGCCAGCAAGGTGGCAAACAGCGCGAGGCGAAATCCAGGTTTGGCCATGACGATGCCCTTATCCGATGTTCGACAGTTTCAGCAGGTGGCGCAGGTCGTTGAGCAGATCTTTGCCCTTCACCGACGGGTCGTAGCGCAGCACCAGATTGCCGTGGGGGTCGATGATCCACAGTTGCGGTACGGTCTGGTCGCCGGTGGTGCGACTGAAGGTGGTCAGGTCCAGTGGATAACGTTGCAACTGTGGATATTCGCGTTGCAGCTTGGCGTCGTATTCGGCGCTCAGCGGTTGCGCGGCGGCCAGGGCATGGCTGGCGCGAGACGCGTCGCGACTGAGGCCGATCTGAACCTGCCGCGCCAGATATACCAATTGTTGGCAGTCCACCGCGCAATCCTTGGGCGCCGTCACCAGCATCTGCCAACGATCCTCCGCCGCCGGTACGCCAATGTCGGCACGGGTCTGGCCGTTGCCAATCAGTTCGCCGTGGTAACTACGGCCCTCGGGCACCCAGAACTGCAATTTGTACATGCCGGTGGCGAGGATCATCGGCCCGATCACTCCGAGCAGTATCAACAACAACTGCCAGCGGCCCTTGCGTCGGTTCACCGACGGTTTTGACTCAGACATGCTGGGTGGATTCATGGCCGCTCCCATGGTGTTTCTCCTTTGCGTTGTGCCAGCCGAGATAAAGATAGAGACCGAACAGGGCGATCGACATGGCGAACCACTGCACGGCATAGGCGATGTGTTTTTCCGGCCCCATGGCCACTACCGGCCAATCGACCTGATAGGTCGCGGGGCCGGTTTCGGCGCGTAACTCGTAGGCAAACCCTTCGCGATTGAGCGCATCCCAGAGCCTGGCCGGACCCACCGCTGTCACCAGTTGCGGCCAGGTGTCGCTATCGGGGTCGGCATGTAGCTGGAAGGTGGCACCCGGGGAAACGTAGACCCAGACGTCGAGGTTCAGGGCTTGTGTGGGTGTAGTGAATTGCGGCGGGGTGCGCCGGTCCGGCCAGGGCAGCCAGCCACGATTGATCAGCAGCCAGAGCCCGGTCGCGTGATCCTGGAACGGTTGCAGTAACTCGACCCCGACCTTGCCGTCGCGCTGGCGATTGTCCAGCAGCACGCTGTGCGCAGCGTCGAATTCGCCCTGCAGATGAAACCGGCGGAACGCCGGATCCTGAGTGTGTTGCAATTCGGTGCTGGCCACCGGTTCGGCAGCCCGGCGCTCGGCGTAGTTTTGCAGCAGTGCGCTTTTCTCCGCGCCCCGGCTCAACTGCCAGAACCCCAGGGACACCAACAGCGGCAGCAACAGCGCCACGACCACTGTCGGCACGACGCCCGGCCGGAAACGCTTCATGGCGTCGCCCGCAAATCGGTCGGTGCGATAGCTATACTCAAGTGCATCGCTTGTCCCCCCCGGAGTCTCACCATGCTCAAAGCAGCCATCGTCCTGATGCTGATTGCCACGGTTGTCAGCCTGTTCAGCGGCCTGTTTTTTCTGGTCAAGGACGACAGCAGCTCAAACCGCCTCGTCATTGCCTTGAGTGTGCGAGTGACGCTGGCCGCCCTGACCCTCGGTCTGATCACTTGGGGTTTTTTCAGCGGCCAACTGGTCTCTCACGTGCCTTGGTAAAAGGTTTAGAGCACGTAGACAAAAACAAACAGCCCGATCCACACCACGTCCACAAAGTGCCAATACCAACTCGCCGCCTCGAAAGCGAACTGGTGCTCGTTGTCAAAGTGCCCGCGCATGATCCGCATCAGCATCACGAACAGGATGATGGTGCCGATGGTCACGTGTGCACCGTGGAACCCGGTGAGCATAAAGAAGGTCGCGCCGTAGATGCCGGAGCCCAGAGTCAGGCCCAGCTCGTGGTAGGCGTGGATATATTCTTCAGCCTGAAAGCCGAGGAACGCGCAGCCGAGCAGCACCGTGATCGCCAGCCAGATTTTCAGCGCGCCGCGATGGCCTTTCTTCAAGGCATGGTGGGCGATGGTCACCGTAACGCTGGAACTCACCAGCAGCACCGTGTTGAGCAACGGCAGGCCCCAAGGGCTGATGACGTCCTTGGGTGGTGGAAACAGTTTCGAGTCGGGGTTGTTCAGCAGCGGCCAGGTGAACTGGAAGTTCGGCCACAGCATATGGGCCATGCCTTTGGCGCCTTCACCACCGAGCGCCGGCCCGGAAATGTGACGCACATAAAACAGCGCCCCGAAGAAGGCGATGAAGAACATCACCTCCGAGAAGATGAACCAGCTCATGCCCCAGCGGAACGAGCGATCCATCTGCGCACTGTACAAGCCGCCGCGACTTTCCTTGATCACCGTGCCGAACCAGCCGAACAACATGTAAGCCACCAACAGCCCGCCAATGAAAAAGATCAGCGGGCCGTGCGATTCCGGACGTGCTGCCTTCAGATCATTGAACCAGGTGGCCAGACCAAACACCGTGACGAACATCCCGACCGTGGCGATGATCGGCCATTTGCTCTGGGCCGGGACGTAATAATGTTCATGAGTTGCCATTTATTGTTCTCCTTATCGGGCACGCTCAGCCGCCAGTGTTTACAGCTACCGGTGGATGTCGGGCGGTGATATCGAACAGCGTGTAGGACAGCGTCAGGTGCTTCACATCCTTGGGCATGTCACGGTCAACGATGAAACGTACCGGCATCTCGATCCGTTGGCCGGGCTGCAGCACTTGCTGGGTAAAGCAGAAACATTCGGTCTTGTGGAAATACGCCGCCGCGTTGCTGGGCGCTATGCTCGGCACAGCCTGGGCGCTCATCGGTTTATCGGTGGGGTTGTGGGCGATGAAGATCATCTCGTTCACTGCCCCCGGGTTCGCGGTCAATTCGTCATGTTTTGGGTAAAAGTCCCATGGCATGTCGGCGGTGTTGGTCGACAGAAACTGCACACGCACCTGGCGCGAGGTGTCGACCGTTTGCTCACCCTCATACTGCCCCGCGGTCTTGCCGTTAATGCCGAATGCCCTGCACATCACGTCGTAGATCGGCACCAGGGCGAATCCGAATACAAACATCGCCACCACCACCAGCAACAGGCGCGAGACCAGCTTCTTCATCGAAATCGAATCAGCCATGATTTTTTGACTCCACCGGAGCCCCTGTAGGAGCGAGCCTGCTCGCGAAGAACCTGAAACCACCGCGGGGTGTCAGGCTTCCAGCGTGCGTTCTGACAACCATCGCGAGCAGGCTCGCTCCTACAGGGAAGACCGTGTTCATTTCACTTCCGGCGGCGTGGTGAAGGTGTGATACGGCGCTGGTGACGGGATGCTCCACTCCAGGCCCTCAGCCCCATCCCATGGTTTGGCCGGTGCAGGCGGGCCGCCGCGAATGGTCTTGATCACGATGAACAGGAAGAAGATCTGCGTGGCACCGAACATGAATGCGCCGATCGACGACACCATGTTGAAATCGGCGAATTGCAGGTTGTAGTCCGGAATCCGCCGAGGCATGCCCGCCAACCCCACAAAGTGCATCGGGAAGAAAGCCATGTTCATGCCGATGAACGACAGCCAGAAATGCAGCTTGCCGAGGGTTTCGTCGTACATGTGGCCGGTCCACTTCGGCAACCAGTAGTAGGCCGAGGCGAAAATCCCGAAGATCGCTCCCGGCACCAATACATAGTGGAAGTGCGCAACCACGAAGTAGGTGTCCTGGTACTGGAAGTCCGCCGGGGCGATGGCCAGCATCAACCCGGAGAACCCGCCGATGGAAAACAGGATCACGAACGCCACCGCAAACAGCATCGGCGTCTCGAAGGTCAGCGAGCCTTGCCACATGGTGCTGGCCCAGTTGAACACCTTCACACCCGTGGGCACCGCGATCAGCAGCGTGGCGTACATGAAGAACAGTTCGCCCACTAGCGGTATGCCGACCACGAACATATGGTGCGCCCAGACAATGAACGACAGGAACGCGATGCTCGCGGTGGCGTAGACCATCGAGGTGTAGCCGAACAGCGGTTTGCGCGAGAAGGTCGGGATGATCGAGCTGACGGCGCCGAAGGCCGGCAGAATCATGATGTACACCTCCGGGTGACCGAAGAACCAGAACACATGCTGGAACAACACCGGATCACCGCCACCGGCGGCACTGAAGAAGCTGGTGCCGAAGTGGATGTCCATCAGCATCATCGTCACGCACCCGGCCAGCACCGGCATTACCGCGATCAGCAAGAACGCAGTGATCAGCCAAGTCCAGACGAACAGCGGCATTTTCATCAGCGTCATGCCGGGGGCGCGCAAGTTGAGGATGGTGGCGATCACGTTGATCGCGCCCATGATCGAACTGATCCCCATCAAGTGGATGGCGAAGATGAAGAAGGTCACGCTTTCCGGCGCATACGTCGTCGACAACGGTGCGTAGAACGTCCAGCCGAAGTTCGGTCCGCCACCGGGGGTGAACAGGGTCGAGACCAGCAGGATGAACGCCGCCGGCAATAGCCAGAAACTGAAGTTGTTCATGCGCGGCAGCGCCATGTCCGGCGCACCGATCATCAGCGGGATCATCCAGTTGGCGAGGCCGACGAAGGCCGGCATCACCGCACCGAAGACCATCACCAGACCGTGCATGGTGGTCATCTGGTTGAAGAATTCAGGCTGGACGATTTGCAGCCCTGGCTGGAACAGCTCGGCGCGAATCACCATCGCGAACGACCCACCCAGCAGGAACATGGAGAACGCAAACCACAGGTACAGCGTACCGATGTCCTTGTGGTTGGTGGTCAGCACCCAACGCATCAGGCCTTTGGCGGGGCCGTGGGCGTGGTCGGCATGACCATGGTCATCGATGACGGCGCTCATGGTTTGTCTCCTGCAAAGAGAGGGGCGGGGCAGGCCGGGGCGCTCTGCCCCGACCGGTTCCTTATATGCGCAATAGACTGGGTCATTTGCTTTCCGCCTGTTTCAGCTCCAGCACTTCTTTAGGCGTGACCATGTCGCCCTTGTTGTTGCCCCAGGCGTTGCGTTCATAGGTCACGACCGCTGCGATATCGACTTCCGAGAGCTGTTTGCCGAATGCCGCCATCGCTGTGCCAGGCTTGCCATGGAAGACAATGCCCAGGTGAGCGTCTTTCGGTCCTGTGGCGATTTTCGAGCCCTTGAGTGCCGGGAACATTGGCGGCAGGCCCTGACCTTCGGCCTGGTGACAGGCCACGCAGGTGGTGTGGTAGACCTTGTCGCCGCGTTCTTTGAGCTCGTCGAGGGTCCATTCCTTGCTGGTCAGCTCTTTGAGTTGCGCGGCTTCAGCCTTGCGTTCGGCCAGCCATTTTTCGTAATCGGCCTTTTCCTTGACCTCGACCACAGTCGGCATGAAGCCGTGATCCTTGCCGCACAACTCAGCACACTGGCCACGGTAGATGCCGGGCTTGTCGATGCGAGTCCAGGCTTCGTTGACGAACCCAGGGATCGCGTCGCGCTTGACGGCAAAGGCCGGCACCCACCAGGAGTGGATCACATCGGCAGAGGTCACCAGGAAGCGCACCTTGGCGCCGACCGGCAACACCAGGGGTTTGTCGACCTCAAGCAAGTAATGCTCGCCCTTGGCTTCCTTGTTGTGAATCTGATCGGCGGGAGTGGCCAGGTTGCTGAAGAACTCGACGTCCTGGCCCAGATATTTGTAGTGCCACTTCCACTGGTAACCGGTGACCTGGATATCAATCTCCGGCTCACTGGCGTCGTACATCTTGATCAGGGTCGCGGTAGCAGGAATTGCCATCGCCACCAGGATCAGGAAGGGCACGATGGTCCAGAGGATTTCGACGGTGGTGCTTTCATGAAATTTGGCGGCCACCTGCCCGGTTGAGCGGCGGTGGAGGATCATCGACCAGAACATGGCACCAAAGACGATGATGCCGATCACCACACAGATCCAGAAAATGGTCATGTGCAGGTCAAACACAGCGTGACTGATTTCAGTCGCTCCAGGCGCCATATTCACAGTCCAGGCCGCTTGCGCCTGACTGAAAATCGACCACAACAGGAGGCCCATCCAGACATGTGGATGTCGCATCATTGCGGGTTCCCCTTATCGTTCTTGTTATCCCGCCGGCTTTCACCTGCGGCAAGGGAGCGGCTGCATCAGACTACGAACTTGAGCACCGGGCCTTGCTGCATATGCAGTCGGGCGTCATCAGCTAACTCCATTCCAACCCGAGTATAGCCAGCACCTTCGACCTCGCAACGT
Source organism: Pseudomonas sp. P8_241 (assembly GCF_034008315.1). Lineage (NCBI taxonomy): Bacteria > Pseudomonadati > Pseudomonadota > Gammaproteobacteria > Pseudomonadales > Pseudomonadaceae > Pseudomonas > Pseudomonas sp. P8_241. The sequence goes on along the minus strand of NZ_CP125377.1, from coordinate 239,034 downwards.
GAAGGCGTAAATGATCTGAAACAGCATTAACTTGCTTTGCAGGCCACGAATGGAGAAGGATGCAGACGAGTGGTGGCAAACCGATATAACGGGGCCGTCTCAAGGATGAAATAATTATGACAAATGCGTCTTAGCATTTTTCGTAAGCCAGCTAAGTTATGTCTTCCCTATTTCATTGCCTTGTTCCCTGGAGTTTTCATGAACACCGCCGCATTGCGCGAGCAGATCCAAAAAGCCCAACAACACGAAGCCGAGACCGGCCTGCTGACACGTCAGCTGGAAAGCAAACTGCCTCATCTGCACCCGGCAATCCAACTGCCGCAAACCGATACCAACGGCGTGCTGACCCGATTTGTCGCCGCCTACATTGAAGAAGTGCCTGATCTGCTGGATGCAGCCAATGAAGTCGCCAGGGAAGCGGGCATTGAGTCACAGATCAAACCGGTGCTGAAAATCGCCGAACAGTACTTCGTTCAACCGCCCGACATCATGATCGGCCACGTCGGGCTGGACAGTTTGCTGGACGAAGCCTATCTGGCGCACCGTTTTGTCGAAGAGGTCAACGACCTGTACATCAAGCATCTCGGCCAGCCACTGATCCCCCTGGACATGACTGTCGCCAACCTGATTGCTCACCAATTGATCGGTGAGTCGTTCGCCAACCAACTGGATGAAGTGGTGCACCACGCCATCGACGAGATGCTCGACGACGAAAGCTTCGCGCTGGAATCGGTGGAAACCTATCGCGAGAAACTCGCCAGCCCGGACACCGGCGCCGCGTGGAAACGCTGGCCGTGCATGGGCCGTCGTCTGGGTGTAGGCCTGGAACTGGATCAGCCGGCGGCTTGATCAACCGGTAACCACAACCCCCTGCAGGAGCGAACTTGCTCGCGATGAGGCCATGTCATTCAACATCAACGTTGAGTGATCCGCCACCATCGCGAACAAGCTCGCTCCTGCATTGTTTTTTAGCCAGCAGCGCCGATGCCGGTGGTGGTACGAACCCTGCCTTCAAGCCTGCGCTTCAATCCCCGCGACTCAATCAACAGTTTCGACCCCTTTGCCGAGTTCGCCCGTCCCCATTCCTCCAGCAACTCCAGACACGAGTGATCGATGTAGCTCAGGTTATTGAGCGGCACATGCACCGTCGTACCCGCAGGGATGCTGCCCAGCACCTGGGTCAGCGCCGGCACTTTGAGAAAGGTTGCCGCGCCCACCAGACGCAGTTCCATTTCCCCTTGCTTAGGCAGGTCGATCAAGCTGATTTTCAAGCGCGAAGCCTTTAATGCCAACTTCACCAGCGTCAGGCCGAAGCCAATCAAAACACCCGTGAGCAAGTCCGTAAGTACGATGGCGAGGGCGGTAGCCGCATAGGTGAACATCGGCGCCCGCCCATAGCGGCCCAACCCCCGAAAGACCTTGAGGTCTACCAGCTTGAAACCGGTGTACACCAACACGCCCGCCAGGCTCGCCACCGGAATGCTCTGCAGCACGCTGGACAGCAACAGCACGAACGCCAGTAACCACAACCCGTGGAATATGGTCGAGAAGCGGGTTGTGGCGCCCGCCTGCACGTTGGCCGAACTGCGCACGATAACGCCGGTCATCGGCAACGCCCCGAGCAAGCCGCACAGCATGTTGCCGATTCCCTGAGCAGACAACTCCCGGTCGAAGTCAGAGCGCTGACCGCTGTGCATGCGATCAACCGCTGCAGCCGAGAGCAGCGTCTCGGCGCTGGCGATGAAGGCCACGGCAATCGCGGCGACCAACAAGGTCGGATCAGCCAGGTTGAGCAAGTCCGCCGGCTTCAACCAGTCGATGGCTTCCGTCAGATTGGCCGGCACCTCGACCCGTTTGACCTGCAATGCCAACACCAGACTGGCAAGGGTTGCCAGGCCGACACCCAGTAGCGCACCCGGAACAAAACGCAGGGATTGCGGGCGGAATTTTTCCCACAGCCACATCACGGCAATCGTCGACAACCCGAGTAATCCGGCTTGCCAGCCCAGTGTCGGCAATGCCTGTGCCAGCGCTTGCGGGAAACCGGCCAGATTCTCCAGGCCCGAGGGTTTGGGCACGGCATCCAGCATCACGTGTACCTGAGACAGAACGATTAACACACCAATCCCGGCCAGCATGCCGTACACCACCGCAGGCGCCGTTACGCGGAACCAGCAGCCCAGCTTTAAACGACCGGCCACCAATTGAAGAAAACCGGCGAGCAACAGAATCGGCCCGAGCATGGCGATACCGTGCTGGCGCACCAGCTCGAACACCAGAACCGCCAGACCCGCCGCCGGACCGCTGACTTGCAGCGGCGAACCCGCCAGCCAGCCGACCACCAATCCGCCGATGATGCCAGTGATCAGGCCTTTGGCTGGCGGCAATCCCGAGGCAATCGCGATGCCCATGCACAAGGGCAGGGCGACCAGAAACACAACCACCGAAGCCAGCAGCTCCCGTGGCAGAACAGCTTTGAGTTGAGCAGCACGCATGGTGACTCTCCCGAAGTTTTCTTCAGGCATGGCAAAGCCGGGCTGCCTGATCGGCAGCCTCGGCTAAACCACACAAGGATTTAGGAGGATTTAGAAGCGCGCTTTGGGCGTCGCCACGGGAATCGGCAGGCTGCCATTGAGCGGCAGGAAACAACCTTGATCGGCATCGTAGGCTTTGATTTCGCTGGTTTCGATGTTGTAGACCCAACCGTGGATAAACAACTGACCATTGGCCATGCGCGAGGCCACCGACGGATGCGTGCGCAGGTGCTGTAATTGGGCGATGACATTCTCTTCGGTGAGGATGTGCATACTTTCGCTTTCGTTAGCGCAGTGGCAGTTGTCCTGGACCATGGTCTTCGCCACTTCGGCATGCCGCAGCCAGGCTTTGACCGTGGGCATTTTTTCCAGGCTCTGGGGGTTGAGGACCGCGCGCATCGCGCCGCAATCGGAATGCCCACAAATGATGATGTGATGCACGCCAAGCGCCAGCACCGCGTACTCGATAGCGGTGGAAACACCACCGTTCATTTGCCCGTAGGGCGGCACAACATTGCCCACATTACGGGTCACGAACAGGTCGCCGGGGGCACTTTGGGTGATCAATTCCGGAACGATGCGCGAGTCGGCGCAAGCAATGAACATCGCGCGCGGCCGCTGAGCCGTGGCGAGTTTCTTGAAGAGTTCTTCCTGCTGGGGAAAGATCTCATGATGAAAATGCAAAAAGCCTTCAACGATATGCTGCAGCGCTGCATCGGCGGTTTCCGCCTCAGGTTCGGCGGACGCCGACGCAGCCAACGGCTGTTTATCCTTGTCACTCATGATTCATCCTCTTTATCGGAGTCATGGAATCTTCCCGTGTTGTCCGGTCTGAAGCCAGTGCCTGTGTAAAAAACATCCAGGTCGAAACACCTCGACCCGTCAGTCACTCGATGAACAAGGTAGCGGCCGAATCTTAACTCAAACTGAATAAACCGCTCTGGAATGCGTGTTCCAGGTCACAAAAAACGTGACCAGCTTAATGGCAAAATGAAATTGCCCGTACTCAACGATAGGCCAATTGTCCTCAAATCAACGACATCTGGCGACCGGGCGGACAAAAGGCATCGCAGTCCAGATTGAAGCCTTCGCGATGATTGAGTCCCAGGCGCTTGATCGCTTTGGCGAAGCGCTGCGCCAGCAGGTCGGCAAAAGGACCTTCGCCACGCATTCGTGAACCAAAGCGACTGTCGTAAAGCTCGCCACCCCGGCTCTGGCGAATCAGGCTCAGCACGTGCGCGGCCCGTTGCGGGTAGTGGGCAGCCAGCCACTCTTCAAACAACGGTGCCACTTCCAACGGCAGGCGCAACATCATATAAGCAGCGCTTTGCGCCCCGGCCGCCTGAGCCTCGGTGAGCAGGCTTTCGAGTTCGCTGTCGTTGATCATCGGAATCATCGGTGAACACAACACACCGACAGGAATGCCTGCGTCGCGCATCACCCGGATCGCGCGCAGCCTGGCCTTTGGCGCCGCAGCGCGGGGTTCAAGGATGCGTTTGAGTTCGTCGTCCAGGCTGGTCAGGCTGATCATCACCGCCACCAGCCTGTGCCGGGCCAGCTCGGTCAACAGGTCGAGATCGCGCAGAATCAGCGAGCCCTTGGTGACGATGGTCACCGGATGCCGATAGCGCAACAACACTTCGAGGGTTTGCCGGGTGATCTTGTATTCGCGCTCGATCGGCTGATAAGGATCGGTGTTGGACCCGAGGTTGATCGGCGCGCATTGGTAGCCGCGCTTGGACAGCTGTTGCTCCAGCACATCGACAGCGTTGGTCTTGGCGATCAGTTTGGTTTCGAAATCCAGCCCCGGCGACATATCCCAATAAGCATGGCTCGGCCTCGCGTAGCAATAAATGCAGCCGTGTTCACAGCCCCGGTAGGGATTGATCGAACGATCGAAGGGCAAGTCCGGCGAGGTATTGCGGGTGATGATGGTTTTCGCCGCCTCGATGCTTACCACGGTGCCTTGTGTGGTCGGCACCTCTTGGTACCAGCCGTCGTCCTCGGCCACCGACCGATTGGGGGCGAAACGATTATGGGGATTGGTCGCGGTGCCGCGGCCACGTAGGGGCAATGGCGTGTGCATGGAAGAAAACCCTTTGCGCTGTATGTGCATACAGTATATCGATGACATCCATCGCACCAGTACCGCTCAGCATCTTCTTGATTCGGGATAGTGCAAAGCAATTAAGTGATACATATGACGACTGGCTAAAAAATTTGCAATTCCGGTATCGTTACTTCCGTTGCACACAGGGACATTTATATTAATTAAAAGGATTTGATTATGTCGTTTTTCAACCGCCGCGGTATCTTTCTACAAAAGCTTGGCCCAACAATTGTCGACCAAAACGAAGTACTCGTTTCCCTGCAATTCGCATTGAAAGAGAACGGTCGGAATGCTGAAAACTCGCTGGAGACCACGGCCTTACTGGACTCCACAGTCCTCATCGCATCGTCTAATGATGGCGGCAGAACCTTCAGTCTCGGCAATATCAACAAAGACATTGATGGTGATGGCGATATCGACGCCGATGACAAGGCCAAACTTCTGGCACTGGCCAAAGCCTATGCCAATATTTCCACGCCTTGATTAAAAACATATAAAAAAAGCCCCCACTGCATAACGCAACGGGGGCCTTTTTTGACTTGTTTATTACTCGTCCGAGTTTTTCTTTAGCTTCGGATTCGGGAAGAACTGAACAGCCTGAACCTTGGTGTCTGCAGCCTTGGGCGTGGTGATGTTGACCCGCGTTCCCAGTTCCTTGGGCACCGATAACCCTTGTTCATTGAGCGTGTCGGAGTAACCACAGGCCACGCACTCGCGATGCGGCACGTCGTTTTCACTCCACATCATCAGCTTGTCCGGCTCGCTGCATGCCGGGCAGACCGCTCCGGCGATAAAGCGTCTTTTGGTAATCACAGGTCCCTCACTCATGCTGCCGCGTCCTCACTCAGGCCGCTATGGCGCAAGAGTGCGTCAATCGAAGGCTCACGGCCACGGAAGTCGACGAACAGCACCATCGGCTCCTGAGAACCACCCCGCGCCAGGATCGCCTCGCGGAAGGCGCGACCGGTGTCGGCGTTGAGCACGCCTTCTTCCTCAAACCTGGAGAAAGCATCCGCCGACAACACTTCCGCCCATTTGTAGCTGTAGTAGCCCGCCGCGTAACCGCCGGCGAAAATATGCGCAAAACTGTTGGGGAATCGGTTGTAGGCCGGTGGACGCATCACCGAAACCTCGTCACGCACGCCTTCGAGCACTTGCAGCACGCTGCGGCCATCGCCGTGGGTGGCGTGCAGTTCGAAGTCGAACAGCGAAAATTCCAGTTGGCGAACCATCATCAGGCCGGACTGAAAGTTTTTCGCCGCGAGCATTTTTTGCAACAGATCTTGCGGCAGTGGTTCGCCAGATTCGTAATGACCGGAAATCAGCGCCAGACCTTCCGGCTCCCAGCACCAGTTTTCCATAAACTGGCTCGGCAACTCGACCGCATCCCAAGCCACGCCGTTGATGCCGGATACGCCGGCGTGCTCGACGCGGGTCAGCAAGTGATGCAAACCATGACCGAACTCGTGGAACAGGGTGGTGACTTCATCGTGGGTCAACAGCGCAGGCTTGCCGCTGTCGGCCGGGGTGAAGTTGCACACCAGGTTGGCCACAGGGCTTTGCAAAACGCCCTCGGCGGTACGGCGACGGTCGCGGGCCCCATCCATCCAGGCACCGCCGCGCTTGTTTGCGCGGGCGTAGAGGTCGAAGAAGAAGCGACCGACATGCTGGCCATTTTCCTTGATTTCGAACAGGCGGACATCAGGGTGCCAGGTGTCGAAGCCTTTTTGCTCAGCAATCTCGATGCCGTACAAACGCTGAACAATGGCGAACAGACCGCTCAATACCTTATCGATCGGGAAGTAGGCGCGCAGGGCTTCCTGGGCCACGCTGTAGCGTTGTTCACGGAGTTTTTCACCGTAGAAACCGCTGTCCCAGCTTTGCAGATCCGGGCAACCCTGCTCAGCAGCGTAAGCCTTGAGCTGCTCCAGATCCTGCGCGGCGAACGGCTTGCTGCGCTTGGCCAGGTCACGCAGGAAACTCAGCACCTGATCGCTGGATTCTGCCATTTTGGTTGCCAGGCTCAGCTCCGAGAAACTGGCGAAGCCCAAGAGCTTGGCCAGTTCCTGACGCAGGTCGAGTATTTCTTCCATCACCGGGCCGTTGTCGTTCTGGCCGGCATTCGGGCCTTGGTCCGACGCACGGGTACAGTACGCGGCGTAGACTTCTTCACGCAGCGCACGGTCGCGAGCGTAGGTCATCACCGCGTAGTAACTCGGGAACTCCAGGGTGATCAACCAGCCATCCAGGCCCTTGGCTTGCGCGGCGGCCGCCATTTGCGCCTTGGCCGAATCAGTCAGGCCGGCGAGGGTGGCTTCATCGGTGAGGTGCTTGGTCCACGCCTGGGTAGCGTCGAGCAGCTGATTGGAAAAGCGGCTGCCCAACTCGGACAACTTGCTTTGCACTTCGGCGTAGCGCTTCTGCTCGGCTTCCGGCAGGTCGATACCCGACAGACGGAAGTCACGCAGGGAGTGTTCCAGGATAGTTTTCTGCGCCACGTCAAAACCGGCGGCTTCAGGACTATTGGCCAAGGCTTCGAAGGCCTGGAACAATTCGCGGTTCTGGCCCATCTCGGTGGAGTAGGCGCTCAACGCCGGCAGGCACGACTCGTAAGCTTCACGCAGTTCGGCGCTGTTGCACACAGCATTGAGGTGGCTGACCGGGCTCCAGGCAGCGCCGAGACGATCATTGAGCTCGTCCATCGCCAGCACCAGCCCGGCCCAGGTCGGCTGCTTGCCCTGGGTCTTGAGGATCTCGATGATGGCGGCGCGGTTGTCCGCCAAAATCTGGTCAATGGCCGGTTGCACGTGTTCGGCACGGATCGCAGAGAACGGCGGCAGGTCGTAGGACTGCAAAAGAGGGTTGTTCACGCTCACAGTGGGCACCTTGGCTGGAGAAACATGCGGCCATCTTAATTACAATCGACGCTCACCGCAGCTATCAGCAACAGAGAGAAACCCTATCGTGAACCTGCGCAAGTATCAGAACCACACGCCGCTGCTGGGCCCAAGGGCTTTTGTCGACCGTTCAGCGGTGGTAATCGGCGACGTCGAGATCGGCGAAGACAGTTCGGTATGGCCATTGACGGTAATCCGCGGCGATATGCACCGCATCCGCATCGGCGCGCGCACCAGCGTGCAGGACGGCTGCGTGTTGCACATCACCCACGCCGGGCCGTTCAACCCGGACGGTTTCCCGCTGTTGATCGGTGATGATGTGACCATTGCCCATAAAGTCATGCTTCACGGTTGCTCGGTGGGCAGCCGGGTGCTGATCGGCATGGGCAGCATTGTCATGGACGGTGCCGTGGTCGAAGACGACGTGATCATCGGTGCCGGCAGCCTGGTGCCACCGGGTAAACGCCTGGAAAGCGGTTTCCTGTACGTGGGTAGCCCGGTGAAACAGATCCGGCCGCTGACGGACAAGGAACGCGCCTTTTTCACCTACAGCGCGGCGAACTACGTGAAGCTCAAGGATCTGCATCTGGCCGAAGGCTACGACCAGCTCTGAACCGGCGCACCAACATCCAGGAATTTTCATGCATTACCAAACCGTTTTGTTCGACCTCGATGGCACCCTGACCGACCCGCGCGAAGGCATCACCCGTTCGATCCAGTTTGCCCTGAGCAATCTGGGGATCGATGAGCCGGACCTGACCAAACTCGAACACTTCATCGGCCCGCCACTGTTGCAGGCGTTCATGCAGTTCTACGACTTCGACGAAACGAAGGCGTGGGAGGCGGTGAATTTCTACCGCGAGCGCTTCAAGGTGACCGGCCTGTACGAAAACCGCGTGTTCGACGGCGTCACCCCGCTGCTCGAAACCCTGGGCGGGCAAGGTCGACAGCTGTATATCGCAACTTCGAAACCGTGGATTTTCGCTCGAGAAATCGCCCGGCACTTCGACTTCGCCAAACACTTCAAAGTGATTTACGGCAGCGAACTGGACGGCACCCGGACCAACAAGGTCGAGCTGATCGCCCATTTGATCGCTGAAGAAGGCCTCGATCCGGCCAATACCCTGATGATCGGTGACCGCAAACATGATCTGATCGGCGCACGCAGTAATGGCCTGGACGCGGCAGCGGTGGGTTACGGCTTCGGCAGCCATGAAGAGTTGAGCGCGGAAGCTCCGGCGTATCACTTTGAAACACTGGAAGCGCTGCATCAAGCGTTTTTGCGCCGCTGAAAGCACCTGTAGGAGCAAGCTTGCTCACGACGACGGTCGCACATTCAAAATCAATGTGTCTGACACACCGCCATCGCGAGCAGGCTCGCTCCTACAGGGGACCGCATCAAGGTCTGGGTGGCGGGGCGAGTCTCTGCCCTTGTTCAACCGCCCAGTTCACCACCTGCACCGTCAGTTGGTCATTCGCCTGACCAAACCCTGCGACCACCGCGGGCACCTGCACATCACTCAGCGGCTGGCGCACTTCAAAGCGGCGACTGGCGAGGATGCGCTGGTCGTAACCGCGCACCAACAAGGCGTCCAGGCGCACGACCACGTTCGCCGAGCTGCCCTGGTACTCCGTCTGGAAGGCCTGCAAATTGCCACCCAGCTCCAGATCGCCATGAAAAAGACTGTCATCGGTGCTCAACAGCGCGACCCGTCCATCACGCTGAAAGCCGTCCAGCAGGCGATTGCGCAACAGCACCGGCGCCGGATCGCTCCAGCGCGAGCCTTTGTAATGGCTGATCACGTCGCCTTGAGGAATCACCGCGATGTTCGGACTGTTCAACGCTTCGCTGCTCTGCAACTTGGTCAGGCGTAGAGACCATTGTTGCGGCCTGCCATGACTGGCTGAACCGCTGTTCTGTGTCGCAGCAGGCAATCGATAGACATCGAACGGCTCAGGCTTGGGCAGGATCGAGCACGAACTGATCAGAGTAACGCTCGCGAGCAAGGCAATTCGGGAAAGCTTCATGGCGTGAATTCCTTGGTCTTGTCGCTGCCCAGCAGGTAACCGCTGGGGTTGGCTTCCAGGCGTTGGGAGATGGTGCGTAACGACGTCAGGGTTTCGCGCAGTTCGCGCACCGCCGGGGCCAGGCCGTTGAGACCCTGCATGCCGTTGTTCAGCGATTGCTGATTGGCGGTGAGTAGTGTGTTGATGGTGGCGCTGCTCTGCTCCAGGGATTTCATCGCCTGCTCGGCGCTGCTGAACATCTGCTTGCCGTTGTCATTGAGCAGGCCGTTGGCATTGCGCATCAACGCCGTGGTCTGCTCGAGCATGCTGTTGGCTTGCTTGCCGACCGACGCCAGTTGCTTCATGGCCTGACGAATATCGTCACGCTGATCGGCAATGGCCCCGGTGGTTTGCTCCAGATGCTCCAGGGTCTCGCTGATGCGCTCAATGTTTTCCGTGGAGAACATCAGGTTAGCGTTACGCATCAGCGAGCTTACCCCGGCCATCAGGTCTTCGCTGTCATTGAGCAGGCGGGCGATGGGCGAGGGCGAAGCGACGATGGTCGGCAGGTGGCCATCCTTTCCCTTAAGCGTCGGGCTCTGTGGCGTACCGCCGCTGAGCTGGATGATCGAGGTTCCGGTGACGCCGGTCAGCGCCAGTTTGGCCTGGGTGTCTTCCTTGATCGGGGTATCGCCAGCCAGACGAATCCGGGCAAGCACCCGGCGCGGGTCTTTCGGGTCCAGGCGCAGCGTCACCACGTCGCCGACCTTGATTCCGCTGTACTGCACCGAACTGCCCTTGGACAGGCCGCTGACCGCCTCGTTGAACACGACCTCGTAATCCTTGAATTCGGTATCGACGCTGGACTTGGCCAGAAAGAGTCCGAAGAGCAGGGCGCCTGCCACCACGATCACAGTGAACAGGCCGATCAACACATGATGTGCTCGGGTTTCCATGTCAGACCTCGTGAAGCTGTTGGGCGGCTGTCAGCGCCGCGCGGCCGCGAGGGCCATGGAAATATTCGTGAATCCACGCGTCGTCGGTTTCCGAGACCTTGTCGATGGCGTCCGCCACCAGCACCTTTTTCTGCGCCAGCACGGCCACCCGGTCGGTGATGGTGTAGAGCGTGTCGAGGTCGTGGGTCACCAGAAATACACTCAGGCCCAGCGCATCGCGCAGGGTCAGGATCAATTGATCGAACGCCGCGGCGCCAATCGGATCGAGGCCGGCAGTGGGCTCGTCGAGAAACAGGATGTCCGGGTCCAGCGCCAGCGCCCGGGCGAGTGCAGCACGCTTGATCATGCCGCCGGACAGGGACGCCGGGTATTTGTCCGCCGCTGACAACGGCAACCCGGCCAAGGCCATCTTTACCGCCGCCAGGTGCTCGGCGTCGTTGCGGCTCAAGCCGGCGTGCTCGATCAAAGGCAGTGCGACGTTCTCGGTCACCGTCAACGACGAGAACAATGCGCCTTTCTGGAACAGCACGCCAAAGCGCCGTTCCACCAATGAACGCTCGTGCTCAGACAGGGTTGGCAGGTTCTTGCCGAAGACTTTCACTACGCCTTCGCTGGGCTGACGCAAACCGACGATGCTACGCAGTAGCACCGATTTACCGCTGCCGGAACCGCCGACCACAGCGAGGATTTCGCCCTTGTACAAATCCAGGTCAAGGTTCTCGTGCACGCTCTGGCGGCCAAAGCGATTGCACAGGCCACGCACTTCAATCACCGCCTCGCAGGGCGCTCGGGGTACACGGTTCACCAGCCCATCTCCATGAAAAACAGCGCAGCCACCGCGTCGAGCACGATCACCACGAAAATCGACTGCACCACACTCGATGTGGTGTGGGCACCCACGGACTCGGCGCTGCCGCTGACCTTGAAGCCTTCGAGGCAACCGATGGCGGCGATCAGGAAGGCGAAAATCGGCGCTTTGACGATGCCCACCAGAAAGTGCTGAACGCCGATGTCCGATTGCAGCAGCGACAGGAACATCGCCGGTGAAATATCCAGCGATACTGCGCAGACCACCGCGCCGCCGATGATTCCTGAAATCATTGCCAGAAACGTCAGCATCGGCAGGGCGATCAGCAAGGCCAGCACGCGTGGCACTACCAGCAACTCCATCGGGTCGAGGCCCAAGGTGCGGATGGCGTCTATTTCTTCGTTGGCCTTCATCGAACCGATCTGCGCCGTGAACGCACTGGCGGTGCGCCCGGCCATCAGGATCGCGGTGAGCAACACACCAAATTCGCGCAGGAAGGCAAACCCCACCAGATCCACGGTAAACACACTGGCACCGAACGTCGCCAGTACCGTCGCCCCGAGAAACGCCACCACGGCGCCGACCAGAAAGGTCAGCAGGGCTACGATGGGCGCAGCGTCGAGCCCTGTTTGTTCGATGTGCGAGACCATCGGCGTGATGCGCCAGCGCTTGGGTCGAAACAGGCCGCGGGCGATGGTTTCGATGATCAGCCCTACGAAACCGAGCAGTTGCAGGGTGTCCTGCCAGACGGTGTCCACGGCGCGACCGATGCGAGTCAGCAATTGAATGCTAACGCTGATTTCCGGCTCCTTGATCGGCACGCAGAAATCGGTCAGCGAGCAGTACACCGTTTGCAGTAACGCGCGGTCGGCGGAGGAAAGAGTGCAATCGGGATGCTGGGCGGTGCGGCCAATGCGCTCGGAACCCAACAGTTCCACCAACAACGAGGCGCCAGCGGTGTCAAGGGCGCCGAGACCGTTGAGATCGACCTGGGTGTCGGCGTCGTACTGGCCGTAAAGGCTTTCGCTCAGCAGCTTGAGGCCGGCGTAATGGGCAAGCGTCCAGTCGCCCGTCACCCGCAACCGCGCAGGGGTGAGCGAAGTGTCCAGTCGGGCATCGCCGGCCATTGTGCTGCTGATCATAAGCTCCTTGCTTGTTCGGCTATTAGGCAGACCTACGTAATAGCACGAACCCGGTTAGTTTTCTTTGATCGCTGTGCTGTCCTTGACCACGAAGCGCAGCACGCCGATGACCTGGCCGTCTTCGGTCAACACCCTAACTTGCCATTTGCCGGCGGGGTTGCCGGGGAAATTCTGTTTGTGGGTCCACGCCCGGTAACCTTCCTTGCGCCCGCCATGGATATCCAGCGCAATACGGTCGACCTCTTTGCCGTTGAATTTCCAGACATGGTAAATCCGCTCGTCCAGGCCACGCGGGGCGTTGATTGCGGTGTAGGCGTAAAGGCCGCCACCGCGGATCTGCTCGACGCTCACTTCGTCGAGGCTGGCGCCCGGGGTGCGGTCCTGCATCTGCGTGCTGATGGCCACGTCGGTCATCCACAAAGTCGCCGGCGGCACCCATGAACGCAGCGCCCAACCGACGCCGCCGATGCCGACGGTGATACTCAGGATCGCCAGGGCGTTGCGAATTGTACGGATCGGGAAGATCGACGCCAGGCTCGGGAACGACAGCAGCACGGCGATGCCCAGCGCCCATTTGAAACTCTGCGAGGTGGTCAGGTGCATGATCACCGGCAATGCCGTGAGCAAAGCGGCGAACAGGGTCAGGGTGTGCAGCGCCAGGAACGCCCAGCGTCGTGGCGCCAGCCACTTGTAGTAGAGCGGATCGATGATCGAGATCAGTGCCGCGATGCTCAACAGGCCGGTGAAAAACAGTTGGCCGCTGTTCCAGGTCGTGGTGATGAAAAAGAACGGCAGAACGAAGAACAGACTTTCCTGGTGGATCATCTGCGTTGCATAACGCAACAGCGGTTGTGGGATTTCGCGCTTGAAAATACGCGCGAACAGCTTGGTCAGGCTGTTTTCCAGCATCAACCAGATCCAGCTGATCAGCATGATGGTGGTGATCCAGCTCGCCAGACCTTGCTGACGGTCGACCAGGATGAAGCTGCCGACCCCGGAGACAAAACCACCGAGCGCAATGACCCCCGGATAGCGCTTCATCAGTTCGAGGATGCGCTGTATGAAAAGGGTCAGTTTCGACATTGGGCGTTTCACAGTAGTCGTGGGAAAAATCCTCGACAGGGTACCTCTGGCGCGACCCCGTGGCGAGGGGGCTCGCCTCAGCGAGTAACCCGCCACAAGGAATGTTTATTTTCTGCGGTGCAAACGCCATCCCACCAGCATCAAGACGATCAACCCCAACCCCCCGGCAATCGCCCAAACCAACTGATCATCACTGAGCAAAGGCTTCTCGATTCGCAGATATCCCGGCTGCAAGAGCAACTCACGCATCGCCTTGTTCGCCTCTTGCAGCGACACCGCCTGCAGTTCTCTGGCCGGATTGGCGAACCGGTCATCCTCGTAGTCGCCAATGGCGCTCCAGTAATAATCAGCCAGCGCGCTGTTTCCCTGCACAGCCCAGGCCTGCCGGGCAATGGCGGCCTGCTTGAGGCGATTGAAGGTTTCTGCGTTGAGGCCGTCCTTGAGCAACTGGGCCTTCAATTCTTCCAGTACCTGTTCCGCCTCGGCCACATCGTCGCGCTCAAGGTCGGCATTGAGGCTCAGGAAGCCCACACCACCGAACACCTCGCGCTCGGCCCACGGGCCATAGGACAAGCTGTGCGCCAGGCGTAACTGGCGATAGAGCGCCCAGTCCAGGTAATCCTTGAGCAAATCGAAGGTCTGGTCGTGCTGATCCTCCAGCACCGGCTCCGGCACCAGCCAGTGCAACTTGGCACCGTCTCCAACAAACCCACGCGTCAGGGTGCGCTCATGAGCAGCGCTGGCCTGGATCTGCGGCAGCGGTGGATGTTCGCTGGGGTTGATCGCTTCCAGTTCGCCATAGGTGCGGTCCAGATAGGCAGGTAGCAATTTGTCGAGGTCGCCGACCACGATCAGGGTCATATTGTTCGGCGCATACCAAGCCTTGCGCACACTTTCCAGTTGCTCGCGGGTCAGGTGATCGACCTGCGCCCGCTCTGGGCATTTGAGGCCCAGCTCCACGGCCAGTTGACTGCTGGCGGTATGGCCCAGGTCCTGTCGATCGAGCCAGCGTTGCAGGTGCGTGTAGTGACCGCCATCCTCGCGCTCGACCACTTGCTTGGCGGCGTTGATGGCGTTGTCGTCGAAGCGGGTCTGGGTCAGCAGCGCCAACAACAGGTCGAGTACCTTGCGCTGGTTTTTGGCTGGGGCTTCGATCACGAACGTGGTATCGGCGTTGCTGGTGAAGGCGTTCCACTCACCGCCCAGCGACTGCATGCGCTCTTCCAGCCCTCCTTCGCCACTGGCATCGATGCCGCTGAAAAGCAAATGTTCGAGCAGGTGCGGCAGCTCTTTTTCTCCACAGCTGAAATCATCCAGGCCCACGCCTACCACCAGGCGAATCGCCACATGCCCGCGCTCGGTGCCGGGTTTGAGCAACAATTGCAAACCGTTGCGCAGCGTATAGCCCTCGACCTGGAAGCGATCCAGGGCAAACGAAGAAAAAGATCCCAGCAACAGGCAGGCGAACAACAGACAACGCATAACGAGCTTCCATACGGCTAGCGTGAGTTCAACAGACTTCAGGCCACTGTGGACGTTCAGGGAGAATGCGTGATGTCAGCAAATTCGTCGACCACCAGCGCGCCGGTGTCGTGCGTTTCCAACACCACATACGCACTGCTGCAAAACAGCGAATTCAGGCGCTTCATGTCGGCAATCAACTCCAGGTGCAAGGAACTGGTTTCGATACTTTGCACGATCTTACGTTGCAAACGGCTGACATGAGCGTGAGCCAGGCGGCGTTCCTGCGCGCGAAAACGACGTTTCTCACGCACTAACTGGCGGGCGCTTTCCGGGTCGGCGCTGAGAAACACCGACATGCCCAGCCGCAGGTTGGAAATCAGCTGAGTTTGCAGACCGGTCAATTCGTCCAGCCCGACTTCGGAAAACGACCGACGTTGCGAGGTTTTCTGTTGCTGGACCTTGCGCAGCATGCGCTCGATCAGGTCGCTGGCGAGTTTCAGGTTGATCGCCAGTTCGATGATTTCCGCCCAGCGCCGGCTGTCCTGGTCGCTGAGGTCTTCTCGGGGCATTTGCGCCAGATACAATTTGATCGCGCTGTAGAGCGCTTCGACATCGTCGGTCAGGCGGCGCATTTCCTGGGTGACGGCGGTTTGCTTGCCCTGCAAAACGTCGAGCATGGCTTCGAGCATGCTGTCGATCAAGTCGCCCATGCGCAGGGTTTCCCGGGCCGCGTTGGCGAGTGCCAGACCAGGCGTGACCAGCGCAGTCAGGTCAAGGTGCCGGGGTTTGGCCGTGCCGTTGGCCAGTGGGTGCTCCGGCAGCGCCCAGGCACAAAACCTGGCCATCGGCGCGGCAGTGGGCAACAGAATCAGGCAGCGCACGGTGTTGTAGAGCAAATGGAAGCCAATCACCAGCTCCTGCGGGCTGAAGTCGAGGCCATCGAGCCAGCGCACCAGCGGACCGAGTACCGGGATGATCAATAAAAGACCAATGAGTTTGTACAACAGGCTGCCCAGTGCCACTTGGCGCCCGGCAGCGTTCTGCATGCTGGTGCTGAGAAAGGCGAGCACACCGCTGCCGATATTGGCGCCGATCACCAGCCCGATGGCCACCGGCAGGCTGATCACGTTGGCCCCGGCCAGGGTCGCGGTCAGCAGCACGGCAGCCAGGCTAGAGTAAGAAATCATCGCGAACAGTGCGCCAACCAGGGCGTCGAGCAGGATATCGCCGGTGAGCGAGGCGAAAATCACCTTCATACCTTTGGCATGGGTAATCGGGTGCGCCGCTTCGACAATCAGTTGCAGCGCCAGAATGATCAGCCCCAACCCAATGGCGACACGGCCCATCTGCCCCAGGCGGGTCTGCTTGCGCGACAGAAAGAAAATCACCCCGACAAAAATCAGCAGCGGCGACAACCACGACAGATCGAACGTCAGCACCCGCGCCATCAGGGCCGTACCGACATCGGCACCGAGCATGGTGACCAGCGCCGGGGTCAGCGCCATCAGGCCCTGGCCGACAAACGAGGTGACCAGCATGGCGGTAGCGTTGCTGCTCTGGACCATCGCCGTCACGGCGATCCCGGAGAGGAAAGCCAGCCAGCGGTTGGTCATGTTATGGCTGATGACGTGGCGCAAATTGGTGCCGTAGACCCGCAGGATGCCGGTTCGGACGATATGCGTGCCCCAGATCAACAGGGCCACGGCGGAAAGCAAATTGAGCAGGGTGAGCATACAGACCCCCTGTGATGTAGCGCCCCAAAGGAGCAAGTTGACAGTGCCGCGCGACGTTCTACGTTCTGATACTTAAGCTGTAGTTGGCTAACGGTCTGAGCGCCAGCATCGCATAGCTAAAGAAGGGTTTGAAACAAAAGTGTCATGAAAAACCGTTCATGGAACACACCCAAAACAAAGTGGGAGCGAGCCTGCTCGCAATGAGGTCATCAGCTTCAACATTGATGTTGACTGACAGACCGCCATCGCGAGCAGGCTCGCTCCCACAGGGTGTTGCGTATTACCGGGTTATTGCCCCGGAATATCCTTGCGCAGCTTGACCGGCCCCTTCTGTTTGCGCTTTTTCGCGATGGACGAGCGCATCTTGATGTTGATCGCCTCAACCGCCAGCGAGAACGCCATGGCGAAGTAGACGTAGCCTTTTGGTACGTGCACGTCCAGGGACTCGGCAATCAGCACGGTACCGACGATCAACAGGAACGACAGCGCCAGCATTTTCAGCGACGGGTGCTTTTCAATGAATTCGCTGATTTTGCCCGAGGCGAGCATCATCACCAGCACCGCCACGATGATCGCCGCGACCATGACCGGAACATGGGAGACCATGCCGACAGCGGTAATCACCGAGTCCAGCGAGAACACGATGTCGATGATCGCGATCTGCACGATGGTGTAGAGGAAATTGCCACCTTTGCCGCCAGGCGTTTCGTTGGTTTCGTCTTCACCTTCCAGCGCGTGATACATCTCTTGCGAGCTCTTCCACAACAGGAACAGACCACCGAAGAACAGGATCAGGTCACGCCCGGAAATGCCCTGGCCGAACACTTCGAACAGGTCGGTCGTCAGGCGCATGACCCAGGTGATCGACAGCAGTAGCAGGATTCGCGTGATCATGGCCAGCGCCAGACCGAAAATCCGGGTACGCGCCTGCAGGTGCTTGGGCATGCGGCTGACCAGGATCGAAATCATGATGATGTTATCGATACCCAGGACGATTTCCAGGGCAGTCAGGGTGAAGAAGGCAACCCAGAGTTCAGGGTTGTTCAGCCATTCCATGTGTATTCCTTTGAGCGATTGTTTAAACCACAACGGGCCCGGCTTCTTATCACGAAGCCTGGACCCGAAGTGGCGAGTCTTGGGCTTATAGAGTGCTGAACATCGGGAAAGTCCCCAACAGCAGTGCAGCAACCAGTATGCAGATACAAACCAGCACTGCCCACTTCAGGGTGAAGCGCTGGTGGTCACCGAAGTCGATGCCGGCCAAAGCCACCAACAGGTAAGTCGATGGTACCAGCGGGCTCAACAGGTGGACGGGCTGACCGACGATCGAGGCACGCGCCATTTCCACCGCGGTTATACCGTAATGGCTGGCGGCTTCGGCAAGTACCGGTAACACGCCGTAATAAAATGCATCGTTCGACATGAAGAACGTGAACGGCATGCTCACCAGCGCGGTAATCACCGCCAGGTACGGGCCGAGGAAGTCAGGAATCACCGCCAGCAGGCTTTTCGACATCGCATCGACCATGCCGGTGCCCGACAGGATACCGGTGAAGATGCCCGCAGCAAAGATCAGACCGACCACCGCCAGCACGCTGCCGGCGTGGGCCGCGACGCGCTCTTTCTGCATTTGCAGGCAAGGGTAGTTGACGATCATCGCGATACTGAACGCCACCATGAACAGTACCGGCAACGGCAACAGGCCGGCGATCAGGGTGCACATCAGACCCAGAGTCAAGGCGCCATTGAACCAGATCAGCTTCGGACGACGGGCATCCGGGAACTGCGACACGCTGATTTCGCTGTGGTCGACTTCATCGCCCACCAGGTGCAGTTCACCCAGGCGCGCACGCTCACGTTTGCCGTAGAAGTAGGCAATGGCCAGGATCGCCACCACACCAGCGGCCATGGCCGGGATCATCGGCACGAAGATGTCGGACGGGTCCACGTGCAGTGCACTGGCCGCACGGGCGGTCGGGCCACCCCATGGGGTCATGTTCATCACGCCACCGGCGAGGATGATCAGGCCGGCCATGATCCGCGGGCTCATGCCGATACGGCTGTAGAGCGGCAGCATGGCGGCCACGCAGATCATGTACGTGGTCGCGCCGTCACCATCAAGGGAAACGACGAGCGCCAGCACGGCGGTACCGACCGAAACCTTCAACGGGTCGCCCTTGACCATTTTGAGAATCTTGCGCACGGCCGGGTCAAACAGGCCGGAGTCGATCATCAGGGCGAAGTACAAGATGGCGAACATCAGCATCACACCGGTCGGTGCAAGCTTGGTGATACCTTCGAGCATCATCGGGCCGATTTTCGGACCGAAGCCGCCGAACAGGGCGAAGATGATTGGAATCAGGATCAGGGCGATCAGCGCGGACAGGCGCTTGGTCATGATCAGGAACATGAACGTGATGACCATGGCGAAGCCAAGGAAAGTCAGCATGGGAATACTCCAGGCGTAGCGCGGCTAGGGAATGGGCGGACCGGGCGAGATCAGCGCAGAACGGGAAGCACGAGACGTACGGGCGGAGTTGCAGCGAAGTGGCGGATAGAAGAGGACATCAGAATCACCATTGTTGTTGTTAAATGGGCTGTGCGAGCGATAAACGCTGGCATTGGCCGACCGGTCTGTTGCCGGTAGTGAGGGCGATCCTAATCTGGGAAGCTTTCAGCCAGCTTTCGGCGATGAAAGTGTTGGCTGCAAGTACGACCGGTCGTCGGGTCGGGACAGGAGGCGTTACGGCACTGATCACATCTGGAGGAATCAGCATGGTCGACACTCACACCGGCGGCTGCCACTGCGGACAGGTCCGCTATCAGTTCAGCGGGCCACTGCACGACATCGCCCATTGCCATTGCTCGATCTGCCGTCGGGTCAGCGGTGGCATCGTGACGACCTGGATCACCGTGCCCGCGTCGGCCTTTCAGTGGTTGGCCGGTACACCGTCGCAGTACGACTCTTCAGCCACCTGCGCACGATACTTCTGCGGCAATTGTGGGGCGCAATTGGCCTTGATCACTCACCTGAGCCCGGAGAGCATCGACGTCACCATCGCCACCCTCGATCATCCGGAACAGGGGCCGGCCGAGCGGCACATCTGGACCGACAGCCGCTTGCCGTGGCTGCATCTCGACGAACACTTGCCCGGCGAATCCGAAGAAACACTCTGATCAAAAAACAGACAGTTTCAGCGGTCGCGTCGCACCCATCCAGATCGCGTGCTCGGTGTGGTCCAGCAGATCGTCGCCCGTGTCCGGGTGCAGGAACACCACCAACCCCTTGCGATTGAGCGCCAGCCACGGCAGCACCTCACCGATCAGTTGCGGACCGAACGCCAGTTGGCAGCTCCAGTCCGGGTGCGGGCCGACCGGGCGCTCGTGTACACGCCCCATCTTCAGCGGGAACAACTGCGCCGCCTGCTCACACAAGGTGCGCGCCTGAACGATCGTATTGGCGTCGAAATATACGTGAGCGTGATAACCCTTGATCTGCTGCATGGAAATCCCTCTGAAGCGAGTCGAACCCTCATCGTTTTCTGCGAGTCACACACCATATACGCAGTAAAGAATGGAGCTCAGCCATGAAAAATGCCGAAACCCCCGTCGTGAAAGTGGTGCTCTATGGTGCCATGAGTAGCCTGGGCAGTGCGCTGATGGCTGAAATGCTGCGCCGCCAGCATGAAGTGATCGCCATCCTCGATAACCTGACCGCGCTCGCACCGCGCCCCGGTTTGCGTACCAAGACCGGCGACCTGTTCGATGCACAACGGGTCAAGCAAAGTGTGGCGGGCAGTTCTGCCGTCGTCTGTCTGCTGGACGCACCAGGTTTGCCGTTCAACAGCGAATCCGTGGAAAAAACCATCGTACCCGGCCCCGTCGAGCAGGTACTCGCGGTGGACGCTTTGATTGACGGCATGCAGGCCGCGGGCATTTCACGGTTATTTCTCGTGGGCGATTTCGGCGTGCTGGACGATCCGGAATTCGAAGACCAACTGCAATTGCACGCCGCCGAAGAAATTCGCGAGGCACTGCAAAGCAGCCCTTTGCATTGGACCTTGGTGAACGCGCCGTGGGCGGTAGCAGGGCTCGGCATCGAACATTTCACCCACGTCAGCAGCAGCCTGGAACCTGGCCTGGCAGAAACCCTGGAGCGTCTGAACCGGGTAGCCGTGGGGATCGCCGATGAATTGCGGCTGAATCTGCACATTGGTGAACATGTGAATTTTGTGGCGGTTACGCAACGTTAAAGATCGTCCGCGCGCTCGGGCGATCTTTAACGTTCAAACAGCAATCGATGGAAATGACAACCCCGCCAACGACTCGGCACTACTGGCCTGCTCTGCCATCAACCAGTCCACGAACTGCTGAATCAATGCCCTGCGCCGTTTGCGCTGGGGCAGTACTACGTAATATCCAAGCCGAGACATCGCCGACTCTGCAATCGGTCGACACAACAACCCTTGCGCCAGCAAGTTATCCACAAGATGCCGCCAGCCGATGGCCACGCCTTGGCCACCGATCGCAGCCTGAATCAGCAAGGTGTAGTTATCGAAGCGCAATTGGCCAGGCGCTGGCGGCGATGTAATGCCCAGCTCGCGGAACACGCCGCTCCAGTCGAACCAGTTGCTGCTGTTCTCACCGCGCAGGTGCAGCAGTGGAAGCTCCAACAAGCACTGGGCAGGCAGGGGCGCTGGGCGATCAATCAACAACTGCGGGCTGCACACCGGAAATACTTCTTCACTGAACAGCCAATGACTTTCGCCTTGCTTGAAACGGCCATCGCCGAACAAGACCGCGACGTCGATATCCGTGCGCAGCATGTTGTGGCTGCGTTCACTGGTCACAAGACTCACGTCCACTTGAGGGTTGGCGGCATGAAAACGGTGCAGGCGCGGCATCAACCAGTAGGCCGCGAAGGCAAAATCGGTCGCGACTTGCAACACCTCATGCTGTTGTTGTGAGCTGATCGCACTCAATCCTGCTTCGATATTCTGCAAACCCAACTGAACTTGTTCGAACAGGATCATTCCGGCCTCCGTCAATTCGATGCCGCGATAAATGCGGTCGAACAACCGAGTTGCCAATTGCTCTTCCAGGCGCTTGATCTGCTGGCTGATGGCGGGCTGGGTAGTCCCAAGCTCATTGGCCGCAGCCGTGAAGCTGCGCTGACGGGCGGCCGCTTCAAAGGCGCGGAGCAAATCCAGAGACAGGTCACCGAGAGCCTCAAACATAAGCTGTGCTTATCCTAGTCATTGCCGCGCATGGGCTTTACCGCAAAAGGCATGGGTTACATCCTCGATCCCAGCACCTTCGCATAAACATCCACTATGGAATGCCGCGATCACATGAAGCGCAAGAACATTCTTTTCATCATGGCCGATCAAATGGCCTCGCCAATGTTGCCGTTTTACGGCCCTTCGCCCATCAAACTGCCTAATTTGAGTCGCCTCGCTGCCGAAGGCGTGGTGTTTGATTCTGCCTATTGCAACAGCCCGTTGTGCGCGCCATCGCGCTTCACCCTGGTCAGCGGCCAGTTGCCGAGCAAAATCGGCGCCTACGACAATGCAGCCGATTTCCCTGCCGATGTACCGACGTATGCCCACTACCTGCGTCGCCTCGGTTACCGCACTGCATTGTCTGGAAAGATGCACTTCTGCGGTCCCGACCAGTTGCACGGCTACGAAGAACGCCTGACCAGCGATATTTACCCGGCCGATTACGGGTGGGCGGTGAACTGGGATGCGCCGGATGTACGTCCGAGCTGGTACCACAACATGTCGTCGGTGCTGCAAGCGGGACCATGCGTGCGCACCAATCAACTGGATTTCGATGAAGAGGTAGTGTTCAAGGCGCAGCAGTATTTGTTCGATCACATTCGCGAGGAGGGCGATCAGCCGTTCTGCCTGACCGTATCGATGACCCACCCACACGACCCGTACACGATTCCCAAGGCCTTTTGGGATCTGTACGACGATGCTGATATCCCGCTGCCTTCAACGCCGGACCCGCATGACCTCGACCCGCATTCCCAGCGTTTGCTCAAGGTCTACGACCTGTGGGAGAAGCCGCTGCCTGTGGATAAGATCCGCGATGCTCGCCGAGCGTATTTCGGCGCGTGCAGCTATATCGACAGCAACGTCGGCAAACTTCTGCAAACCCTCGAAGAAACAGGGTTGATCAAGGACACTATCATCGTCTTTTCGGGCGATCACGGAGACATGCTCGGCGAACGCGGGCTTTGGTACAAAATGCACTGGTTCGAAATGGCCGCCCGGGTGCCCCTGTTGATCAGTGCGCCGGGACAGTTCGGTGCGGGTCGAGTCAGCGCCTCGGTATCCACTGCCGACTTGCTGCCAACCTTCGTCGAACTGGCGGGCGGCTCGCTGGAGCCTGACTTGCCACTCGATGGACGCTCACTCGTTGCGCACCTGCAAGGGCAGGGCGGTCACGACGAAGTGTTCGGCGAATACATGGCCGAAGGCACGATCAGCCCGCTGATGATGATCCGCCGTGGCGCCTACAAGTTCATCTACAGCGAAGACGACCCTTGCCTGCTTTTCGATGTACAAAATGACCCGCGTGAAATTGAAGAACTCAGCCAATCGCCACAACATCGCCAACTTTTCGAAGATTTTCTCACCGAAGCGCGGGCCAAGTGGGACATCCCGACGATCCACCAACAAGTACTCGCGAGCCAGCGGCGCCGGCGTTTCGTGGCCGACGCCCTGACCATCGGCAAGCTGAAGAGCTGGGATCACCAGCCCCAGGTGGACGCCAGTCAGCAATACATGCGCAACCATATCGACCTCGACGATCTGGAACGCAAAGCCCGTTATCCACAACCCTGCCAAAACCAATAACGTTAAGGGGAAGTCCATGCAAAGGTTATCCACAGTACTGACGGTAGGGCTCCTGGCCTTGGGCAGTGCATCGGCATTCGCCGATCAGGGTTGCGAGACGGTGAAGATGGCCGATCCGGGCTGGAGCGACATCGCCGCGACCAACGCCATCACCGGGTTTCTGCTGGACGGCATGGGCTACAAGGCCAAGGTTGACACTCTTGCGGTGCCGATCACCTTTGGCGGGTTGAAGGACGGCCAGGTTGATGTGTTCCTCGGTAACTGGATGCCGGCACAGCAGGGTTTCTACGACAAGTTCGTGGCGAGCGGCGACGTCACGCAACTGGCGAAAAACCTCGATGGCACAGAATTCACCCTCGCCGTCCCGGATTACGTGTGGGATGCGGGTGTGCATAGCTTTGCCGACCTGAACAAGTACGCGGATAAATTCGACAAGAAAATCTACGGCATCGGCTCCGGCGCGCCGGCGAACCTCTCTCTGCAAGAGATCATCAAGAACAACGATTTCGACATGGGCCAGTGGAAACTGGTCGAATCCAGCGAGCAGGCGATGCTGGCGGAAGTGTCCCGAGCGGTGAAAAAACAGAAGTTCGTGACCTTCCTCGGCTGGACTCCGCACCCGATGAACGTGCAGCTGAAAATGCATTATCTGAAGGGTGGCGAGAAATACTTCGGCGACACCGGCAGCGTCTACACCCTGACCCGCAAGGGTTACGCACAGGCCTGCCCGAATGTCGGCAAGTTGCTGACCAACCTGAGTTTCACTCAGGAAATGGAGAACAGCATCATGGCCGAGGTGGTGAACAAGAAAGTCAGCAACGCAGCTGCCGCAAAGGCATGGATCAAGGCCAATCCGGCGGTGCTGGATAAGTGGCTCGACGGGGTGAAAACCGCAGATGGCAAGGATGCGTTGCCAGCGGTCAAAGCCAAACTTTAGGGGTCAAGGACGCCATCACTAGCAGGCTCGCTTCTACAGGTCGGCGTGCTCCCTGTGGGAGCGAGCCTGCGCGCGATTCGATTTCACCCTTGCGCCATTGCGCCCGACATACCACCCTGACGCATTTGCAGTCATTCACCGAGAGGCTCCATGGCCCTGCCCAGCCGCCATTCACTCTTTCCCTTCCTCACTTGGTTGCCCCGGCAAACCCGCACCAGCGTTGGGCGTGACCTGATCGTCGGCCTCAGCGGTGCGATTCTCGCGTTACCACAATCCATTGCCTACGCCTTGATCGCCGGCCTCCCACCGGAATACGGCTTGTACGCCGCAATCATCCCGGTATTGATCGCCTGTCTGTGGGGCTCGTCGTGGCATTTAATCTGCGGTCCTACGGCGGCGATCTCCATTGTCCTGTACGCCAGCGTCAGTCCTCTGGCAGTTCCGACCTCACAGGACTACGTCACGCTGATCCTGCTACTGACATTCCTGGCCGGCGTTTTCCAATGGTTGCTGGGGCTGCTGCGCTTTGGCGCACTGGTCAATTTCGTTTCGCATTCGGTGGTGCTCGGTTTCACCCTGGGTGCAGCAGTGGTGATTGCCATCGGCCAATTGCCCAACCTCCTGGGGCTGGACTTGCCCAACCAGGCCACCGCGCTGGACAGCCTTATCCTGCTGTGCAAACACCTCGGCGAAGTCGACAAACCCTCGCTGGCTCTGGGGTTGGCGACGGTGATCGTGGGAGTGCTCCTGAAACTGTGGTTGCCGCGCTGGCCGACGCTGCTGATTACTTTGGTGCTGGGTGGATTGCTGGTCTGGCTCTGGCCGTCGAAACTGGGTCATGTGCAACTGGTCAGCGCCTTCACCGGCAAGCTACCGCCCTTCAGCCCGTTGCCACTGGACCTCGACCTGATCCTGCGCCTGCTGCCAAGTGCCGTGGCGGTGGGCATGCTGGGGTTGGTGACCAGCCTGTCGATTGCCCGTTCGATCTCCGCACGTTCTCAGCAGATACTCGACGCCAACCAGGAAGTCCGCGCCCAAGGCTTATCCAACATCGTCGGTGCGTTTTTTTCCGGATCGCTGTCAGCCGGCTCTTTCACCCGCTCGGGCTTGAGCTACGAAGCAGGAGCCTGCTCACCATTGGCGGGGATTTTTTCGGCGCTGTGGGTGGCGTTGTTTGCGATCTTTGGCGCCCAATTGATCGCGCATATCCCGATCCCGGCCATGGCCGGCAGCATTCTGTTGATCGCTTGGGGCCTGGTCGATCATCGCGGCATCCGCGCGTTATTGCGGGTCAGCCGCGCCGAGTTCATGGTGATGGTGCTCACCTGTCTCGCCACGTTGCTTTTGGAGTTGCAGACAGCCATTTACGCCGGCGTACTGGCGTCGCTGTTCGTCTACCTCAAGCGCACCTCACAACCGCGGGTGCAGCATTGGCGCGATGGCGAGGAAGACATCCTGCGGGTTGGCGGCTCGATCTTTTTCGGTGCCAGCCACTACCTGCAAGTTCGCCTGCAACGCATGCACGGCACGCGGGTGGTGATCGAGGCGCAGCAGATCAACTTCATCGATTATTCCGGCGTGGAAATGCTGCATCAGGAAGCGCGGCGATTGCTGCGCCAGGATCGCAGCCTGACCTTGCGCCGGGCGCGGCCGCAAGTGGTGGAAGAACTGAGAAAGCTGGAGGGCGCAGAGAAATGCCCGATCCGGTTTGAGGATTGAAAAGATCGCAGCCTGCGGCAGCTCCTACAGGATGGATGCAAATCCTGTGTAGGAGCTGCCGAAGGCTGCGATCTTTTGACGTTAAAGGGCCAACTGCCGGCGAAGTTCAGCCAACACCGGTGCCGTGTCCGGACGCATGCCGCGCCACAGGAAAAATGCTTCCGCCGCTTGCTCGGCGAGCATCCCCAGCCCATCCATCGCCACCGCAGCGCCATGTTCGCTGGCCCAACGGCAGAACGAGGTCGGGTCTTTTCCGTACATCATGTCGTAGCAAACGGTCTTGCCCGGTTCGATGAGGCTGCTGGCAATCGGCGGCACGTCGCCGGACAGGCTCGCGGACGTCGCGTTGATGATCACGTCCACCGACTCGCGCAACCAGTCAAAACCACTGGCCGATACCGGCCCCAGATCGGCGAACAGCTCGGCCAGCAACTCGGCTTTTTCCACCGTGCGGTTAGCGATGATCACCGATGCCGGCTGTTCGGCCAGCAACGGCTCCAATGCACCGCGCACCGCCCCACCAGCACCCAGCAACAGGATACGTTTGCCCTTGAGGCTCAGACCCAGGTTGACCGTCAGGTCCCGAACCAGCCCGGCACCATCGGTGTTGTCGCCCAGCAGGCTGCCGTCCGCCAGTTTGCTCAGGGTATTCACCGCGCCGGCCCGCTGCGCCCGGGCGGTCAGGGCGTTGGCCAATCGATAGGCCTCTTCCTTGAACGGTACGGTCACATTCGCCCCGCGACCTTCGAGGAAAAAGGTGCGGGCGCAGGTGGAAAAGTCATCCAGTGGCGCCAGCAACGTGTTGTAGTCGAGTTTTTGCGCGGTTTGTTCGGCGAACAGGCGATGGATCAGCGGCGACTTGCTGTGGCCAATCGGGTTACCGAATACGACATAACGGTCCATCTACACACCCTCACCCGTAGGAGCTGCCGAAGGCTGCGATCTTGTTGGCAGCCCCGACGACGTAAGCCAAAACCTAAAAATCAGCCCTTGGCCAACCAATCGCGGTCTTGCAGGAAGTACTCGGTCAGGCGCGCTTCTTCGCTGCCAGGCTCGGCCTTCCAGTCATAACCCCAACGCACTTGCGGTGGCAGGGACATCAGGATCGACTCGGTACGCCCGCCCGATTGCAGGCCGAACAGCGTGCCGCGGTCGTAAACCAGGTTGAACTCGACATAGCGCCCACGACGGAATTCCTGAAACTCGCGCTGTTTTGCAGTGAACGCATCATTTTTACGGCGTTGCACGATCGGCAGGTAGGCGTCGATGTACGCATCGCCGATGGCACGCATGAAGGCGAAACTGGTGTCGAAGTCCCACTCGTTCAGGTCATCGAAAAACAGCCCGCCGATGCCGCGCGGTTCGTGGCGATGCTTGATGTGGAAGTAGCTGTCGCACCAGGCCTTGTAACGCGGATAGACATCCACACCGAATGGTGCGCAAGCCTGCTCGGCGATACGGTGCCAATGGATGCAGTCTTCTTCATTGCCATAGTACGGCGTCAGGTCGAAACCACCCCCGAACCACCAGACGGGCTCTTCACCTTCTTTTTCTGCAATGAAAAAACGCACGTTAGCGTGGGACGTCGGGACATGCGGGTTATGCGGATGAATCACCAGCGACACGCCCAGGGCCTCAAAGCCACGCCCAGCCAGTTCCGGGCGGTGGGCGCTGGCGGACGGTGGGAGACCGCTGCCGAAGACGTGGGAAAAGTTGACGCCGCCCTTTTCAATCACCGCGCCGTTTTCTATCACACGAGTGCGACCGCCACCGCCAGCAGGCCGGGTCCAGGCATCTTCAACGAAGCGCGTGCCACCGTCTTCGGCTTCCAGGGCAGCACAAATACGGTCTTGCAGGTCGAGCAGATAGGCCTTTACGGCCTCGGTGCGGGTCGTCATGTCATCACCTTGAATCGGGCAAAGCTACGCGGCGCTCCACTGGAGCTCGGCCTGCGCAAATGGGCGCGTAGCATAACACCGCAAGTTCCCCCTTCGCAGTTGACGAAGATCAAGCTTAGGAGTCCGATAGGGAGCTTGGTAAAACGACCTCAGGAGAGAGCAGATGGCAAAGCGTATCCAGTTCCGTGCCCATGGCGGTCCCGAAGTGCTCGAGTATGTGGATTACCAGCCTGCCGAGCCAGGTCCGAAGGAAGTGCGCGTGGCCAACAAGGCCATCGGTCTGAACTTCATCGACACCTATTACCGCAGCGGACTCTACCCGCCGCCATCCCTGCCATCGGGTTTGGGCTCGGAAGGCGCGGGTGTGGTCGATGCGATAGGCAGCGACGTGACCCGGTTCAAGGTCGGTGACCGCGTGGCCTACGGCAGCGGCCCGTTGGGCGCCTACAGCGAAGTTCACGTGTTGCCCGAGGCGAATCTGGTGAAACTGCCGGAGGCCATCAGTTTCGAACAAGCGGCGGGTGTGATGCTCAAGGGCCTGACGGTGCAATACCTGCTGCGTCAGACTTATGAACTCAAGGGTGGCGACACCATCCTGTTCCACGCGGCGGCCGGTGGTGTCGGCTCCCTGGCCTGCCAGTGGGCCAAGGCGTTGGGCGTGAAGCTGATCGGCACGGTGAGCTCGGCGCAGAAGGCCGCATTGGCCAAGGCTAACGGTGCTTGGGCGACCATCGACTACAGCCACGAAAACGTTGCACAACGTGTACTGGAATTGACCGACGGAAAGAAAGTCCCGGTGGTGTACGACGGTGTTGGCAAGGACACGTGGCTGACGTCGCTCGACAGCGTCGCGCCGCGAGGGCTGGTGGTGAGCTTCGGTAATGCTTCCGGCGCGGTAGACGGGGTGAACCTGGGGATTCTGGCGGGGAAGGGTTCGCTGTATGTAACCCGGCCTACCTTGGCCACTTATGCGAACAACGCCGAGAATCTGCAGCGCATGGCGGATGAATTGTTCGAGATGATCATCAGCGGCAAGTTGAAGGTGGATATCAGCCAGACGTATTCACTGGCGGATGCGGCGAAGGCGCAGACCGAGTTGTCAGCGCGACGTACGACCGGTTCGGTTGTTTTGCTGCCCTGACGGACGCCATCGCTAGCACGCTAGCCCCACATTGGATCTGTGGTGTTCACAAAACCAGCGTGGGAGCTAGCCTGCTAGCGATGGGCGCACCTCGGTCTTAATCCGGGCGCACAACGTGCCCGGTCGCCAGATCGCGAATCACACTCGGGTTCTTGCGCCCGCCCAGCATTCCGCCAAGCACCAGATCCACCTGACCACGAAAATACTGCTCGACGCGAATCCTCGTACGCGCCGCCGGACGCCCCTGCGGGTTGGCCGATGTCGACACCAACGGCCCGACCAGCGCACACAAATCCCGGATTTGAGGGTGATCGCTGACCCGCAGCGCCACCGTTTCATGCACGCCGGTGATCCAAGGCGGCAGCAGGTTCTGGTGCGGCACCAGCCAGGTGTTTGGCCCTGGCCAAGTGCTGGCCATGCGATCCATCCACAGCTCGGGGAAGTCTTCGAACAGGAAGTCGAACTGACGGATATTATCGGCGACCAGAATCAGCCCCTTGTCCACGGAGCGACCCTTAATCTCCAGCAATCGCTCCACCGCATCGAGGTCCCAGGGGTCGCAACCCAGACCCCAGACTGCTTCGGTTGGGTAGGCAATCACCGCCCCAGCGCGAACTGCTTGCGCGGCTTGTTGCACACGCCAACTGTTGACCATGAAAAACTCTCCAGAATAAGGCTCTGCGCAGTTTACCGATCTTGTTTATAAAACCTAGCTCACCCGTGCAAACCAGCGCCCGTTTTCACACACCGCACGCCCGTCCATTTCCAGCTCCGTCAACGCCGCCAGCACTTTCGGCAAGGCCCAACCACTGGCGTCGACCAGCGCTTCACTGGTCAGGGGCGCCGCATGCAATAACAGTAACAGCGGATCAGTCGTCGTAACCTCGCTTGTCTCTGTGAACAATGGTTGTTGCTGCCAGCCACGCAATGCTTCAAGGATGTGTTCGATGGTTTCAACCAAGACCGCGCCATCGCGGATCAACTGATGACAGCCACGGGCGCCGGGATGATGGATGGACCCGGGAATCGCAAACACCTCGCGTCCTTGTTCCGCCGCCAGCCTCGCAGTAATCAGCGAACCGCTGGCGACACTGGCCTCAACCACCAGAACACCGAGGGACAAACCGCTGATGATCCGGTTGCGTCGAGGGAAGTTACCGGCGCTTGGGCCGGTATCCAGCGCAAACTCTGAAAGCACTGCGCTGCCCGAGGCGATCATGGCGTCTGCCAGGCGCCGATTGCGCTGTGGATAAAACTTCTCAAGACCCGTGCCAAGCACACCGACCGTTTGCCCGCCGATATCGATCGCGGCCTGGTGTGCAGCGGCATCGATGCCCAGTGCCAGACCGCTGGTGATAACAAAGCCGGCGCCGGCGAGGCTGCGGGAAAACGCGCTGGCGGTGTCCATGCCCGGTCGCGATGCTCGTCGGCTACCGACCATGGCCAGCTGCGGTTTTTCCAGAATGCCCGGATCGCCTGCGACGAATAACAGTGGTGGCGCATCGCTGATCTGCGCCAGCATCGCCGGGTAGTCCGGCTGGTCCCACATCAGCAAATGCTGGCCCGGACGCTCCAGCCAAGCCAATGCATGGCTGGCGCCATCACGAATTTCAGCACTACGCCTGGCCTCGGAACAAGCCATCGGCAAACCCAACGCACGCCAGGCACTGGCGGGCGCGCTGATGGCTTTGGATGCCGAACCGAAGGCCTCAAGCAACTTCTTGAAGCGCGCCGGACCGAGCTCCGGTAAACGGTGCAAACGCAAACGAGCTTCCAGTTCCGCAGGGGAAACCGGTGTGACAGGAGACAGCGACATGGATCATCCTTGATCGATTTGAGTTCCCGTCGATGCGGGAACAAGCTGTGGATAACTCTGTTGGTAACTTGTGAACCAAGCTTACGGATTTCGCACTTTGTCCATCACCGCCAGCGAGCGCGAAGCGTCAAGCACCAGCCCGTAACTGAGCTTGTCGTAGGTACGGAAAACCATCAGCAGACCAGCGCGTTCATCAGGAATTTTCAGCGGTTGACCCGTGATCCGGTCGCGCACGGTTTCACCGGTTTTCATGACTTCCAACACGTTGCCCTCGACCAAGCCATCGCGCTGCCCCTTGTTCAGCGTGACCACGTCCATCGCGCCGATTTGCGTCACACCGCGAGGCACATCAATGATCAAGCCATCAATCGGGGTACCGGGTGAACTGGGCTTGAACGCCGAATGGATCGAACGCTCCTCGCCGCTGAACAATCGATCGCCCACACGCACTTCCTGGGTGGTGCGTTGCAGGTCGAGCGTAGCCACCTCGCCTTCGATAGCTATCACCTCGCCACCACCGATGTCATCGGCATTGATGCCCAGAACCTCTTGGCTCTGCGGGTCGGCGTAAACCTTGCCCTGGCGGAAGATACCGTATACCGGTTGCGCGGGGTCGAAGTGGCCCCGAGCAAAGATTCGGTCGCCACTGCCGCTGAGCACGCGCTCGGCATCGCCGGCGACAATGTAGGGTGCCTTGTCGAAATCCTCGGCCTTGTCGACGATGCGGTTGCTTAACAAAAAGCTGTTGATCGATTTCAGCGCAACGCTCGGGAGGGCCTCGGTCTGCGGGCTGACACGCACCTGGGGCGACAACTTTATGGTGGGAATGTCTTGCCCGGGCAGCGCTTGCCCATGCGCGAAACCGGCCGAGACCAGAAGCAGCAGGGCGAGTAGTGATTTCCTCATGCGGTGAATCCCTTTATTATGTGCGTTCACGTGAAACGCCTGAGCCCAGCGGCTCGCTCCCGGCTTGCTTGTCAAAACTTGCTTGTCATCAGAAGGGAGCTACGTTTTACAACGGTAGCCTGCATTTCTTCGGACCCGCCAGGCCATCGACCCGACCTTACTTCACACGTGCAGTCATCAAGATTATGGCCATTTTAAACATCCTCGAATTTCCTGATCCGCGTCTGCGCACTATCGCCAAACCTGTGGCCGTAGTGGACGACGAAGTGCGTCAGTTGGTCGACGATATGTTTGAAACAATGTATGAAGCGCCAGGCATCGGCCTCGCCGCGACCCAGGTCAACGTGCACAAACGCATCGTCGTCATGGACCTCTCCGAAGACCGCACCGAACCTCGGGTGTTCATCAACCCTGAGTTCGAGTCCCTGACCGAGGAGATGGAGCAATACCAGGAAGGCTGTCTTTCGGTACCGGGCTTCTATGAAAACGTCGATCGCCCGCAAAGGATCAAGGTCAAGGCTCTGGACCGTGACGGCCAACCTTACGAACTGATCGCCGAAGGCCTGCTCGCCGTGTGCATCCAGCACGAATGCGACCACCTCAACGGCAAATTGTTCGTCGACTATCTGTCCACGCTCAAACGCGACCGCATCAAGAAGAAGCTGGAAAAACAGCATCGCCAAAACGCTTGATGCCCTCCTTCAAAGGCTTGCTGCGGCAAGCCTTTTTCTTTTCAAGATGCTTTGCAATAGAGAACACCCATGACTGAGCCACTGCGCATCGTCTTTGCCGGCACCCCGGAATTCGCCGCCGAACACCTCAAGGCCCTGCTCGACAGCCCTTACGAGATCGTCGCGGTCTACACCCAACCGGATCGCCCGGCTGGTCGTGGGCAAAAATTGATGCCGAGCCCGGTCAAGCAGTTGGCCCTGGAAAACAACATCCCGGTGTTGCAGCCCCCGACCTTGCGCAATGAAGATGCTCAGGCTGAACTGGCCGCATTGAAGCCGGACTTGATGGTGGTGGTCGCCTACGGCCTGATCCTGCCGCAAGTGGTGCTGGATATTCCGCGCTTGGGTTGCATCAACAGTCACGCCTCGCTGCTGCCACGCTGGCGCGGTGCGGCGCCGATCCAGCGCGCCGTGCAAGCAGGTGACGCCGAAAGCGGCGTGACCGTGATGCGCATGGAAGCCGGTCTCGACACCGGGCCGATGTTGCTCAAAGTCACCACGCCAATCAGCGCCGAAGACACGGGCGGCAGCCTCCACGATCGCCTGGCGGAAATGGGCCCACCGGCCGTGATCCAGGCCATTGCCGGTCTCGCCGCAGGCTCGCTGGAAGGGGAAGTGCAGGACGACAGCCTCGCCACCTACGCGCACAAATTGAACAAGGACGAAGCGCGTATCGACTGGACTCGCCCGGCAGTTGAGCTGGAACGTCTGGTCCGGGCCTTCAATCCATGGCCGATCACTCACAGCACCTTGAACGGCGAAGCCCTGAAAGTGCTGGCCGCGACCCTCGCCGAAGGCAAAGGCACGCCGGGTGAAATCATCAGCGCCAGCAAGGACGGCCTGATCGTCGCGTGCGGCGAGCAGGCCTTGTGCCTGACCCGACTGCAATTGCCCGGCGGCAAGGCGCTGAACTTCAGCGACCTGTTCAACAGCCGTCGCGAGAAATTCGCTACAGGTATCGTCCTCGGCCAAGCGGCGGACGCTCAATGAATCCGCGTCTGGCCGCCGCCAAGGCACTCGCCGCTGTCCTGAACGGAAAAGCCTCGCTCAACAGTTCGCTACCGACACAAATGGACAAGGTCGAGGACCGTGATCGCGGCTTCACCCAGGACCTGGCGTTCGGCACCGCACGCTGGCAGCCGCGCTTGTCGGCCCTGGCGGCCAAGCTGCTGCAGAAGCCGTTCAAGGCAGCCGATGCAGATGTCGAAGCGTTGCTGTTGGTCGGTCTCTATCAATTGCTCTACACCCGCGTCCCGGCGCACGCCGCCATCGGTGAAACCGTCGGTTGCGCCGACAAGCTGAAAAAGCCTTGGGCCAAGGCTTTGCTCAACGCTGTGCTGCGTAATGCTCAACGCGAAAGCGAAACAATTTTCGCCGAGCTGGAACGTGATCCAGTGGTGCGCACTGCTCATCCACGCTGGTTGCAGAAATCCTTGAAGGCGTTCTGGCCAGAGCAATGGGAAGCCATTTGCGCAGCCAACAACGCGCATCCGCCGATGATTTTGCGGGTCAACCGTCGCCATCACAGCCGTGATGCCTACCTCGGTTTACTGACCGAAGCCGGTATTGCCGCGACGCCGTGCGTTTATAGCCGCGACGGCATCGTGCTCGAAGCCGCCACCGATGTGCGCGGCCTGCCGGGTTTCGCCGACGGCTGGATCAGCGTGCAGGACGAAGCCGCGCAACTGGCTGCCGATCTGCTCGACCTGGCCCCAAGTCAACGGGTGCTCGATGCCTGCTGCGCTCCGGGCGGCAAGACCTGCCACATCCTCGAGGCCGAGCCAAAGCTGGCTGGCGTCGTCGCGGTGGACCTGGAAGCCAAACGTCTGGTGCGAGTGCGGGAAAACCTCGAACGCTTGAAGCTCAGCGCCGAACTGATCGCCGCCGACGGTCGCGACACTCAGGCGTGGTGGGATGGCAAGCCGTTCCAGCGCATCCTGCTGGACGCGCCGTGTTCGGCGACCGGCGTGATTCGTCGTCACCCGGACATCAAACTGACCCGCCAACCCGACGACATCGCCGCGCTGGCGGTACTGCAAGGCGAATTGCTGGACGCCATGTGGATAACATTGGAGGTGGGCGGCATTCTGCTTTACGCCACCTGTTCCACATTGCCGACCGAGAACACCGAAGTCATCGAAGCGTTCCTTGCCCGCACACCGGGCGCCCGTGAACTGGATCTCGCCACCACGGCCGGGATCAAGCAACCTCATGGTCGCCAGTTGCTGGCCCAGGAAGGCGGGCACGACGGGTTCTACTACGCCAAGCTGATCAAGATCGCCGCCGCGCGCGGCTAAATGGATTCAATGGAGTGACTGGATGAAAATCATCATCCTCGGAGCAGGGCAGGTCGGCGGTTCGCTGGCGGAACACCTGGCGAGCGAAGCGAATGACATCACCGTGGTCGACACCGATGGCGAACGCCTGCGCGACCTCGGCGATCGCCTGGACATCCGCACGGTTCAGGGCCGCGGATCGTTCCCGACCGTGCTGCGTCAGGCCGGTGCCGACGACGCGGACATGCTGGTCGCCGTGACCAGCAGCGACGAAACCAACATGGTCGCCTGCCAGGTCGCCCATACCCTGTTCCACACCCCGACCAAAATCGCTCGGGTGCGCGAAGCCGCGTACCTGACCCGCGAAGAGCAACTGTTCCAGAACGAAGCGATTCCGGTCGACGTGCTGATCAGCCCGGAACAAGTGGTTACCAACTACATCAAGCGCCTGATCCAGCACCCTGGTGCCTTGCAGGTGATCGACTTCGCCGAAGGCAAGGCGCAACTGGTGGCGGTACGGGCTTACTACGGCGGGCCGCTGGTGGGCCAGCAACTGCGGCAGTTGCGCGAGCACATGCCGAACGTCGAAACCCGCGTCGCTGCGATTTTCCGTCGCGACCGGCCGATCCTGCCCCAGGGCGACACGGTCATCGAAGCGGACGACGAGGTTTTTTTCATCGCCGCCAAAGCGAACATTCGTGCCGTGATGAGTGAAATGCGCCGTCTCGACGAGACCTACAAACGCATCGTTATCGCCGGTGGCGGGCAGATTGGTGAACGCCTGGCCGAGGCCATCGAGAGCCGCTATCAGGTGAAAATCATCGAGATGAACCCGGCGCGTTGCCGACATCTTTCGGATCATCTCGACAGTACCGTGGTGTTACAGGGCAGTGCCTCGGACCGCGACCTGCTGATGGAAGAGAACATCGCCGACGCGGATCTGTTCCTGGCCCTGACCAACGACGACGAAGCCAACATCATGTCATCGCTGCTGGCCAAGCGCCTGGGGGCGAAGAAGGTGATGACCATCATCAACAACCCGGCCTACGTCGACCTGATCCAGGGCGGCGACATCGACATCGCCATCAGCCCGCAACTGGCGACCATTGGCACCTTGCTGGCCCACGTTCGCCGTGGAGACATCGTCAGCGTGCACTCACTGCGCCGGGGGGCGGCAGAAGCCATCGAGGCGATCGCCCATGGCGATGTGAAATCGAGCAAGGTGATCGGCAAGGCCATCGAAAATATCGGTTTACCGCCAGGTACCACGATCGGCGCGATCATCCGCGACGAAGAAGTGATCATCGCCCACGATGACACCGTGATCGAGGCGGGTGACCATGTGATTCTGTTCCTTGTGGATAAAAAGCATATTCGCGATGTGGAGAAGCTGTTCCATGTGGGGTTGAGTTTCTTCTGATCCCTTAGACCGCCTTCGCTGGCAAGCCAGCTCCTACATAGAATCGCGCATAACCTGTAGGAGCTGGCTTGCCAGCGAAGGCGATTTCGAAAACGACAACCATTCGGAAACTCCTCCATGATCGAATCCCTGGAAAAAATGCTCGCCAAGGGTGTGGATAACGCATTGCTGCGCTTCGGCCTGGGCAAGGGTTATCTGGATCTAGGGGAGAACGCCAAGGCTGCTGAACATTTCCAGCGCTGCGTCGAGCTCGACCCGAAGTATTCAGCGGCCTGGAAACTACTGGGTAAAGCCCATCTGGCGCTGGCGGACCATGCAGCAGCGCGCCGAGCCTGGGAGCAAGGCCTTGAGGCCGCTCGCGCCCATGGCGACAAGCAGGCAGAAAAGGAAATGATGGTGTTCCTGAAGAAGCTCGAGCGTCAGGCGCACTGATCAGAGATAACGCAAACCGATGCCTTCGGCATCCACTTGCACCACTTCCATGCGCACCCGCGGCGCACCTGTGGGCAAGTCCTGCACCTGACCGTAAACCACCGCCCCCCGGGGCAGGGCCGACAGTTGCGGATGCTTGACGTAAACGCCGGTGGTCGACAGGTTGCGCGTCTGCCCCAGGCAATCGCCAAAGCTTTCGTGACTGATCTTGATTCGGAACGACTTGCGGTGTTCGGACATCTTCTGCGCCCTTGAATGAACGGTTGTGGATAACCCCGACGCCAGGCTATCCACAGATCATGCCAATCGACTCAATACCAACGCTCTTCGCCCGGCGGACGTTTCTTGAAGCGCTTCATGCTCCACATGTACTGGCTCGGATACGCCCCGACATAACGCTCGACCACTTTACTCATGGCCGCGCAGGATTCCTTCGTATCGGTGCTGTACATGGCCTCGGGCGCGGCTTCCAGGATCACTTTGTAGCCAGAACCGTCCGGCAGGCGCAATGCATGCAGGAACACACCGACCGCTTTGCCGCCGGCAAGCATGTTGGGCACAAATTTGCTGGTCAGCGCCTGGGTCGCGAAGAACGGTACAAAGATCCCGGCGGATTCGGACGGTTCCGGGTCAGCGGGAATCCCCACTGCACCACCTTTGCGCACTTCCTTGATGACGCTGAGGATGCCTTCCTTGGTGGAAGCAGCGACCTTGTTGCCCAGCTGTACCCGCTGCTTTTGCAGCAATTCATCCACCGCCTTCAACTTCGGTGGACGATAGAAAATGATCGGTTTGCACTGGCTGCAATAGAAGTGGTTCAGCACTTCCCAATTGCCCAGGTGGCTGGTGATGCCGACCACACCTTTGCCGGAGGCGAGGGCGTCCTTCAATATGTCGAGGCCTTCGACCTCGCGCACCAGGTCGATGGAGCGCTGGGCCGGCCAGATCCAGGCGCATGCACTTTCGGTCAGTGACTTGCCGATATCTTTGAGGCTCTGACCGACGAGGCGCTCACGCTCTGCCGGGTCCATGTCCGGAAAACACTTGGACAGGTTGATCCGCACCACGTCACGGGAACGGTTCGGGATTTTCCACATCATCCAGCCAATCGCCGAGCCGACGGCCTGCACCGCTCGCCACGGAAGCAGGGCAAAGAGCCGCAGAGCGCCTACCAGCAAGGCGCCTTTAAACTTATCCACAGGTCACTCCTGATCTTGTGCTGTGTACGAGGCGGCCATTCTAACCGCCGTTCGCCAACAGCGCGTAGCGGTCACAATCGCGCGTGTGGTCCATGACCATGCCTGAGGCCTGCATCAGCGCGTAGCAGATGGTCGGCCCGACGAACGTGAAACCGGCTTTTTTCAGGCCCTTGCTCATCTCCACGGCGGATGGCGTAACGGCCGGAACTTCGCTGCGATCCTTGAAATGATTGATCACCGGCACACCACCGACGAACGACCAGAGAAACGCTACAGGGTCCTCCAGCGCCAGCCAGGCTTGGGCATTGCGCCGGGCCGCATTGAGTTTGAGGCGGTTGCGGATGATGCCCCGATCGAGCATCAGTTCGTCGATTTCCGCGTCGCTCATCTGCGCCACGCGCTGGACATCAAAACCGAACATGACCTGGCGATAATGCTCGCGTTTACGCAGCACAGTGATCCAGGAAAGGCCGGCCTGGAACCCTTCGAGCAAAAGCAACTCGAACAAACCCTGCGCATCGCGTAGCGGCGTGCCCCACTCCTGATCGTGATAAGCCATGTACAGCGGATCTTCGGAACACCAAAAGCAGCGTGGCATAAGGCTCCAGGGGGCGTGCGCAGCAACGAATCGGGTATACTCCCGCTCTTTAAATCGCAGCCCAAGAAACAGGTGAATTTCGTGAGCCAGCCTACGCCAGCCGTGCGTACCTTCCAAGACTTGATCCTCGCCCTCCAGCAATACTGGGCCGAGCAAGGTTGCGTGGTACTTCAGCCCTACGATATGGAAGTAGGCGCCGGCACTTTCCACACAGCAACATTTCTGCGCGCCATTGGCCCGGAAACCTGGAACGCCGCCTATGTGCAGCCTAGCCGTCGCCCGACCGACGGGCGCTACGGCGAAAACCCGAACCGTCTTCAACACTACTACCAGTTCCAGGTCGTTCTGAAGCCGAACCCGGACAACTTCCAGGAACTGTATCTGGGCTCGCTCAAGCACGTCGGCCTGGACCCGCTGGTCCACGACATCCGCTTCGTCGAAGACAACTGGGAATCGCCGACCCTCGGCGCCTGGGGTCTGGGCTGGGAAGTCTGGCTCAACGGCATGGAAGTAACCCAGTTCACCTACTTCCAGCAAGCGGGCGGCATCGAGTGCTACCCGGTGACCGGCGAGATCACCTACGGTCTTGAGCGTCTGGCCATGTACCTGCAAGGCGTGGACTCGGTCTACGACCTGGTCTGGGCTGACGGCCCAATGGGCAAAGTGACCTACGGCGATGTGTTCCACCAGAACGAAGTGGAGCAGTCGACCTACAACTTCGAACACGCCAACGTCGAGAAGCTGTTCGAACTGTTCGATTTCTACGAAAGCGAAGCCAAGCGCCTGATCGAACTCGACCAGCCGCTGCCGTTGCCGAGCTACGAAATGGTGTTGAAGGCTTCCCATACCTTCAACCTGCTGGATGCACGCCGGGCGATTTCCGTGACCGCGCGTCAGCAATACATACTGCGTGTACGCACCCTGGCGCGTTCCGTTGCGCAAGCCTACCTGCTGGCTCGCGCCAAGCTGGGCTTCCCGATGGCGACCCCGGACCTGCGTGACGAAGTACTGGCCAAGCTGGAGGCTGCACAATGAGTGCTCTGGATTTTCTGGTTGAACTGGGCACTGAAGAACTGCCACCCAAAGCCTTGAACACCTTGGCCGAGGCGTTCCTCGCCGGTATCGACAAGGGCCTGCAAGCTGCCGGCCTGAACTACGAGACCAAAACCGTTTATGCCGCGCCGCGCCGTCTGGCCGTGCTGATCACCGCACTGGCCACCCAGCAGCCGGATCGCAGCATCAACCTCGATGGCCCGCCACGTCAGGCCGCGTTCGATGCTGAAGGCAACCCGACCCAAGCGGCACTGGGCTTTGCCAAGAAGTGCGGCGTCGACCTGAGCGAAATCGATCAGAGCGGCCCGAAACTGCGCTACAGCCAAAGCATCGCCGGCAAGCCGACCGCGAGCCTGCTGCCGACCATCGTCGAAGATTCGCTGAACGACTTGCCGATCCCGAAACGCATGCGTTGGGGTGCGCGCAAAGAAGAATTCGTGCGTCCGACCCAATGGCTGGTGATGCTGCTCGGCGACCAGGTCATCGACTGCACCATCCTGGCCCAGAAGGCTGGCCGTGATTCCCGTGGTCACCGCTTCCATCATCCACAAAACGTGCGCATCGGTTCGCCGTCCAGCTACCTGGCCGACCTGCGTGCCGCCTACGTGCTGGCCGACGCCAACGAGCGTCGCGAGATCATCAGCAAGCGCACCGAAGAGCTGGCCACCCGTCAGGAAGGCACGGCAATCGTTCCGCCAGCCCTGCTCGACGAAGTGACCGCACTGGTTGAATGGCCGGTGCCGCTGGTGTGCTCGTTCGAGGAACGTTTCCTCGACGTGCCACAAGAAGCACTGATCACCACCATGCAGGACAACCAGAAGTATTTCTGCCTGCTGGATGCCGAAGGCAAGTTGCTGCCACGTTTCATTACCGTGGCCAACATCGAGAGCAAAGACCCGCAGCAGATCATCGCCGGTAACGAGAAAGTGGTTCGCCCACGCCTGACCGACGCCGAGTTCTTCTTCAAGCAAGACAAGAAGCAGAAACTCGAAGACTTCAACCTGCGCCTGCAGAACGTGGTGTTCCAGGAAAAACTCGGTAGCGTCTATGACAAGGCCGAGCGCGTTTCCAGGCTCGCTGCGTTCATCGCTCAGCGCATTGGTGGCAACGCTGCATGGGCTGCCCGCGCAGGCCTGCTGTCCAAGTGCGACCTGTCGACCGAGATGGTCGGCGAGTTCCCGGAGATGCAAGGTGTCGCCGGTTACTACTACGCCCTCAACGATGGCGAGCCGGAAGATGTCGCGCTGGCGCTGAACGAGCAGTACATGCCCCGCGGTGCCGGCGCTGAACTGCCTGCCACGCTGACAGGTGCGGCCGTGGCCATTGCCGACAAGCTCGACACCCTGGTCGGCATCTTCGGCATCGGCATGCTGCCAACCGGCAGCAAAGACCCGTACGCACTGCGCCGTGCTGCGTTGGGCGTACTGCGTATCCTGATCGAGAAGCAACTGGACCTGGATCTGAACGACGCCGTGGCTTTCGCCGTGAACGCGTTCGGTACCAAGGTCAAGGCTGCCGGCCTTAACGACTCGGTACTGGAGTTCATCTTCGACCGTCTGCGTGCCCGTTACGAAGACGAAGGCGTGGATGTCGCGACCTACCTGTCGGTTCGCGCCCTGAAGCCGGGTTCGGCCCTGGACTTCGACCAGCGCGTACAAGCGGTGCAGGCCTTCCGCAAATTGCCGGAAGCCGCTGCATTGGCCGCCGTGAACAAGCGTGTATCGAACTTGCTGAGCAAGGTTGAAGGCTCCGTCCCGACCGTCGTGGAAGCCAAGTACTTCGATAACGCCAACGAGTTCTCCCTGTATTCGGCGATCCAGCAGGCCGACCAGGCGGTTCAGCCGATGGCTGCGGCACGCCAGTACAGCGAATCGCTGGCACGCCTGGCCGCCTTGCGCGAGCCGGTGGATGCTTTCTTCGAAGCAGTGATGGTCAACGCCGAAGACGCCAACGTCCGCGCCAACCGTTATGCGTTGCTGGCGCGTCTGCGTGGGCTGTTCCTTGGCGTCGCCGACATTTCGCTGCTGGGTTGAGGGATTGCTGTTGAAACTGCTGATTCTCGATCGGGACGGAGTGATCAATTACGACTCCGACGCTTACATCAAGTCGGTAGAGGAGTGGATTCCACTCCCCGGTTCGATCGAAGCCATCGCGCAGTTGAGCAAGGCCGGCTGGACGGTAGCGGTCGCTACCAACCAGTCGGGCATTGCTCGAGGCTATTACGACCTTGCCACCCTCGATGCCATGCACGAGCGCTTGCGCGCTCTGGTGGCAGAGCAGGGTGGTGAAGTCGGGCTGATCGTCTATTGCCCCCACGGGCCGGATGAAGGCTGCGATTGCCGCAAGCCGAAACCCGGGATGCTGAAAACCATCGCCGGGCATTACAACGTGTCGCTGACCAATCTTTGGTTCGTCGGCGACAGCCTTGGTGACCTGGAAGCCGCCAAAGCCGTCGATTCACAGCCAGTTTTGGTAAAGACCGGAAAAGGCGTAAAGACTCAGGGCTTGACCCTACCGGTTGGCACATTGATTTTTGACGATCTGGCGGCGATTGCCGCAGAACTTATCCACAATTAGAGTGCTTCTGAAATGCCTGATAAAGGATTGATCAGGAGTGCGCTTTATACAGGCGGGCAATTCCCGCAACGGTAACCGTCACCATGTCGATATTGCAGGCGATCAGAACCTTCCTCTTTTACCTGCTGCTGGGCACCAGCTCTTTGCTGTGGTGCAGCCTGAGTTTCTTTATTGCGCCTTTTCTGCCTTTCAAGGCGCGTTATCGCTTCATCAACGTGTATTGGTGCCGGTGCGCACTGTGGCTGAGCAAAGTCTTTCTGGGCATCCGCTACGAAATCAAAGGCGCCGAGAATGTCCCTGAACAGCCCTGCGTAATTCAGTCGAACCACCAGAGCACGTGGGAAACGTTTTTTCTTTCCGCCTACTTCTCACCGTTAAGCCAAGTGCTCAAGCGTGAATTGCTCTACGTGCCCTTCTTTGGATGGGCCATGGCGATGCTACGGCCGATCGCCATCGACCGCGACAACCCGAAAGCCGCACTCAAACATGTGGCGAAGAAGGGCGATGAACTGCTCAAAGACAACGTCTGGGTACTGATTTTCCCTGAAGGCACACGCGTTCCTTTCGGCACTATCGGTAAATTCTCCCGGGGTGGCACCGCATTGGCGGTCAATGCCAATCTTCCCGTACTGCCGATAGCACACAATGCCGGAAAATTCTGGCCGAAAACCGGTTGGGCCAAGAAGCCGGGGGTGATCACCGTAATCATCGGCGTTCCGATGTACGCCGAAGGTAGCGGCCCGCGAGCGAT
Organism: Pseudomonas sp. P8_241; assembly: GCF_034008315.1. Classification (NCBI taxonomy): domain Bacteria; kingdom Pseudomonadati; phylum Pseudomonadota; class Gammaproteobacteria; order Pseudomonadales; family Pseudomonadaceae; genus Pseudomonas; species Pseudomonas sp. P8_241. The sequence goes on along the minus strand of NZ_CP125377.1, from coordinate 195,980 downwards.
TGCCGAATTGAACGACCGTGTTCAAGCCTGGAACGAGCAAATGCAGCGGGAAATGGGATCGCTTCCGCCGGTCTCACAAGCGCCGTCCCCTAACGACTCGTTGGCTGTCTGAGATTTGTGGATAACCTGTGCACCGTTTCTTTGAAAATGGTTACTTATTAGTTTTAACTGCATGTTTTCATTACATATTTTATAAAACTAAAAAAACGATGAATCCGTGCATAAGTTTTTTTCGGACGCAAAAAAAACCGGCTGATATAGCCGGTTTTTTTATGCCCGAACGACGGTAACAATTCGGTCTTACACAGGGCTCGTAAATCAACGCTGCCACGAAACTATTCAAGGCCCATTGGCGAAAAAATGCAGTGTCTAGTCCTGAAATAGGTTTACACCTGTTTCAGTCTCAAAACGCCCGATGCACCGCATCGGGCGTTTTGTATTTCAAGGCCAGATGTGGCCGCTCCGCGTTGTAGATCAGCACCGATTCATCAACCATTCTCACCGCGTCGGCCAGGTTCTTGGGGCGATGCAGCAAAAACTCCGTCTTCAAAATCCCGTTTATTCGCTCCGCCATCGCGTTCTGATAGCAGTCATAGCCATCGGTCATCGAACAAATGACCCCGTGCTTGGTGTGAAAACGCTGATAAAGGTCGGAGCAATACTGCGCCCCACGGTCTGAGTGATGAACCAGCGGCTGCTTGGTTTTCCTTCCTCCTACAGCCTTCTTCAGCGCTTTGAGCACCGACTCTGTATGCAAGCTCTCATGCACATGATGTCCCACTATTTTGCGCGAGTAGGCGTCGGTGATCAGGCTCAGATAAGCAACGCTCTCCTGGGTAGGCAGATAGGTTATATCCGCAACCCAAACTTGCTCAGGAGCACAGGCAATGATTTGCTGCGGGCCTGCCTTGAGTAGGTTTGGATGGCGGCGAAATCGATGATGGCTGTGGGTGGTCTTGTGGTATGCCCGCTTGCGAGGGACCAATTCTCGCGCTTCTCGCAGGATGCTGAACAGGCGATCGCGCCCCACCCGCAGACTCGTTTCTGCTTCGGCATGCAGCATATAATGCAGCTTGCGTGTTCCCAGCCTTGGCTGGCGCCGCCGCTTTTCCAAGACGAAATCCACGACCTTTTGATCGTCGCCAGCCTTCGCATCAAACGCTCGGTTGCGCTTGTAATAAGCCTGACGTGAAATGCCCATGAACAGGCAAGCCCTGCTGATACTCAGGTCTTTGACTTGCCCTTGCGCGAGGACTTGCCGGGTCGCTTTTTTACGATGGATACACCGTAGTCGTTCTTCAAGACGTTTACGACAGCCTCGAAAAACTGAGCCTTTTGATTGCTCAGTTCAAGCTGTTCTTCAAGCTCTTTGATCCGCTGCTCGGGTGACAGCGGTACCGTGGACTCGGCCATGGAACTCTTCCTCAGCACTCGAATAGACGCGCCTTGGCTCCAATCCTGCCGACCATGCTTGCGTAACCACACCAACACCGTTGACCGACCCTGGATGCCATAGCGCCGTTGAGCCTCTTTATAACTCAACTCGCCCTTTTCGACCTGATCGACCACCGACAATTTAAAAGCCAGCGTGTAATCGCGCTGACTGCGCCTTTTCCCCGAATCCATTGCTCCCTCCTGAAAATAGGTCAGAAGGTGTAACCTTATTCAGGACGGGACACAGGCATAAAAAAAGGCCAACGCAAATGCATTGGCCTTTTCGTTGGTGCCGACCCGGATCAGAAGTCCAGGTTGGAAACCGCCAGGGCGTTGCTTTCGATGAAGTCACGGCGAGGTTCGACCGCATCACCCATCAGAGTGTTGAAGATCTGGTCCGCGCCAATGGCGTCTTCGATGGTCACTTTGAGCATCCGGCGCTGTGCTGGGTCCATGGTGGTTTCCCACAGCTGATCCGGGTTCATCTCGCCCAGACCTTTGTATCGCTGGATGGTGTGACGCTTGGTGCTTTCAGCCATCAGCCATTCAAGGGCTTCCTTGAACTCGGTGACCGGCTTCTTGCGCTCGCCACGCTGGATGTACGCGCCATCGTCGAGCAGGGTGCTCAGCTGAGCACCCAGGGAAACGACCGTTTTATAGTCGTTGCTGCCAAAGAAGTCGCGGTTGAAGGTGACGTAGTTCGACAGGCCGTGGGAGATCAGTTCGACCTCAGGCAGCCAGACGTTACGTTCACGGTCTTCACGAAGGCTGGCTTTGTACACCAGACCGGACTTCTCGACAGTGCGCAAGCGAACTTCGTATTGAGCCAGCCAATCCTGCATCGCTGCATGATCAGACAGCTGATCCATGCTCACCGCTGGCAGGTAGATGAAGTGCTCGGTCAACTCCTGAGGGTACAGGCGCGAGAGTCGCTTGAGGGTCTTCATCACCAGACGGAAGTCATTCACCAGGCGCTCAAGCGCTTCACCGGAGATGCCAGGGGCTTCTTCGTTCAGGTGCAGGCTTGCATCTTCCAGAGCCGACTGCGTCATGTACTCTTCCATGGCGTCGTCGTCTTTGATGTATTGCTCTTGCTTGCCTTTCTTCACTTTGTACAACGGCGGCTGAGCGATGTAGATGTAGCCACGCTCAATCAGCTCCGGCAACTGACGGAAGAAGAAGGTCAGCAGCAGGGTACGGATGTGCGAACCGTCGACGTCAGCATCGGTCATGATGATGATGTTGTGATAGCGCAACTTGTCGATGTTGTACTCGTCACGGCCGATGCCACAACCCAGCGCGGTGATCAAAGTGCCCACTTCCTGCGAAGAGATCATCTTGTCGAAGCGCGCCTTCTCGACGTTGAGAATCTTGCCCTTGAGCGGCAGGATGGCCTGGGTGCGACGGTTACGTCCCTGCTTGGCGGAACCGCCAGCAGAGTCACCTTCCACGAGGTACAGTTCGGACAGGGCAGGGTCTTTTTCCTGGCAGTCAGCCAGTTTGCCCGGCAGGCCAGCGATATCCAGTGCGCCTTTACGACGTGTCATCTCACGGGCTTTGCGCGCGGCTTCACGCGCACGAGCCGCATCGATCATCTTGCCAACGACCAGTTTGGCTTCGTTCGGGTTTTCCAGCAGGAAGTCGGAGAAGTACTTACCCATTTCCTGTTCAACCGCGGTCTTCACTTCGGAAGACACAAGCTTGTCTTTGGTCTGGGAGCTGAACTTCGGATCCGGTACTTTCACCGAAATGATCGCCGTCAAGCCTTCGCGGGCATCGTCACCGGTGGTCGCGACTTTGTGTTTCTTCGCCAGACCTTCGGCTTCGATGTAGGTGTTCAGGTTACGCGTCAGAGCGGAACGGAAACCCACCAGGTGAGTACCGCCATCGCGCTGCGGAATGTTGTTGGTGAAGCACAACAGGTTCTCGTTGAAGCTGTCGTTCCACTGCAAGGCGATTTCCACGCCGATGCCGTCTTCACGCTGAATGTTGAAGTGGAACACCTGGTTGACCGCTGTCTTGTTGGTGTTCAGGTATTCAACAAACGCACGGAGGCCGCCTTCATACTTGAACAGCTCTTCCTTGCCGCTGCGTTCATCCTTCAGGACGATGCCGACACCGGAGTTAAGGAAGGACAATTCACGAATCCGCTTGGCCAGGATGTCCCAGCTGAAGTGGATGTTCTTGAAGGTTTCAGCCGAAGGCTTGAAGTGAATCTGAGTGCCTGTGGTTTCGCTCTCGCCAACGATTTTCATCGGCTCTTGCGGAACACCGTGGACGTATGTTTGTTCCCAGATCTTGCCGCTACGGCGAACAGTCAGGATCAGTTCTTTGGACAGTGCGTTCACTACCGACACACCTACACCGTGCAGGCCGCCGGAGACTTTATAGGAGTTGTCGTCGAACTTACCGCCGGCGTGCAGCACAGTCATGATGACCTCGGCTGCCGAAACGCCTTCTTCTTTATGAACGTCTACCGGGATGCCACGGCCGTTGTCACGAACGGTGATGGACTCATCCGGGTGGATGATGATGCTGATGTCGTCGCAATGGCCGGCGAGCGCTTCGTCGATCGAGTTATCGACCACCTCGAACACCATGTGGTGCAGACCGCTGCCATCATCGGTGTCGCCAATATACATACCGGGACGTTTGCGTACGGCATCCAGGCCTTTCAGCACTTTAATGCTCGTTGAGTCGTACGTATTTTCTTCGCTCAATGCCTTCACTCCCGATGGTCGTGGGTCTGGGTGATACGGCCCTGTTCCACGTGGAACAGGGCGACTGGCGTTTCCGTCTGCCAGCCTTCCCTCAATAATTCGTGATCTACACAGGTGATAAATACCTGGCAGCGTAAGTCTTCCAGCAAGCGGCAAAGGGCGCGACGGTGGTGCTCGTCCAATTCGGACGGCAAGTCATCCACCAGATAAATACACTGCCCGCGACGGGCTTGGCTAACCAAGTGCCCTTGAGCAATCCGCAATGCACAGACCACCAACTTCTGCTGGCCTCGAGACAAGATGTCCGCGGCATTGTGTGCGCCTAATCTAAGGCGCAAATCAGCACGTTGTGGACCGGCTTGGGTATGACCCATTTGCTGATCCCGTTGCAGGGAACCGGCGAGCACAGCGCTCAGCTCTCGGTCCTTGTCCCAACCCCGGTAATAGCTGAGCGTTAGGCCCTCAAGCTCAACCAACTCGCTCAGGGTTTGTTCAAAGACTGGTTTCAAGGCTTTGATATAAGCGCGACGGTATTCATCGATTTCAGCGCTGGCCTGACACAGTTCCCTATCCCAAACCGCTTGCGAAACGGCGTCAAGTGTACCATGCCGCAGCCAAGAGTTTCTCTGGCGCAGGGCCTTCTGCAAGCGCTGCCATGTGGACATGAAGCGGGGTTCCACGTGGAACACACCCCAATCGAGAAACTGGCGGCGAATCTTCGGCGCACCTTCGAGCAAGCGGAAGCTGTCAGGGTTGATCAGTTGTAGAGGCAGGATCTCGGCCAGTTGTGCGGCGCTCCGAGCATTCTGCCCGTCGATGCGGATTTGAAACTCGCCCTGACGGTCCCGCGAGATCCCCAAGGCACTCTGTCCACCCTCGGCGAGTTCGACCTGCCCAAATACCGTGCACGCCAACTGTTCGTACTGAATGACCGGCAATAAACGAGTGCTACGAAACGAACGGGCAAGCCCCAGCAGGTGTATGGCTTCCAGGACACTGGTTTTGCCGCTGCCGTTGGCGCCGTAAAGAATATTGATTCGGGGGGAGGGGGAGATGGTCACCGGGTGCAGATTGCGCACCGCGGTGACCGAGACGCGACTTAATGACATCTAGCTTTCGCTGAACATGGTTACAGACGCATCGGCATGACGACGTAGGCCGAATCGTCATTGTCGGACTCTTGCACCAGCGCACTGCTGTTGGAGTCGGACAGGATCAGACGAACCTGCTCAGTGGTCATCACGCCCAATACGTCGAGCAGATAGCTCACGTTGAAACCGATCTCAAGGGAACCGCCGTTGTATTCAACGCCCACTTCTTCTTCGGCCTCTTCCTGTTCCGGGTTGTTCGCCTGGATTTTCAACTGACCCGCCGCCAGTTGCAGACGGATACCGCGGTACTTCTCGTTGGACAGAATCGCGGTCCGGCTGAAGGCTTCACGCAGTGCTTGTCTATCGCCGAGAACCAGCTTGTCACCGCCCTTCGGCAGAACGCGCTCATAGTCTGGGAATTTACCGTCAACCAGTTTCGAGGTGAAGGTGAATTCGCCAGTGGTGGCGCGGATATGATGCTGGCCCAGCACGATGCTGACGTTGCCATCCGGCTCGGTGAGCAGACGCGCCAGTTCGAGGATACCCTTGCGCGGCACGATGACCTGGTGACGATCCGGCTGACCGATATCCGCCTGCATCGAGCACATGGCCAGACGGTGACCGTCGGTGGCCACCGCGCGGATCACGCCAGCGGAAACTTCCAGCAGCATGCCATTGAGGTAGTAACGCACATCCTGCTGGGCCATGGCGAAGCTGGTGCGTTCGATCAGACGGCGCAGTTTGCTTTGCTCAAGACTGCACGTCAGCGAACCAGGGCCTTCTTCTACCGTTGGGAAATCATTTGCCGGCAGGGTCGACAGGGTGAAACGGCTACGGCCGGCTTTCACCACAAGCTTTTGCTCATCGACCTTGATGTCGATCAGCGCATCGTTAGGCAGGCTCTTGCAGATGTCCATCAGCTTGCGCGCAGGCACGGTGATGGAGCCAGGATCTGCGGGTTCTTCGAGTTGAACACGACCGACCAGCTCGACTTCCAGGTCGGTACCGGTCAGCGACAATTGCTGGCCTTCGACAACCAGCAGCACGTTTGAGAGCACCGGCAAGGTCTGTCGGCGTTCGACGACGCCTGCGACCAGTTGCAGGGGTTTCAACAGGGCTTCGCGTTGAATGGTGAAATGCATGGTCTAGTCCCTTGCCTTAATAAGCTGCGCTGGTCATCAAGTGGTCAGCGTGCGCAGCAGGTTCTTGTAGTCCTCGCGGATGTCCGCGTCGGATTCCTTAAGTTCGTTGATCTTGCGGCAGGCGTGCAAAACCGTCGTGTGGTCTCGTCCGCCAAACACATCGCCAATTTCCGGCAGGCTGTGGTTGGTGAGTTCCTTGGACAACGCCATGGCGACCTGACGCGGACGGGCGACCGAACGCGAACGGCGCTTGGACAGCAAGTCGGAGATCTTGATCTTGTAGTACTCGGCGACGGTGCGCTGAATGTTATCCACAGAGACCAGTTTATCTTGTAGGGCCAAGAGGTCCTTCAGAGATTCGCGGATCAACTCGATGGTGATGTCGCGACCCATGAAGTGCGAGTGGGCGATCACCCGTTTCAGCGCGCCTTCCAGTTCACGTACGTTGGAACGAATGCGCTGGGCAATGAAGAACGCGGCGTCGTGAGGCAGTTCGACTTTGGCCTGGTCGGCCTTCTTCATCAGAATTGCTACGCGGGTTTCCAGCTCCGGCGGCTCGACAGCGACCGTCAGCCCCCAGCCGAAGCGGGATTTCAGGCGCTCTTCAAGGCCTTCGATTTCTTTCGGGTAGCGGTCACTGGTGAGAATGACCTGCTGACCACCTTCAAGCAGGGCGTTGAAGGTGTGGAAAAACTCTTCCTGGGAACGCTCCTTACGAGCGAAAAACTGAATGTCATCGATGAGCAAGGCATCCACCGAACGGTAGAAGCGCTTGAACTCGTTGATTGCGTTCAGTTGCAGGGCCTTGACCATGTCCGCGACGAAACGCTCGGAGTGCAGGTAAACAACCTTCGCGTTCGGGTTCTTCTTTAACAGGTGGTTACCCACAGCATGCATCAAGTGGGTTTTACCCAAGCCGACGCCGCCATAAAGGAAGAGCGGGTTGTAGCCATGCTTAGGGTTGTCTGCCACCTGCCAGGCTGCTGCCCGGGCCAGTTGGTTGGACTTGCCTTCAACGAAGTTTTCAAAGGTAAAGGTGCGGTTCAGATAGCTGGTGTGCTTGAGCGCTCCTTCCACCTGCACAGTTCGCTGTTCCGAACGGACCGGGGCCTGTTGCGAGCTGGCACCAGCCATCGGGTCAAAGCTGTCACGGGAAGGTTCTTCCTCGGTGACCTCAACGACTTTCTGAGCGGGCGCACGCTTCGTCGCAGCAGTAGGTGCAGGTGTCGGCGAATTGGCGGATACCTGGGCAGCCTGCGCCTGTGAAGCAGCAGCAGCCAGTGGAGCATTGGGCGCTGCGCGAGGTGCAGAACTGCGTTTACTGCCTATTAATAAGGAAAGCACTGGCGCCATGCCGTTGCCGTGCTCATCAAGCAGTTCAAGGACACGACCCAGGTACTTTTCGTTGACCCAGTCCAGCACGAAGCGATTCGGTGCGTAGACACGCAACTCGTCGCCTTCGGCTTCGACCTGTAGTGGACGGATCCAAGTGTTGAATTGTTGGGCAGGCAGCTCTTCGCGCAAAAGCTCCACGCACTGCTGCCAAAGTTCCACTGACACGGATATCCCCTAAGTTGAAAGCCGGTGAGGCAAAAACAAGCGGCCATTGTAGCGACCAGACGCCGACTTATCCACATGAAGGTGGCTCCTCATAAAGGAAGAGTCAGTGCTCCCTGCTCAAAAAAGACGACCAATGGTCTGTGCATAAGCCCTGTGGATAACCAGGCTTAAGATCTTTGCACAAGTGGGGGCGAAACTCGGTGGATAACCAGCCTGTGGATAACAGCCCGTTTCACACACAGGTTATCCGACAGCGCAGCACAGGCTGAACACTGTTTTCCACTGTAGTTGTCATTCTCTGTACATCATGGATAACAAGGCTTTGAATGAGTTATCCACAGCAGATGGGGTACCTAGCTTTTATAAGCTTTACAGAAAAGCTTTAAATACTTTCCTTTCTTATTTTTATATCTACGTCACGGGCAAACGCTGAAAAACCGCTGGAGATCTATTTATAGGGAAACGTTGGTTGGAAATTGACCTAGAGGCTTGCTTTCTCTAGAATCCCCGGTCTCTTAAAACGGGGGCCATTCCGGCCCGTTGTGGACGAACCAGGTAACACGACAATGAAACGTACTTTCCAACCAAGCACTATCAAACGCGCTCGTACCCACGGTTTCCGTGCTCGCATGGCTACCAAGAACGGTCGTGCCGTTCTGTCGCGTCGTCGCGCCAAAGGTCGTGCGCGTCTGGCAGTTTGATAAGCCGGCACTGGAGGTGAGTCAGGACTTCAGTCGGGAAAAGCGCCTGCTTACCCCCCGGCATTTCAAGGCAGTCTTTGACTCCCCTACCGGCAAGGTTCCGGGGAAAAATCTCCTGCTCCTTGCGCGCAACAACGATCTTGATCACCCCCGTCTCGGGCTGGTTATCGGGAAAAAGAGCGTAAAGCTCTCCGTCGAGCGCAATCGCCTCAAACGTCTGATGCGCGAATCGTTTCGCCTGAACCAGGACTCACTGGTCGGATGGGACATAGTTATCGTCGCGCGCAAAGGTTTGGGTGACGTAGAAAACCCCGAATTGATTCAGCATTTCGGCAAACTCTGGAAGCGTCTGGCTCGCACCACGCCGGTACCAGCAGTCAAAACCGAAACTGTAGGGGTAGACAGTCCAGATGCGTAAACTGGCACTCGTTCCGATCCAGTTTTATCGCTATGCCATTAGTCCCCTGATGGCCAGTCACTGTCGCTTCTACCCCAGTTGTTCCTGCTACGCGTTGGAAGCCATTGAAAATCATGGCCTTCTGCGCGGTGGCTGGCTGACCTTTCGTCGTTTAGGTCGCTGTCATCCGTGGAATCCCGGTGGTTATGACCCGGTTCCACCTATCCCTACCTCCCGTTCTTCTTCGATGGCCGAGTAATCATGGATATCAAACGCACGATCCTGATCGTCGCCCTGGCAATCGTGTCCTACGTTATGGTTCTTAAATGGAACCAGGACTATGGCCAGGCTGCCCTGCCGACTCAGAATGTTGCTTCCAGTACGACTACATCCGGTTTGCCGGACACCGCCACTGGCAATAACGCTTCCGCCAGTGACGACATTCCGCGTGCCGCAAGTGATACCAGCGCACCTGCCGAAACGCCGGTGGCCGCCAGCAAGGACCTCATCCAGATCAAAACGGATGTACTGGAACTCGCTATCGACCCACAGGGTGGTGATGTTGCCCAGCTGATGCTGCCGCTTTACCCGCGTCGCCAGGATCATCCGGAAATTCCGTTCCAGCTGTTCGATAATGGCAGCGAACGTACTTATCTGGCACAAAGCGGTCTGATCGGCACCAATGGTCCGGATGCAAACCCGGCCGGTCGTCCGGTTTATTCCTCGGAGAAGAAGGTTTATCAACTGGCTGACGGTCAAGACCAATTGGTCGTGGACCTGAAGTTCAGCAAGGACGGCGTCAACTACATCAAACGTTTCACCCTGAAACGTGGCCTGTATGACGTAACCGTCTCCTATCTGGTCGACAACCAGAGCGCTCAGCCCTGGTCCGGTGCAATGTTCGCGCAACTCAAGCGTGATGCCAGCGCCGATCCATCTTCGACCACCGCCACTGGCACCGCCACTTACCTGGGCGCTGCCCTGTGGACAAGTTCGGAGCCGTACAAGAAAGTGTCCATGAAGGACATGGACAAGGCCCCGTTGAAAGAAACCGTTACTGGCGGGTGGGTTGCCTGGTTGCAACACTACTTCGTCACCGCGTGGATTCCGGCCAAAGGCGATAACAACGTCGTCCAGACCCGTAAAGACAGCAAAGGCAACTACATCATCGGTTACACCGGTCCTTCTTTGACCGTTGCACCGGGTGCCAAGGCTGAAACCAGCGCTGTTCTTTATGCCGGTCCAAAAAGCCAGGCTGTGCTAAAAGAGTTGTCCCCAGGCCTTGAGCTGACTGTCGACTACGGCATTCTCTGGTTCATCGCTCAACCGATCTTCTGGTTGCTGCAACATATCCACGCCATTGTGGGTAACTGGGGCTGGTCGATCATCTTCCTGACCATGCTGATCAAAGGGATTTTCTTCCCGCTGTCGGCTGCCAGCTACAAATCCATGGCGCGCATGCGTGCAGTAGCACCGAAACTGGCCGCGCTGAAAGAGCAACATGGCGATGACCGGCAGAAAATGTCGCAGGCCATGATGGAGCTGTACAAAAAAGAGAAGATCAATCCGCTGGGTGGCTGCTTGCCAATCCTCGTGCAGATGCCGGTTTTCCTCTCGCTGTACTGGGTTCTGCTGGAAAGCGTTGAAATGCGCCAAGCGCCGTTCATGCTGTGGATTACTGACCTGTCGATCAAGGATCCGTTCTTCATTCTGCCGATCATCATGGGTGCAACCATGTTCATCCAGCAGCAGCTGAACCCGACTCCACCGGATCCGATGCAGGCCAAGGTGATGAAGCTGATGCCAATCATCTTCACCTTCTTCTTCCTGTGGTTCCCGGCTGGTCTGGTGCTGTACTGGGTAGTGAACAACTGCCTGTCGATTGCCCAACAGTGGTACATCACACGTAAAATCGAAGCAGCCGCTAAAGCAGCTGCCTGATTTACACTGTGGATAACCACTCAAAACGCCCCCTAGTGGGGCGTTTTGCTATCTGTCACTTTTGTCTGGATACCGGTTTATGAGCGTTCCTCGTGAAACCATCGCCGCTGTCGCGACTGCCCAAGGTCGTGGTGGTGTCGGCATCGTCCGAATTTCCGGGCCGTTGGCCAGCGTAGCGGCCAAGGCCTTCAGTGGTCGCGAACTCAAGCCGCGATACGCCCATTACGGGCCTTTTCTCAGTGAACACGACGAGGTGCTCGACCAGGGCATCGCGCTGTATTTCCCCGGGCCCAACTCTTTCACCGGCGAAGATGTGCTTGAACTCCAGGGGCACGGCGGCCCGATTGTTCTCGATATGTTGCTCAAACGTTGTTTGGAATTGGGCTGTCGGCTCGCCCGACCAGGCGAATTCAGCGAGCGAGCCTTTCTGAACGACAAGCTGGACCTCGCCCAGGCGGAAGCCATCGCCGACCTGATCGAAGCCAGTTCTGCGCAGGCTGCACGAAATGCACTGCGCTCCTTGCAAGGGGCATTTTCGGCACGTGTGCATAACCTCACCGAGCAACTGATTGGCCTGCGTATCTACGTTGAAGCCGCAATCGATTTCCCGGAAGAAGAAATCGACTTCCTCGCCGATGGCCATGTCCTGAGCATGCTCGATAAAGTACGCGACGAGTTATCCACCGTTATGCGTGAAGCCGGGCAGGGCGCCTTGCTGCGTGACGGTATGACGGTGGTGATTGCCGGTCGTCCGAATGCGGGTAAATCGAGTTTGCTCAATGCGTTGGCCGGTCGCGAAGCGGCGATCGTGACAGAAATTGCCGGTACTACCCGGGATGTACTTCGAGAACATATCCACATCGATGGCATGCCGTTGCACGTCGTCGATACCGCCGGTCTGCGCGATACCGATGATCATGTAGAAAAAATCGGCGTAGAACGGGCATTGAAAGCGATCAGTGAGGCGGACCGAGTGCTGCTGGTCGTCGATGCCACCGCTCCAGAGGCACTTGATCCTTTTGCATTGTGGCCGGAGTTTCTAGAAGTCCGTCCAGATCCCGCGAAAGTCACCCTGATCCGCAACAAGGCAGACCTTACGGGCGAAGCCATCGCCCTGGAAGTCAGCGAGGACGGGCACGTGACGATCAGCCTCAGCGCAAAGGCGGGCGGTGATGGCCTTGATCTATTGCGTGATCACCTCAAGGCCTGCATGGGTTACGAACAGACGTCGGAAAGCAGCTTCAGCGCACGCAGGCGTCACCTGGACGCATTGCGTCATGCCAGTGCCGCCCTCGAGCATGGTCGCGCTCAGCTGACTCTGGCCGGTGCCGGCGAGTTGCTGGCAGAGGATTTGCGACAGGCTCAGCATGCCCTGGGGGAAATTACCGGCGCATTCAGCTCCGATGATCTGTTGGGAAGGATTTTTTCCAGCTTCTGCATCGGTAAATAACGCCCTTCGTTGTCCACAGACAGGCCATTCGAGCCTGTCTGCTTTCTCCTTTTCTTGATCAAACACCGAGTGCCGAGCGGATTCTTTTTGCTTGAGCGGCATTTATGTGCCCGGATTTTGATCATTCCGGCGCTTTTCTGTGGATTAAGCCCTGTGAATAACTGCAGTTAAGGTCGGTTGATAACAGGGCTCGAAAACTGAACATAACCCGCTCTGTGGATAACCAACCCTTTCATCCACAGGCTTACACCGGTTATCCAAGGGCCTCATTGGCACATGAACACAGGGTTTTGAACCTCTGTACACATTGAAAATAAAGGCCTGTATCAATCTATCCACAGAAAGTAGGCCGCATAGAAATAAACATAAAAACAAAGATTTAATAAATTTCTTTCTTTTTAATTTCTATAACCGCGACTTTTCCACAGCTGGTTAAATTTTGTGCAAAGGGTTCTTTAGGAAGTGCGAAGTCCCTATACTTGTCGACCAGGTCCAAAAACCTGAGCTCAAACTATTCCTGAATTACCTACTTAAGCAGGCACGAGGTGCGTGGTGGATTTCCCTTCCCGTTTTGAAGTGATCGTCATCGGCGGCGGTCATGCCGGTACCGAGGCAGCACTGGCCTCAGCACGTATGGGGGTCAAAACCCTGTTGCTGACGCATAACGTGGAAACCCTCGGTGCCATGAGTTGCAATCCGGCCATCGGGGGGATCGGCAAAAGCCACCTGGTCAAGGAAATCGACGCCCTCGGCGGCGCGATGGCCATGGCTACCGATCAAGGCGGTATCCAGTTTCGCGTGTTGAACAGCCGCAAAGGTCCGGCTGTGCGAGCAACCCGCGCACAGGCAGACCGTATTCTGTACAAGGCCGCTGTCCGCGAGATCCTGGAAAATCAGCCGAACCTGTGGATATTTCAACAGGCCGCAGACGACCTGATCGTCGAGCAGGAGCAAGTCCGGGGCGTTGTCACGCAAATGGGTCTGCGTTTCTTCGCTGATTCCGTGGTGTTGACCACCGGCACGTTCCTCGGTGGACTTATCCACATCGGTTTGCAGAATTTTTCCGGCGGTCGCGCCGGTGATCCGCCATCGATCGCGCTGGCTCACCGTCTGCGTGAACTGCCATTGCGTGTGGGCCGTTTGAAAACCGGTACTCCGCCGCGTATCGACGGGCGGTCTGTGGATTTCTCGGTGATGTCCGAACAACCGGGTGATACGCCGATCCCGGTGATGTCGTTCATGGGGTCCAAAGAGCAGCATCCGAAGCAAGTCAGCTGCTGGATTACACACACCAACGCTCGCACTCACGAAATCATTGCCGCGAACCTCGATCGTTCGCCGATGTATTCCGCTGCCGGTGAGATCGAAGGGATCGGTCCGCGTTATTGCCCGTCGATCGAAGACAAGATCCATCGCTTCGCTGACAAGGAAAGCCATCAGGTGTTTATCGAACCGGAAGGTTTGACCACCCATGAGCTGTACCCGAACGGAATATCCACAAGCTTGCCGTTTGACGTGCAATTGCAGATCGTGCAATCGATCCGCGGGATGGAAAACGCACACATCGTGCGTCCGGGCTACGCCATCGAGTACGACTACTTCGATCCGCGAGACCTGAAGTACAGCCTGGAAACCAAAGTCATCGGCGGTTTGTTCTTCGCCGGGCAAATCAACGGTACGACCGGTTACGAAGAAGCCGGTGCCCAGGGTTTGCTTGCCGGGACCAACGCTGCACTGCGTGCCCAAGGCAAAGACGCCTGGTGCCCGCGTCGCGATGAAGCGTACATCGGCGTATTGGTCGACGACCTGATCACCCTTGGTACTCAAGAGCCGTACCGGATGTTCACCTCCCGGGCCGAGTACCGTCTGATCCTGCGGGAAGACAACGCCGACCTGCGCTTGACTGAAAAAGGTCGCGAACTGGGTCTGGTGGATGACGTGCGCTGGGCCGCGTTCTGCAAAAAACGCGAGAGCATCGAGTTGGAAGAGCAGCGCCTGAAAAGCACCTGGGTCCGCCCGGGCACCGAACAGGGCGATGCCATTGCCGAAAAATTCGGCACGCCTCTGACCCACGAATACAACCTGCTCAATCTCTTGAGTCGCCCGGAAATCGACTACGCTGGTTTGATCGCCGTGACCGGTGGGGGCGCAGAAGATCCACAGGTTGCCGAGCAGGTCGAAATCAAGACCAAGTACGCCGGCTACATCGATCGTCAACAGGATGAAATCGCCCGCCTGCGCGCCAGCGAGGACACCAGACTGCCTGTGGATATCGATTACACGAATATTTCCGGTCTCTCCAAAGAGATCCAGAGCAAACTCGGTGCGACACGTCCGGAGACTTTGGGCCAGGCCTCGCGTATCCCGGGCGTAACGCCGGCAGCCATTTCGCTGTTGATGATTCATTTGAAAAAACGCGGCGCGGGCCGTCAGTTGGAGCAAAGCGCTTGAGTTCGTTGGTCACTTCGCAACACGCAGAAGAGTTATCCACAGGTGCTCGCCAGCTTGGTGTCACGCTGACAGAAACCCAGCATGCGCAATTGCTGGCTTATCTGGCCCTGTTGATCAAATGGAACAAGGCCTACAACCTCACCGCCGTGCGTGATCCGGACGAAATGGTGTCCCGTCATTTGCTCGATAGTCTGAGTGTGATGTCGTTCATCGAAAACGGCCGCTGGCTCGACGTTGGCAGTGGCGGTGGCATGCCAGGCATTCCGCTGGCGATCCTGTTTCCCGAGTCCCAGGTGACCTGCCTGGACAGCAACGGCAAGAAAACCCGCTTCCTGACCCAGGTCAAACTCGAACTGAAACTCGATAACCTGCAAGTTATCCACAGTCGCGTCGAAGCCTTCCAGCCTGAATTGCCATTCAACGGGATTATTTCCCGGGCCTTCAGCAGCATGGAAAACTTCAGCAACTGGACTCGCCACCTTGGCGACACCGAAACACGTTGGCTGGCAATGAAGGGCGTTCATCCCGCCGATGAGCTGGTAGCATTGCCGGCAGACTTCCACCTCGATAGCGAACACGCCCTGGCCGTACCCGGTTGCCAAGGCCAACGCCATTTGCTGATACTGCGCCGCACGGCATGATTGGGAACACAAGCAAGAATGGCTAAGGTATTCGCGATAGCGAACCAGAAGGGTGGTGTGGGCAAGACCACCACCTGTATCAACCTCGCAGCATCCCTGGTCGCGACCAAGCGCCGGGTGCTGTTGATCGATCTCGATCCACAAGGCAACGCCACCATGGGTAGCGGTGTGGATAAACATGGTCTCGAAAACTCGGTCTACGACCTTCTGATCGGCGAATGTGATCTGGCTCAGGCCATGCACTACTCCGAGCACGGTGGTTACCAGCTGTTGCCGGCCAACCGAGACCTGACAGCGGCCGAAGTGGTTCTGCTGGAAATGCAGATGAAGGAAAGTCGCCTGCGCAGTGCGCTGGCGCCGATCCGGGAAAACTACGATTACATTTTGATCGACTGCCCTCCGTCGCTGTCGATGCTGACGCTGAACGCGTTGGTCGCCGCCGACGGGGTCATCATCCCCATGCAGTGCGAGTACTTCGCGCTCGAAGGCTTGAGCGACCTTGTGGATAACATCAAGCGTATTGCCGAGCTGCTGAACCCGAACCTCAAGGTCGAAGGTTTGCTGCGCACGATGTACGACCCACGCCTGAGCCTGATGAACGACGTCTCCGCTCAGCTCAAGGAACACTTCGGCGAGCAGCTCTACGACACGGTCATTCCGCGAAACATTCGTCTGGCCGAAGCCCCGAGCTACGGCATGCCTGCGCTGGCTTACGACAAGGCATCGCGCGGCGCCATTGCCTATCTGGCTTTGGCAGGCGAGATGGTTCGCCGCCAACGCAAAAACTCACGCATCGCCGCCGCTCAGGCAACTTAAGGAATCCCCATGGCCGTCAAGAAACGAGGTCTCGGACGTGGACTGGATGCACTGCTGAGTGGTCCGACAGTCAGCTCGCTGGAAGAACAGGCGGCGCAAGCCGATCACCGTGAGCTGCAACACCTGCCACTGGACTTGCTCCAGCGCGGCAAGTATCAACCGCGTCGTGATATGGATCCCCAGGCACTTGAAGAGCTGGCTCAGTCGATCAAGGCGCAAGGCGTTATGCAACCGATCGTGGTTCGCCCGATCGGTGGCGGTCGTTTCGAGATCATCGCCGGTGAGCGCCGCTGGCGTGCCAGCCAGCAGGCCGGGCAGGAAACTATTCCGGCGATGGTGCGCGATGTGCCGGACGAAACTGCTATCGCCATCGCGCTGATTGAAAACATCCAGCGTGAAGATCTCAATCCGATCGAGGAAGCGGTGGCGTTGCAGCGTCTGCAACAGGAATTCCAGCTGACACAGCAGCAGGTGGCCGAAGCAGTGGGCAAGTCGCGGGTTACCGTCGCGAACCTGTTGCGCCTGATTTCGTTACCGGAAGTCATCAAGACCATGTTGTCCCACGGTGATCTGGAAATGGGTCATGCCCGTGCTTTGCTCGGGTTGCCGGAAAATCAACAGGTTGAAGGGGCGCGACACGTTGTCGCACGCGGCCTCACCGTGCGCCAGACTGAAGCACTGGTTCGCCAGTGGTTGAGCGGCAAACCGGAGCCAGTCGAAGCCACAAAACCAGACCCGGATATCGCCCGTCTCGAACAGCGTCTGGCCGAGCGCCTAGGCTCTGCGGTGCAGATTCGCCACGGAAAGAAGGGTAAAGGGCAGCTGGTGATTGGCTACAACTCCCTGGATGAACTCCAGGGCGTACTCGCACATATTCGCTGAAACATTTACTCATGTAGCGCGCAGTCGGAAATCACTACCTGACAGTTGAATAGGGGCTGAACCGCCCCTATACTCTGCGCGCATTTTGTCGGCACAAATTATGCCAAGTTATTGCATTTCGGCAGCCGACCATTGGAGAGTAAAAGTGATGGAAACCCGCACGCCAAACCGCTTGCCCTTCCATCGTCTGGCAGTTTTTCCGGTGTTAATGGCTCAATTTGTCGTGTTGCTGATCGCCGCTTTGGCGCTCTGGTACCGATATGGAGTCGTTGCCGGGTACTCGGGACTCTGCGGAGGCCTGATAGCCTTGCTACCCAATGTTTATTTCGCTCACAGGGCATTTCGGTTTTCCGGCGCCCGAGCAGCCCAGTCCATCGTCCGGTCATTTTATGCCGGCGAGGCAGGCAAACTGATTTTGACGGCAGTGCTGTTTGCACTGGTGTTTGCAGGTGTGAAGCCACTGGCGCCGATTGCAGTATTCGGTGCCTTCGTGCTGACTCAGTCGGTCAGCTGGTTCGCTCCCCTGCTGATGAGAACAAGACTTTCGAGACCTTAGGGCGTTTGAGGCAACCATGGCAGAAACAACCGCTTCGGGCTATATCCAGCACCACTTGCAGAACCTGACCTTCGGTCAGCACCCTACCGGCGGCTGGGGCTTTGCCCACACCGCAGCAGAAGCCAAGGAAATGGGCTTCTGGGCTTTCCACGTCGATACCCTCGGCTGGTCGGTCGCATTGGGTCTGATCTTCGTTCTTCTTTTCCGCATGGCGGCGAAGAAAGCGACCTCCGGTCAGCCAGGTGCTTTGCAGAACTTCGTTGAAGTATTGGTCGAATTCGTCGATGGCAGCGTGAAAGACAGCTTCCATGGCCGTAGCCCGGTGATTGCACCGCTGGCACTGACCATCTTCGTCTGGGTGTTCCTGATGAACGCCGTCGACCTGGTACCGGTCGACTGGATTCCTCAGCTGGCCATCCTGATCTCCGGCGATGCACACATCCCGTTCCGCGCCGTGTCGACCACCGATCCGAACGCGACTCTGGGCATGGCCATCTCGGTTTTCGCACTGATCATTTTCTATAGCATCAAGGTCAAGGGCATCGGCGGCTTCATCGGCGAACTGACCCTGCACCCGTTCGGCAGCAAGAACATCTTCGTTCAGGCCCTGCTGATCCCGGTGAACTTCCTGCTGGAATTCGTGACCCTGATCGCCAAGCCGATCTCCCTGGCTCTGCGTCTGTTCGGCAACATGTATGCCGGCGAGCTGGTCTTCATTCTGATTGCTGTGATGTTCGGCAGCGGTCTGCTCTGGCTTAGTGGCCTGGGCGTTGTTCTGCAGTGGGCGTGGGCTGTGTTCCACATCCTGATCATCACCCTGCAGGCGTTCATCTTCATGATGTTGACCATCGTTTACCTGTCGATGGCACACGAAGAAAACCATTAAGACCAGTCTCGACTAGTCTGATGTCCTTCCCGGTAAAACGGGAAGGGGCTCTATCTGAAACGATTTGTTTTACCGCTTTAATCTAAAAAACCTAAACCATACGACGTAAAAGTCGGGAGGAAAGATGGAAACTGTAGTTGGTCTAACCGCTATCGCTGTTGCACTGTTGATCGGCCTGGGCGCACTGGGTACCGCAATTGGTTTCGGCCTGCTGGGCGGCAAGTTCCTGGAAGGCGCAGCGCGTCAGCCAGAAATGGTCCCAATGCTGCAAGTTAAAATGTTCATCGTTGCCGGTCTGCTCGACGCCGTAACCATGATCGGTGTTGGTATCGCTCTGTTCTTCACCTTTGCGAACCCGTTCGTTGGTCAAATCGCTGGCTAATTACTCGGATCTTCCGGGTAATTTGGTGTGATGGACAACGTAACTGCGAGGTGTTGGCGTGAACATTAATGCGACCCTGATTGGCCAGTCCGTTGCGTTCCTGATTTTTGTACTGTTCTGCATGAAGTTCGTATGGCCTCCGGTCATTGCGGCACTGCACGAACGTCAAAAGAAGATCGCTGATGGTCTGGACGCTGCCAGCCGTGCAGCTCGCGACCTGGAGTTGGCCCAAGAGAAAGCGGGTCACCAACTGCGCGAAGCGAAAGCTCAGGCAGCTGAAATCATCGAGCAAGCCAAGAAACGCGGTAACCAGATTGTCGAAGAGGCTGTTGAAAAAGCCCGTGTCGACGCTGACCGTGTGAAGGTTCAGGCTCAAGCCGAGATCGAACAGGAACTGAACAGTGTCAAAGACGCGCTGCGTGCCCAAGTGGGCTTGCTGGCAGTCGGCGGCGCCGAGAAGATCCTGGGTGCCACAATCGATCAAAACGCGCACGCAGAGCTGGTTAACCAACTGGCTGCTGAAATCTAAGCGAGGGCGATCATGGCAGAACTGACCACGTTGGCCCGACCTTACGCTAAGGCGGCCTTCGAGCACGCTCAGGCCCACCAGCAACTGGCCAATTGGTCAGCCATGCTCGGCCTGGCTGCAGCGGTGTCGGAAGACGACACCATGCAGCGCGTGCTCAAGGCCCCGCGACTGACGAGCGCAGAAAAGGCCGCCACGTTTATTGACGTGTGCGGCGACAAGTTTGATGCCAAGGCACAGAACTTCATCCACGTCGTTGCCGAAAACGACCGTCTCCCGCTATTGCCGGAGATTGCCGCTCTTTTCGACCTGTACAAGGCCGAGCAAGAGAAGTCGGTAGACGTTGAAGTCACCAGTGCTTTTGCATTGAACCAAGAACAGCAAGACAAACTCGCCAAGGTTCTCAGTGCACGACTCAACCGGGAAGTGCGCCTGCAAGTTGCGGAGGACGCTGCCCTTATTGGTGGTGTCGTCATCCGCGCCGGCGACCTGGTTATCGATGGCTCGATTCGCGGCAAAATCGCGAAACTTGCCGAAGCATTGAAATCTTGAGTTTGAAGGGGCAGCAGAGCAATGCAGCAACTCAATCCTTCCGAAATAAGTGAAATTATCAAGGGCCGCATCGACAAGCTCGATGTGACCTCCCAAGCCCGTAACGAAGGCACTGTCGTCAGCGTATCTGACGGTATCGTGCGGATTCACGGTCTGGCCGACGTAATGTACGGCGAGATGATCGAGTTTCCGGGCGGCGTCTTCGGTATGGCACTCAACCTGGAGCAAGACTCCGTAGGTGCCGTTGTATTGGGCGCATACCAGTCTTTGGCTGAAGGCATGAGCGCCAAGTGCACCGGCCGCATCCTGGAAGTTCCGGTTGGTAAGGAACTGCTGGGTCGCGTAGTCGACGCACTGGGTAACCCTGTTGACGGCAAAGGTCCACTGGGCAACACCGAGACCGACGCGGTCGAGAAAGTTGCTCCAGGCGTGATCTGGCGTAAGTCGGTAGACCAGCCTGTACAGACTGGCTACAAGGCTGTCGATGCCATGATCCCTGTCGGCCGTGGCCAGCGTGAGCTGATCATCGGTGACCGTCAGATCGGTAAAACCGCTCTGGCGATCGACGCGATCATCAACCAGAAGAACAGCGGCATTTTCTGCGTCTACGTAGCCATCGGTCAGAAACAATCGACCATCGCCAACGTGGTTCGCAAGCTGGAAGAAAACGGCGCCCTGGCCAACACGATCATCGTGGCTGCCAGTGCTTCGGAATCTCCTGCGCTGCAATTCCTGGCACCGTACTCCGGTTGCACCATGGGTGAATTCTTCCGCGACCGCGGTGAAGACGCGCTGATCGTTTATGACGATCTGTCCAAGCAAGCAGTGGCTTACCGCCAGATTTCCCTGCTGCTGCGCCGTCCACCAGGCCGTGAAGCTTACCCAGGCGACGTGTTCTATCTCCACTCCCGTCTGCTGGAGCGCGCATCCCGCGTTTCGGAAGAATACGTAGAGAAGTTCACCAACGGCGCAGTGACCGGCAAAACCGGTTCCCTGACCGCACTGCCGATCATCGAAACCCAGGCTGGCGACGTTTCCGCGTTCGTTCCGACCAACGTGATTTCCATCACCGACGGTCAGATCTTCCTGGAATCGGCCATGTTCAACTCGGGCATCCGCCCTGCAGTGAACGCCGGTGTTTCGGTATCCCGTGTGGGTGGTGCCGCTCAGACCAAGATCATCAAGAAGCTCTCCGGTGGTATCCGTACCGCTCTGGCTCAGTACCGTGAACTGGCGGCATTCGCCCAGTTCGCTTCTGACCTGGACGAAGCGACCCGTAAGCAACTTGAGCATGGTCAGCGCGTTACCGAGCTGATGAAGCAGAAGCAATACGCACCAATGTCGATCGCTGACATGGCGCTGTCGCTGTATGCCGCTGAGCGTGGGTTCCTGACTGACGTTGAAATCGCCAAGATCGGCAGCTTCGAGCAAGCGCTGATTGCTTTCTTCAACCGCGATCACGCCGATTTGATGGCGAAGATCAACGTGAAAGGTGACTTCAATGACGAAATCGACGCTGGCATGAAAGCCGGTATCGAGAAGTTCAAGGCCACCCAAACCTGGTAAGCCGCAGCGGGAGCCGCAAGGCTCCCGCTTGCTAACCTGATAGGTGTTACATGGCAGGCGCAAAAGAGATTCGCAGTAAGATTGCGAGCATCAAAAGCACGCAAAAGATTACCAGCGCCATGGAAAAAGTGGCGGTCAGCAAAATGCGCAAGGCACAAATGCGCATGGCTGCTAGCCGTCCTTATGCGGAGCGTATCCGCCAGGTAATTGGGCATCTGGCCAACGCCAACCCGGAATACCGCCACCCGTTCATGATCGACCGCGAAATCAAGCGTGTTGGTTATGTCGTAGTGAGCAGTGACCGTGGTTTGTGCGGCGGCTTGAACACCAACCTGTTCAAGGCCCTGGTCAAGGACATGGCGGTAAACCGCGAAAACGGCGTCGAGATCGATCTGTGTGTCGTTGGTAGCAAGGGTGCGGCCTTTTTCCGCAACTTCGGCGGTAACGTCGTTGCAGCTATCAGCCACCTGGGTGAAGAGCCGTCGATCAATGATCTGATCGGCAGCGTCAAGGTGATGCTGGATGCCTACCTGGACGGCCGTATTGACCGCCTGTCCGTGGTGTCCAACAAGTTCATCAACACCATGACGCAACAGCCTACCGTGGAGCAATTGATTCCACTGGTGGCAACCCCGGATCAAGACCTCAAGCACCACTGGGACTATCTCTACGAACCGGATGCCAAGGAGCTGCTGGACGGCTTGATGGTCCGTTACGTGGAGTCGCAGGTCTACCAGGCGGTGGTCGAGAACAACGCGGCTGAACAAGCTGCGCGGATGATCGCGATGAAGAACGCTACCGACAACGCCGGTGATTTGATCAGCGATTTGCAGCTGGTCTACAACAAGGCGCGTCAGGCTGCGATCACCCAAGAGATCTCGGAAATCGTCGGCGGCGCTGCCGCGGTTTAACGGTTCAAATATTCAGAGGATCCAGCTATGAGTAGCGGACGTATCGTTCAAATCATCGGCGCCGTTATCGACGTGGAATTTCCACGCGACAGCGTACCGAGCATCTACAACGCGCTGACAGTTCAAAGCGCGGCCGGGACCACTCTGGAAGTTCAGCAGCAGCTGGGCGACGGCGTGGTTCGTACCATTGCGATGGGTTCCACCGAAGGCTTGAAGCGCGGTCTGGACGTTGTCGACTCCGGCGCAGCCATTTCCGTACCGGTCGGTAAAGCGACTCTGGGCCGGATCATGGACGTTCTGGGCAACCCGATCGACGAAGCAGGTCCTATCGCTACTGAAGAGCGTTGGGGCATTCACCGTCCAGCGCCTTCGTTCGCTGAACAGGCAGGCGGCAACGACCTGCTGGAAACCGGCATCAAGGTTATCGACCTGGTTTGCCCGTTTGCCAAAGGCGGTAAAGTCGGTCTGTTTGGTGGTGCCGGTGTAGGCAAAACCGTAAACATGATGGAACTGATCCGTAACATCGCCATCGAGCACAGCGGTTATTCCGTGTTCGCCGGTGTGGGTGAGCGTACTCGTGAGGGTAACGACTTCTACCACGAGATGAAGGATTCCAACGTTCTGGACAAAGTGGCACTGGTTTACGGTCAGATGAACGAGCCGCCGGGTAACCGTCTGCGCGTAGCACTGACCGGCCTGACCATGGCCGAGAAGTTCCGTGACGAAGGTAACGACGTTCTGCTGTTCGTCGACAACATCTACCGTTACACCTTGGCCGGTACTGAAGTATCCGCACTGCTGGGCCGTATGCCTTCCGCAGTAGGCTACCAGCCGACCCTGGCTGAAGAGATGGGCGTTCTGCAAGAACGTATCACTTCGACCAAGGAAGGTTCGATCACTTCGATCCAAGCGGTATACGTACCTGCGGATGACTTGACCGACCCGTCGCCAGCGACCACCTTCGCCCACTTGGACGCTACCGTCGTTCTGTCCCGTGACATCGCTTCCCTGGGTATCTACCCAGCGGTCGATCCACTCGACTCGACTTCGCGCCAGCTGGACCCGAACGTAATCGGCCAGGACCACTACGACACCGCTCGCGGCGTTCAGTACGTTCTGCAGCGTTACAAAGAACTGAAGGACATCATTGCGATCCTGGGTATGGACGAGCTGTCGGAAGCCGACAAGCAGTTGGTAAACCGTGCTCGTAAGATCCAGCGCTTCTTGTCGCAGCCGTTCTTCGTGGCTGAAGTCTTCACCGGTGCATCGGGTAAATACGTTTCCCTGAAAGACACCATTGCTGGCTTCAAAGGCATCCTCAACGGTGACTACGACCACCTGCCAGAACAAGCGTTCTACATGGTTGGCGGCATCGAAGAAGCGATCGAAAAAGCCAAGAAACTGTAATCCCGGCGCCCGGCAACGGGCGCTAATTTAGGTTGAGGCAATCAGATGGCTATGACAGTCCATTGCGATATCGTCAGCGCGGAAGGGGAAATCTTTTCCGGTCTGGTCGAGATGGTGATTGCGCACGGTGCACTGGGTGATCTTGGTATCGCTCTGGGTCACGCGCCGCTGATCACTAATCTGAAGCCAGGGCCGATCCGCCTGGTCAAGCAGGGCGGGGAAGAGGAGGTGTATTACATCTCCGGTGGTTTCCTCGAGGTTCAGCCGAACATGGTCAAGGTTCTTGCCGACACCGTGCAACGTGCTGCCGACCTGGATGAAGCCTCCGCTCAGGAAGCCGTCAAGGCAGCCGAGAAGGCCTTGCATGAACGTGGCGCAGAGTTCGATTACGGTTCTGCTGCCGCACGTCTGGCCGAGGCCGCAGCTCAGCTGCGCACCGTCCAGCAGATCCGCAAGAAGTTCGGCCACTAAGGCGGCGCTTGTTGTGTGATTGATTAAAAAGGGTAGCCTCGGCTACCCTTTTTTCTTTTCCGATTTTTAACCCGGTCGCAGTCGCTGACCACCCAGGATTGGTAGCCAGTCATGTCTCTCGAAATCGTTATCCTCGCTGCGGGCCAAGGCACGCGCATGCGCTCGGCTTTGCCGAAAGTGTTGCACCCGATTGCCGGTAACTCGATGCTTGGCCATGTTATCCACAGCGCTCGGCAACTTGATCCACAGCGCATTCATGTAGTGATCGGTCATGGCGCCGATGCAGTTCGTGAGCGACTGGCGGCAGATGACTTGAACTTCGTTCTGCAGGACAAGCAATTGGGCACCGGACATGCCGTGGCCCAGGCTGTTCCTTTTATCAAAGCGGATACCGTTCTGGTTCTTTACGGTGACGTGCCGTTGATTGAAGTGGAAACCCTGCAACGTCTGCTCAAACATGTCGTACCGGGCCAGATGGGTCTACTGACCGTTGAACTGGATGACGCGACCGGTTATGGCCGCATTGTTCGCGACGCTGACGGCAAGGTCGCTGCCATCGTCGAGCATAAGGACGCAACCGAAGCTCAACGCGCCATCAATGAAGGCAACACGGGTATCCTCGCGGTACCTGCCGATCGCCTCGCTGACTGGACGGGCCGTCTGTCGAACAACAACGTCCAGGGCGAGTATTACCTGACCGACGTGATCGAAATGGCGGTCAAGGATGGTCTGGCGGTGGCTACCGAACAACCCCACGACGCGATGGAAGTGCAGGGCGCCAACGACCGAAAGCAGCTGTCCGAACTGGAACGGCATTATCAACTGCGCGCCGGCCGCCGTTTGATGGCTCAAGGTGTAACGCTGCGTGACCCTGCACGTTTCGATGTTCGTGGTGACGTGACCGTTGGTCGTGATGTGTTGATCGACATCAACGTGATCCTCGAAGGCAAAGTGATTATCGAAGACGACGTGGTCATCGGCCCGAACTGTGTGATCAAGGACAGCACCCTGCGCAAAGGCGTGGTCATCAAGGCCAACAGCCATATCGATGGTGCGATTCTGGGCGAAGGCAGCGATGCCGGCCCGTTTGCACGGCTGCGTCCAGGCACCGTACTCGACGCACGGGCCCATGTGGGTAACTTCGTTGAACTGAAGAACGCACACTTGGGCGAAGGCGCCAAGGCCGGCCATTTGTCCTATCTGGGCGATGCCGAGGTGGGCGCGCGCACCAACATCGGCGCCGGCACCATTACCTGCAACTACGATGGCGTGAACAAGTGGAAAACCGTGTTGGGCGAAGATGTATTCATCGGCTCCAACAACTCGTTGGTGGCTCCTGTGGATATCCTTGACGGTGCGACCACAGCGGCTGGTTCAACCATTACGTCGACTGTGGATAAATCCCAGTTGGCGGTAGGACGTGCGCGGCAGAAGAACATTGACGGCTGGAAGCGGCCAGAGAAGATCAAGAAACCATAAGTTATCCACAGAGCTTGTGTAGGAACGAGCTACTCGCGATGAGTTGGGAGGCGATGCATTTTCCAGAACAATGCGGTCCCTCGCGAGCAAGCTCACTCCCACAAGTTATCCACAGATCTTTTTGTCGCCTCGACCTTGACGAAGTTTCATCAATAGGCTTTTATTACTTTCGTTATCTTTCGAATCGAAACTTATCAAGCCATGTCGAAGCGCAACACACCCCAGCGTCGCCATAATATCCTCGCCTTGCTCAATGAGCAGGGTGAAGTCAGTGTGGACGAGTTGGCCAAGCGTTTCGAAACGTCAGAAGTTACGATTCGCAAGGATCTGGCGGCACTTGAAACCAACGGCCTGTTGCTTCGTCGGTATGGCGGTGCGATCCCCATGCCTCAGGAACTGGTCGCGGACCTTGGTCAGCCGGTTTCAAAATACAAACAAGCCATTGCCCGCGCTGCCGTTGAGCGCATCCGCGAACATGCGCGCATCATCATCGACAGTGGCAGTACCACCGCCTCAATGATCCCCGAACTCGGCCAACAGCCAGGCCTCGTGGTGATGACCAACTCCCTGCACGTCGCCAACGCCTTGAGCGAACTTGAGCACGAACCCGTGCTGTTGATGACCGGTGGCACTTGGGACCCGCATTCCGAGTCCTTTCAGGGGCAGGTGGCCGAGCAGGTACTACGCTCTTACGACTTTGACCAGTTGTTCATTGGTGCTGATGGCATTGATCTGGTCCGCGGTACAACGACCTTCAATGAATTACTTGGGCTCAGTCGGGTTATGGCTGAAGTTGCCCGCGAAGTGGTCGTGATGGTCGAGGCCGACAAGATCGGTCGCAAGATTCCCAATCTGGAACTGCCCTGGAGCAGCGTCCATACCCTAATTACCGATGATCGCCTGCCAATCGAGGCACGGGATCAGATTCAGGCCCGTGGCATCACGTTGATTTGCGCGTCTGTCAGTCAGGAGAAATAGCATGTGTGGAATTGTTGGTGCTGTCGCAGAACGTAATATCACCGCCATCCTGGTCGAAGGCCTGAAGCGCCTGGAATACCGTGGGTATGACAGCGCCGGCGTGGCGGTCTACACCAACGACGGAAAACTCGAGCGCTTGCGCCGTCCGGGCAAGGTAAGCGAACTCGATCAGGCGTTGGCCGAAGAAGCGCTCGTTGGTCGCCTTGGTATTGCTCATACGCGCTGGGCCACCCACGGTGCGCCGTGCGAGCGCAATGCGCACCCGCATTTCTCGGGTGATCTGGCTGTGGTGCACAACGGCATCATCGAAAACCATGAAGCCTTGCGCGAACAACTCAAGGCTTTGGGTTATGTCTTTACATCGGAAACCGACACCGAAGTTATCGCTCACCTGTTGAATCACAAGCTCAAAGACCTGCGCGACCTGACCGTAGCCCTCAAGGCAACCGTCAAGGAACTGCATGGCGCGTACGGCCTGGCGGTCATCAGCGCACAACAACCGGATCGCCTGGTTGCAGCGCGTAGCGGTAGCCCGCTGGTGATCGGTTTGGGCATGGGCGAGAACTTCCTAGCGTCCGACCAGTTGGCCCTGCGTCAGGTTACTGACCGCTTCATGTACCTGGAAGAAGGCGATATCGCCGAAATCCATCGCGACAGCGTGCAGATCTGGGACGTAACCGGCCAAGCGGTCGAGCGCCAGACTGTGCAATACAGCGACGGCGCCGAAGCTGCCGATAAAGGCGAGTTCCGTCACTACATGCTCAAGGAAATTCACGAGCAACCGGCCGTGGTGCAGCGCACCCTGGAAGGTCGCCTGAGCCAGAATCAAGTCTTGGTGCAGGCGTTCGGTCCACAGGCGGCCGAGTTGTTCGCCAAAGTGCGCAATGTACAGATCGTGGCCTGCGGCACCAGCTATCACGCCGGTATGGTTGCCCGTTACTGGCTTGAAGAGCTGGCTGGCATCCCGTGCCAGGTCGAAGTGGCCAGCGAGTTCCGCTATCGCAAAGTGGTGGTGCAGGCGGACACCCTGTTCGTGACCATTTCCCAGTCCGGCGAAACCGCCGACACCCTCGCAGCGCTGCGTAACGCCAAGGAACTGGGCTACCTCGCCAGCCTGGCCATCTGCAACGTGGGTATCAGTTCGCTGGTGCGTGAGTCCGACCTGACCTTACTGACCCAGGCCGGTCGTGAAATTGGCGTGGCGTCGACCAAAGCCTTCACCACTCAACTGGTTGGCCTGCTGTTGCTGACGCTGTCCCTGGGCCAGGTTCGCGGCACACTGGCCAAAGGTGTCGAAGCTACATTGGTCGAAGAGCTGCGTCGCTTGCCGACTCGCCTTGGCGAGGCATTGGCGATGGACAGCATCGTGGAAAAAGTTGCCGAACTGTTCGCCGAGAAGAACCACACGCTGTTCCTCGGTCGTGGCGCGCAGTTCCCGGTCGCGATGGAAGGGGCGCTCAAGCTCAAGGAGATTTCCTACATCCACGCTGAAGCCTATCCGGCCGGTGAGCTGAAACACGGCCCGTTGGCGCTTGTGGATAACGACATGCCGGTAGTAACCGTAGCGCCAAACAACGAGCTGCTGGAGAAGCTGAAGTCCAACCTCCAGGAAGTCCGCGCCCGTGGTGGCCAGCTTGTCGTCTTCGCTGACGAGAAGGCCGGGATGACCAATGGTGACGGCACTCACGTGGTACAGATGCCGCACATCCACGACATCCTGTCGCCGATCCTCTACACCATCCCGCTGCAGTTGCTGTCGTACTACGTGGCCGTGCTCAAAGGCACCGACGTTGACCAGCCGCGCAACCTGGCGAAGTCGGTGACTGTGGAATAAGTTATCCACAGGCGAAAACCCCCGTTGGTTTTTGACAAAATATTTTGACACCAGACAAAATATTCTGACACCAGACAAGATATTTTGACACAATGCCTAAAGCCCCTGATTTCAGGGGCTTTTCTTTATTATGTCCTCCACCATATGTCCGATTTTGGGTTGTGATCTTGCTAGAAGCGTAGTCTGGTACAGGTACTCAGACTTATTCACAGCGCTGATATTTTCCTAGCACTTTTTGTGCACATTCCATTTTTGAGGATATGTGGAGGCCGCAGAAGGCATGGGAGGTTGGCTTGCGTGGTCGTAGCTTCAAGACGCAGTCCGATATTGATCGGCATATCGAAAAAGGCTTTGGGCAAGGAAGTCACGAGCTGTATTTGCCGTGGTTGCGTGTGCAAGACGTTCCATCGCATGGTCGGTCGCGCAAGGTTCATGGAGTAAAAGTTGATCGGCTTCATCACCTACTGTCTGATCTTGAATACGGGTATTTGCTCGTAGCCGAGTTTTCCTCTGATGTGGTGGATATTCGGGAGCAATTTCCCATCCTTCCGCAATCGGCGGTTCAGTCGATTGCCCTTGCTTTGAATATTCGCTATCCCGTTTATCCAGGTACCAAAGTGCCTTTCGTGATGACGACGGACTTTCTGCTGACCATCAAACAGCCAGATGGAAGCACGCGCTTAGCGGCTCGTACGCTCAAATACACCGAGTCGCTTAAGGCAGACAAAGGACTTGAACGTACCCTGGAAAAGTTTGAGATCGAACGAGCCTATTGGTCCGGTCAAGGGGTGGACTGGAACATCGTTACCGAGAAAGACCTCCCTGCCACTCTGATCCAGAACCTTGACTGGTTACGTAAATCAGCGACCCTCCAACGACATCTTCAGCAACGTCCACTGATCGAGTCGTTTCTAGAGGAGATCACTCGTGTGCGTGAGTATCCATGGCCACTTGACCGTGTGTTGCGCCATATAGCGGGCGCATTGTTCATCCCCTACACCGACACCAAGGCCATGTTCATGCATCTGGTTTGGCACAAAAACATCCTCTTGGAGCTGGCAGCGGAACGGCTTTCAATGAAGAGCTCGTTGCCTCAAATCGAAGTCGTATGGCCCTCCAGCGATAATGGCCACGAACTGAAGGTCGGTTGATATGGCATATCTTGGTAAGAATGATGTCCTTGAGGCAGTAACCGAACCCAAGCTATGAATCGCCCCGGGTTTCGTAGACACCTCTTTGCCTTAAACTGAGGCCAATTAGGAGGTGCCATGAGCAACCCGCGTTACCCCGAAGAATTCAAAATCCAAGCGGTCAATCAAGTGACCGAAAAGAAGCTGCCTGTCGCTGATGTAGCGGCCCGTCTTGGCGTGTCGACGCATAGCCTCTACGCCTGGATAAAGCGCTACAGCAAACCTCAAGAAGAACGGCAGCAGGACGATGATCAGCACGCTGAACTGCGTCGTCTGCGAGCAGAACTCAAGCGGGTTACTGAAGAGCGAGACATCTTAAAAAAGGCCGCCGCGTACTTTGCCAAGGAGTGCGGTTGAAGTACGCCTTTATCAAGCAGCGAGCAGATGACTATTCCATACGACGGCTTTGCCTGACGCTGAAAGTCCACCCCAGTGGGTATTACGCCTGGTTGTCTGAGCCGCAATCTGCACGCGCCAAAGACGACCAACGACTGCTGGGTTTGATCAAGCATTCATGGCTGGAAAGTGGCGGCGTTTATGGCTATCGCAAAATCCATGACGATCTGCGCGAGGTCGGTGAAGACTGTGGTCGCCATCGTGTAGCGAGGCTGATGCGTCTTGAAGGTCTGCGCTCTCAGACAGGGTATCGACGTCGCCCTGGAAAGTACGGCGGTAAGCCAGCGGTCGCCTCACCCAATTTGCTGAAGCGCCAGTTCGATGTCGTGGAACCCAACAAGGTTTGGGTCACCGACATCACCTACATTCGTACATATGAAGGCTGGTTGTACTTGGCTGTGGTGCTGGATCTGTTTTCTCGTCAGGTTGTAGGCTGGTCAATGAAGTCTCAGATGACCAGTGATTTGGCTATTGATGCGTTATTGATGGCGGTTTGGAGGCGTAAACCGAAACAAGAGGTAATGGTTCATAGCGACCAAGGTAGCCAGTACAGCAGCTCCGATTGGCGCAGCTTTTTGAAGGCGAACAATTTGGTTGCCAGCATGAGTCGCCGAGGCAACTGTCATGATAATGCCGTGGCCGAGAGCTTTTTCCAGCTTCTGAAACGGGAACGGATCAAGCGGAAAATTTACACCACGCGGGAAGATGCTCGTAGTGATGTGTTCGATTACATCGAGATGTTCTACAACGCAAAACGTCGTCATGGTTTCAACAATCAGCTGTCGCCGGTAGAGTTTGAAAAGCGTTACGCAATGAGCTTGCAAGGTGTCTAGAGAATCCGGGGCGATTCAGGTTTGGGTCGAAAGTGCTTGCACTCGTTGTACCAGCTGTTGCTGACCTGCTGGGGGCAGGTGAAGCTCGGGCTCCTCTAAGGCCATTAGAAATCCTTCACCTGCGGCTGCACGTCCTCGACCTAGTTCCAGTAGTAGTAACAAACCTTGCAGTGAAACCAAGCCGCTGCCCTGTCTGGCGGCGGGTACGCCCAGTCCTCCGACTACAGCGAAATGTGCTGCGACAGAGTCGAGGAGTGATCGACTATCAGTACTCGTCACCCGCAGTTGAACATGGGGTGCGTTCGGTATGCATCTCGCTAACTCAGCGTTGACGTTCTGGATCAGCGGTGAAATTCGATCATCGTTCTCGATTGGGGCCTCCGGACGCCTGAGCCGATCGCGCTCAGCTAAAATGGCTTCGGACGGTTGGGCTGCGGCTGCTTGCAGCGTACGCCGGAAAAGCTCACTCCCCCATGTAAAAACCTTGTCCCAGGTACGGCTCGCTCGCACGAGATAAAACCCAATTTCTTTTATCAAGCGTGGAGGAACGCCCACGGGCGAGTCGTCGGCGAAGGGATCCATCGGACTATCGTGATCGTGGAAGTAACGAACCATCTCGACCGAGAGCGAGTCGCGGTCGAAATAAGCTTGAGCGCCAATTTGGCAGCATAGCTTCGATGCCTCCTCGGTTCGAACCGCGCTGATCGTACCGTTGGCTTCGTCCAACCATTTAGGCACGCCTCTGCCGTCTCTAAACCAATCGGTATTCTGATAAGGGTCTTCGGAAGGAAAATCTGTGATTGTGGCTACAAGCTTTATTCGGTCGGCAGGCTGGGGATCTGAACCGTAAAAGTCATGTTCCGTGAGTTCCCTGATCATCCGCTCCCTTCCTAGAAGAAGCGTCAGTGCCTCTATCACCGTAGTTTTGCCGGTGTTGTTAGCCCCGATCAGCACAGGATGGTCTTTAAAGTGAACGCTTCCTGCACGGATACCGCGGAAATTTTGGATATCCAAGATCGCTACTCTCATCACATTTCCTTTGGACTGAACGAGCTAACAGAGAAAATTTCCTTTCCAGCAGTCGAGCCATGCCGACCCCCGAAGTAGTCAATATAGGAGAGATTCGGAGTAGCCCTTCCCGCAATTGGTGGCCATTTTGGGGGCGCGTGTCTGAATCGGCTTTGCATGCGTCACGTTTGGCCGATATGTTAATGAGCTGACAATGGAGGGGAAGCATGGAATTTGGTCAACAGTTACTTCGAGTAATGCTAGGGAACCTGCCTAAGATTGCCGGGCTTCTGCCTGAAAAGTTTAAAAAAAATGTGAAGGCGAGGTTTAACGATTTTAATATCTTTGCCACGCTGGGAGCCAATGACGACCTGAAACGTGCGCTGCGTTTGGCATGGATTGAGGCTGCCCTAAAGGTTGATAAATCAGCAAAGGATGCTTGTGCATCACCCGATTGGATGTCCAAAGCTTTAGACGTCGAAAATTTCTCACCTGTACTGCGTAAGCGGCTGAAAGCACTCCGTTACGCCGCCTTCGATCGAACTATTCCTCTTTCTGATTCACCGATCGATCAGCATTTGCAAAAGGTTATTAGTAAAACCCCTGCTACTTTGACAGGTGAGCAAGTGGATACCGGCTTAGCGATATCCAAAGCATTTCAAAAGATCACTGCAGACATACTGGGTTGCGAGTTAAGCGACATACCAGGCCCGTATCAGCACATAGCTGAGCGAGGTTTGATTGCTCCTGGCGGCGGGTCTATGTATAGCTTTGGAGATATGGTTCTTATCGTCTTCACGGAGTTGATTCAGGATCCCAAACGTTACCCACAAGCGGGAAGCGCTTTTGAGCTTGCGTTTAGTAACCTTGGCATTGAGCTGGGCCAGCAGTGTTTGAAGTTGTTGGAGGGGCAGGAGAGGCAGTTTGATCAACTGCTTGAGTCTTTAGATGTCACGCCAGATGGGAGTGGACTTGGGGAGTGGCTAGGTCGTGTCGATACAGCTTTGGCGTCAGGTTTCGAAAAACTGATTCTCGAACTGAACGGCTTAAACGCAAAAATCGATCAGAATACGGGGGCGGTAAAACAAGTTGATACAAAGGTGGCTCGGCTTGAGTTGCTCTTGGCAGAGGTTTACAAAAAACTTGGAGGCAACCAGGATCCGAGAGCACATCAAATTATTATTGATCAGGCACAGCTTCTGCTTCCTGACGAGCTAATAGATTTTCCACGTGCAGTACAAGAAATTGAATACGCCGTGTGTGCTGCTCTAGACATAATTAGTAAGGGTGGTACCGACCTTTATAAAGATCGATTTCTAGATGATGCCCATGCCAGCGTAATCCGATCAATTGAAACAGGCCAGATTGATCAAGGATCGCGAACTATTGATCAAGCCCTTGCAGAACTTGACCGGCGCGAGGAGTGTGAGCGTGAGATTGCAAAGCGTCAACGAAAGCAGCTACTCGAGCTATCGATTAAGCATGGAGCTGTAGCCCACGCCCCCGAGCGAGTTGCAGACGCTGAGGAAAAATTACTGGGAATTGAGCACCCAGATTGCCCCGTCATGAGCGAAGAATACCGATTACGATTTGTGCACTACTTTCAGGAAGGTGAGATGCATGACGTTAACTTCCTCCTGGATGTGGCGGTAGCTCTGGCGCGTAAGAGAGTCGAGCAAGCGGGTGACAGTCGCGAAAGTGGTGAGGCCCTGTGTTGGCTGGGTAAGTCCTTTGCGCGACTTGGCGAGCGAGCACCATCCAAAGATTTACTTCTGCGAGCGGAGGAAGTTTTTCGAGAGGCGTTAGACGACAGCTTCCAAACCGCTATGCCCATTGATTGGGCTATGGCCCAGAACGGTTTGGCCAACGTATTGCAGATCTTGGGGCGTCGTGAAAATAGCAGCGATAGATTTGTTGAGGCGGTAAGGATTTATCAAGCAGTGCTGTCAGTTTTTGTACAGGAGAATCTTCCTCTAGAGATTGCTGAGGTGCGTGCCAATCTAGGCGCTGTGCTGTTGGCTATTGGTGAGCGTGAAGCTAATCCTGGTCAGCTTCACGAAGCGGCCCAATCTCTCAGAGTCGCACTTGAGGAGCCAGCGCTTGAAGGCTCTTCTCTTGTGTGGGCAATGGCAAAGAATAATTTGGGTACTGTTTTACGGATAACCGGTGAACGAGAGGGGAACGACGAACTCCTTCGAGCGGCAGTCAACGCTCACCGAGCCGCATTGCAAAAGCGCACGCTTGAGGTCACGCCATTTCTTTGGGCTACATCGCAGAGCGATTTGGGCGCTGCGCTCCTGACTTTAGGTGAGCGTGTAGGAAATACAGATTTGATAAGGGAAGCGATTGACGCCTTTCAAGCTTCATTATCGGGACGTGCGCGTAATTCAGCACCTTTGGAGTGGGCCACAACACAGCATAATTTAGGCGTAGCATGCTGGAAAATCGGAGAGCTGGAAGGCGATATCGCGATGTTGACTCAAGCGAACAAGGCCTTCGAGCTCGCGCTGCAGGAGCGGACACCGCTGCGCGGGTTGAACCGCTGGGCAAGCACCATGAGCTCTTTGGGTAACGTTCTCCTCGAAATCGGTGAGCGTGAGAATAGCCCTGAAAAGATATTGAAGGCCAAGCAAACTTATGAAAAAGCATTAGATAAGCTCTCGCACGAGCTAGCACCTTGGGATTGGGCCTTGATAAAGCACAACCTTGGTAACGCCTTTCTAAGCCTCGCTGAACACGAAGATGGTTCTGTGAGCCTTCAGGCAGCTATTAGAGCATATCAAGATGCCTTACTAGTTAGAACCCTCGATCGCGGGAGAGCAGCTTGGGGAAGGACTAAGCTTTCACTAGGCAATGCATTTCTTTTCCTTGGGGAGCGCGAAGCAGATACTCAGTATCTAGATCGAGCGATTCAAGAGTATCAATGCGCGTTACCCCAACTGAGTCTGCAACATCGACATAGAGCGGAGCGCAGCATTGCGATCGCACAAGAAATTATTTACGAACTCCGTGGCTCAGAAGCGTGAATTACTGGTTTCGTTGGTGCCCTAGCGTCTTTGGCTTTCTACATTTTTTGTACACGCTTGCTTGAACAGTGCTTTTGCAGATTGCTGAGGGCTTTCGTTGCGACCTCTCAGTACACTCGATGTACATAGAGGGCGGTGTCAAAACATATGTCGAAAATTAGTACCGGCTTGGTGAGATTGCTTCTTCGGTGTCAAAATACTCACGTCAGCCGACGTATTCTGTTGGTTGGTTTCGCCCAGAATTTGCTGAACCGCTAGTGTCAGAATATTTTGTTTGGCACCAACTTGATTTAAAGAATCTAAACTGTCGCTAGCTAATTAAAACTGTCGCAGCACAGGGGAGCGCTCGCTGGCTCCATTGATGTCGCGACAGGCTTCTCCCGCCCGGTTCCTAAATTGGCACCAATGCACCGGCGTTTCCGATGCTCTTGCAAATACGATCTGATGAGTCACTTACTTCCTTTGTAATGCGAAACCTCCTTATCACCAGGTATGCATCCGATATGGAGGTCTTTATAGAGCTGGCAAAGCGTGCCTCATTCAGTAGAGCCGAGGTAAAGAAATTGGCGTCGGCTATAGGATGGGGGTATGCGCCAGGCATAATGTCTTGCGTGATTAAACCAACTGCCACTTATGCGGAAGAAGATGCTCTATCTCTCTCGCCCGGTGCGTCGGAAGGCGCTTGAGGATCCTGCCGTGTTAGCAAAAGAATCGATCCATGTGAGCTTTGCCATATGTACCGAGCTGATGATGGCCGCTGCGGTCTTTGTCCACTTGAACGGCTTGGCTGAATGCTCGTTATGAGCAGTAATGAACTGGCGGATCGCGACTTTCAGATCAGTAACACTGGTGAAGACACCTCGATACAGTGCGCGTCTCTCCAGCTGTGAAAACCAGCCTTCCACCGCTTTTAGCCAGGACGCACTGGTCGGCGTGAAGTGCAGCTTGAAGCGCGGATGTTTTTCCAGCCAGGCCTTGATCGCTGGGGTTTTGTGGGTCGAACTGTTATCCAGGATCACATGGAGGTCCAACTCGGCAGGCGTGTTCTTATCAATCTGCCGGAGGAAATCCAGGAACTCCTTGGCCCGGTGCCGCTGGGTAATCCGGCCCATTACTTCACCGGTCATGATGTCGAACGCGGAGTACAAGCTCGCCGTGCCATGGCGCTTGTAATCATGGGTTCGCCGCTCGATCTGCCCAGGCCGAAGTTGCAGCATTGGCTGATTACGATCCAGCGCCTGGATCTGAGTTTTCTCGTCAAGCGACAGCACCATGGCGTTGTCCGGAGGGCTCAGGTACAGCCCGACCACATCGATGACCTTCTCAGCGAAGTGCGGATCGTTGCTGACCTTGAATGTTTTCAGTCGGTGCGGCTTGAGATCCGACGCAGCCCATATCTGCCGGACTTGCCAGGTGGTAACGCGAGCGTACTTGGCCATCAACCGGACGCTCCAGTGCGTTGCTTCCTTGGGAACCCGGTGCGTTGTCAGGGTCAGGATTTCTTTGACTTTCTCAGCACCCAGCTTCAAAGGCTGACCGCTACGCGGCAGGTGGTTCAGGCCATCGATGCCCGACTCCAGATAACGCTTTCGCCACTTGAACACGGTCGGTGTCGTGATCAGTAACTGCCCACAGATGGCAATGGGCGTCACCCCTTCATTGAGCAAAAGCAGTATCCGCGCCCGCTGAGCAAGGCTCTGCTCCAGCGTACTCATGCGCAGCCAACCTTGAAGCGTAAGAACGTCGGCGGGCTGCAGTGCAAAGGGAGCAATTGGACGAGGCATGCCTGGAACCATCTCGGGGCGAGGGGGGCACGGTATATCGTTGTACGTTAGAAAATAAACTAACCGCTCACGACACCAGTATAAAACTTTCAAAGGTGGTTCATTGTTGTTGATATCAAATTATCTTTGAATTATGCTTGACGTGAAAGGCGGTAGTAGATTTTTTTAGTGTGATTTTAGCGCTTCATCCTCAGGCAAATATTTATTTTGCAAGGAGCTTTCTTTGAGCTTGGTCGCAACAAAAGTCTCAGCGGATGTATTATATGACATGTTTGAAATAGTTGAGGCTCAGACTTGGGTCAGAGCGTATTTAGATGAATTTACAGATCTGTGGAATATCTGTGATCATCGAAGCGAACAAGTATTTTTGAAAGAGCTGATAAAAGAATTTGTGATCCTGGACTCGGAAAAAGAGCGAAAGGCATACAGAGATCTCAGTGCTAAAATCACAGCTTGGGGGTTGAGTCCAGAAACCACGTGGATAGTTGCAGCCTGTAACGATAAGGAAATTGATGGCTCTGTAGCAGCCATGCAAAAGCTTAAGAATAAGTTAGATCCTTGTGATGATTGGCACCTTCGGATGTTACCTAGCATTCCTAGTGGGGTGAAGCATATACAGAACGGTGACCTCGTCGTGCTTTTTGATGACTTCATTGGTAGCGGTGGAAAGCTAATCGCAAAGGCAAAATGGCTGGCCAAAAACCTTTCGGCAATTGGAGTTGAAGATTTTACTCTTTATTATATGTCTGTAGCAGGTATGCGGTTTGGATGCGATCGGATTGCGGATGAAACCGGACTCGAAGTATTTACAGCAATATCTCTAGATCGAGCTATTTCAGACAAGTATGAGGCTAAAGTGGCTGATGAATATAAGCTACTTATGCTTGGGCTGGAGCAGAAACTGCACGAAAACTATAAAAATAAAAAATTAAAAGACTTCAGCTTAGGGTTTTCCCAAAGTGAAGCGCTGTACTGCGTAGCAAATGATAATTGCCCTAACAATGTCTTCCCTGTGTTTTGGTGGGCAAAGTTGAAAAGTGGGGATAGCTTTAAAACCCTCTTGAGTCGAGCGGGCTGATCAATGAGCTCAAAAAGAACAGCGCTTAAAGAGTTTATTGAATTTATTTCTGATCGGAAGTGGCACGAAATTTATGATTTTCACTTTCAGTATGGCGTCTCCCCTCTGCTAATTATAGAAGTCATGGATTTTATGATCCGTAATGATTTAATTGTTAGGGAGGGTCGAAGCGTTAGACTTTCACCAGATCTATCTAATGCTAAGATCGCGTTGCTAAACAGGCTCCGTAAAACTCAACGGCCTAGTGTGTTGGATGAGTACACTCCTAGAACCTTGACCGGAGCACATCGTTATGTATAATGCCCGCGTTGGGGTCGGCTCTAGTAATCGAAGGTGTATCCGCCTTTATCATTCAGGCTGATTTTAGCCACGAATGAATTCAACTCTATCGCTCCACTCGCTTCGCTCGCTCCTCGATAGAGTTAAATCCATTCACTA
Source organism: Pseudomonas sp. P8_241 (assembly GCF_034008315.1). Taxonomy (NCBI): domain Bacteria; kingdom Pseudomonadati; phylum Pseudomonadota; class Gammaproteobacteria; order Pseudomonadales; family Pseudomonadaceae; genus Pseudomonas; species Pseudomonas sp. P8_241. The sequence goes on along the minus strand of NZ_CP125377.1, from coordinate 157,453 downwards.
CGTGAATGAATTTAAGTGAAAAGAGCAAGCTGGTAGGGTCGGCCTTCAACACTACTTAGGTTTTCTATGCAGATAGATTCGCACGTACATATGCTCCTTGGTATTTCCACCGAGGAGGAGCTTTCTGTATTGTCACGTATTATAGCAAGCCCATCGAACTTCTATAGAGAATTCAAAATTCCAAAAAAAAGTGGTGGAACTAGGACAATAAGTTCTCCATACCCTTCCTTAGCGATTATACAGAGCAATATTCTGAATAATTTGTTTTTTCCTTTTGAGGCTAATTCCTCTGCCTATGCATATGTGAAGGGTAAGAGCGCGATTGATCATGCTCGTATTCATGTTAATGGTAGTGAGTTATTGAAGCTTGATATAAAGAACTTTTTTCCTAGTATTTCTAGGCAAATGGTCTTCGAAGCTCTTCAGAGAAATGGGGCTAAAGCTGATGTGTGTTTTTATACTTCTCTTATTTGTATCTTGGATAATGGCCTTCCACAGGGCGCATGTACAAGTCCCGCACTTAGTAATTTAGTGTTCAGCCCGATAGATGTCAGACTTACCGGACTGGCAAATTTTTTTGGTTTAAAATATTCTCGTTATGCAGACGATCTGGCATTTTCAGGGGAGTTTATACCTAGGGATTTGGCGTCATTGGTAGGTGAGATTTTATTGGAGTATGATTTTCATCTAAATCATAAAAAAACGCAGTTAAAGTTGGCTGGTAGGAAAAAGATTGTAACGGGCGTCTCAATATCTTCTGGCCAAGTTAGGGCTCCGAAATCATTTAAGAGAAAGCTCAGGGCTCAGATTTATGAGTTGGAGAAAAATATTGGTAGTCTAGCGCGGCTGCCAGATTTTGATCCATTAATTTATGAGCGTTTAATAGGCCGAATTAATTATCTTCTCCAAATCGAACCTGAAAACAATTATGCGAAGGTGAAGAAAGCTTACCTGAGTAAATGCCATCAAGATTTTCTCGGACTTGTTGATGAGCAGATTATCAGTGCATTTGTGTAGTTTCGCTTGAGCTATAAAAATAGTATTCGACTGTTATCTGTTATATCGCGCAATTGAAATTATGCTTTAGATCGCTTTGCTAATACTTTCAAGCTTTTAGATTCCATACCTTTTACACCTTATTTATAAGTTCTTTTTTCACCCGATAAACTGTTGCGACGCCACAACCTGCCAATGTTGATATTTGATCTGCTGATGCACCTGGAAACTTTTTTTAGAAGCACTTAGTGCAATTTCTCCGGCCAGATATGTCGTCGCGAGCAGCACCTCGCTTGCACATAAACTCGGCAACCCCCTACCTTCGCCGGCAGGGCTACTAGTTGGCCCTAGAGAAGAAATCGCTCCCGACTCGGGTAGGCTTTGTTCTCAAGTTTACACCGATGGTACGCATCCGCGTACAGGGGTGGTTAAGTGGGGAGTAGGCGATTGGAATAAATCGTTAATTGGCACAGACGGGACTCTGGCTCGTAAGTGAGAATGATGGAGTCAGATTGGGAGCTCCTCAGCCCCCGTCCAGCGGAAACCTATGCCTCAATTACGCGAGATATGCGCTGTGCTTAATACTCAGCAAACCCGGCCAACGCGCCAAGCAAAGGACGCCAGCCATGACGAGTTTATGGTACTTCAGCTTGTCAGAAAGCCAAGCGCACAAGAGATTGAGTTCTCAGGTTACTGATAAAAAAACCGCGCTAGGCGCGGTTTTTTTTGCGTGGAATTTGACGAGGTTTGCGAGTCAAAACTCCAACGAACAGCGGCACTTACAAGACTATCTCTAGGTACTCTGGGTTCCACGCAATGGAGACGCACTGCTATTTGAAGGCTTCGTATATCCAGGTGCAAAGATTGCGCTCTCGACACCATAGAGAGCCAGCGGGTCGCTTAACCATAACCGATAAGCTAGACCCTTGATGCTGTGATCAGGTGAGCAATCAACGTGGTATTGCTGCAGGACATAGCCCGCCATCGCTGCACGCACACGAAGCCGCATGACTCCATCTTCCATCCCGAAATCGCGAATAACTAGCTCGGCTGAATCTTTGTCAGGATGGGGGACTATAGGGAGGTCCAGCATTCGATTCCACTGATCATCATTCGACCAACTCTCTGCAGCTAGAGGCTTTTCCCCAATAACAACCTCAGCGCTGCTCATCCTAGTGAATACGAAATCTGCAAATTTTCCGCTCTTGCGATCAAATGCGCGAGCATGCCAACGGAGCCCATCACAACCGATAGCAAACGGAACAATCTCTCGCGTTGAAGGCCCCGATTTCGACGTGTACTCGATTCTTACCACTTGCCCAAGGCGAATTGCACGCGTGATAGGCGCGAGGATTTCGATCTTAGGGCGACTCAGCAACGACACTGATTCGTGTCGAATCAGTGAGCCTTCCCCTGAATCTACGCCATCCCCGAATCCTTGCGACAGAGTCACTAATACGCGTTCGGAAGCATGTATTACCTGAGGCACGAACTGCTCACGAATAACATAGTGCTTACTAACCGGATCAAGCTCAGTGTTTTCCGGGGCGAGTTCACGGTAGAGCGCAAAGTCGCGTGTGGCTGCTGCTGAAGCCACTCCAAAGCGTTCCATTAGATCCGAGCGCGATACGACTCCCAAAAAATAGAGGCGGAAGTCTATGAAGGCTAAGCGCTCCTGCTGTGCCTTGCTGTAATCGCTGAGGTCAATCATGTTTTCTCCGTTCGGTCGTCAACGGGTGCAACCAATCATTCATGTGTCGAGGATAACACATGATGGGTTGACGTGATCAAAATGATGATGATAGTATTAAATTATGGATTGGCCTCATGCTCTTTATGAGCATGCTAGCAAATCTCTAATGGAGATTTGTAGTGGAAGTTTGAGACCAGGAAATAGAAAAGCCGACCAAGGTACGAACTTGATCGGCTTTTGGGAAAAGACGTCTGAACAGGCTCCAGATGTCTCTCGCGCTTCAGGAAAAGCGTTGTGATGGTAGCCTCAATGGGTACCGTTCGCAAGGGAGCGAGTTTGTGTTCGAGCCTATCTCTGTGAGAGACGACTATGTCCCAGCAAGAGATGTTCGAAAAGCCGGACGAGGAAGGGGAGGTCATTTACCGTATGACCATCCGCACTAAGTCTGGAAAGGTGATACGACGTGCGAACGGCCAGCCGTTCCGCATTGTTCTTCGCCCAAAAGCGGCTTAATAGGCCGTCCACTCGACTCAGGGCATCAATTGATGCCCTGTATTCCCATTAGAATGGATCACTCCCATGAGCCAGGATTTTTACGATCGAAACGGCACTCCGACCATCTATACCGATGACAATGTCCATCTTTTTAGTTTTGATGGGCGACCAGTTGGGTATTTTCATGGTGACGCCCTGTATTCATACGTGGGACAGCATCTAGGCCGTATTGCTAATGGATTGATACGCGACAATCACGGTCAAGTAGTATTTTTTTCCAGCAATGCTAATGGCGGCCCAATGAGGCCTATGCGTCAGTTGAAGCCTCTAAAAGGCCTTAAGCAGCTTAAACCCCTCAAAGGGCTACGGCAGCTCCAGCCCCTACGGCCACTACTTAACAACAGTTGGTCGCAGCTCTCCGGGCAACAATTCTTCCTTTGAGCAGCCGCCTCAGCCTGATAGCGCCCGAATGGTAGCAGTAAGGTATAGGTCATGCTTTTGTAGTAAGAGTTAGTCCCTTGCCACTATTGTCAAAATATATTGTTGAAAATCAGGGTCGGTTTGGTGGGATAGGCTGGGAGGTGTCAAAATTTCCGCCGAGCTGGGGCCTCCCTGTTGAGCCGTTTGTCCCAGTATTTGCTGAACTATCGGTGTCAAAATATTTTGTTCTGCACCACCCGTTTCCGGGAGTGGTGTTCATATTCTTGTAGGAGCGAGCTTGCTCGCGATGAACTTGAGAGCGACACAAGTTATCCAGAAGGATAGCGTCATCGTTCACGACCATCGCGAGCAAGCTCGCTCCTACAGGGGATCGGACAGCATTATTGGGAGCGGGGGTTTTTCACTTCTCAGCAAGCCCGCCAGCCTGACGCCGCATCCGCCGCGTATCAAGCAAATAGACCATCGCGCAGGCATACAGGGTAACCAGAATGAACAAGCCCATGCGGATGGCGAAGGCGGTATAGACATCCTTGCCCGCTGCACTGTCCTGCACCGATTGGCCCAGCAGAATGATCAGCGTCGCCAGACTGTTGAGCCAGAAACTCGGCGGTTGCCGCGTGACGGCCAGTCCATAGAGCTTGCGAGCCACCACTAAACCGAACAGCAGCATCCACAGAAAATACATCCACAAGTTGACGAACAGGCTCAGCGCGCACCAGAACAGGATCGCCATCAGGCCACCCAGCAGGGTTGAGCCGAGCAGTTCCTGGCCGGCGTTGCGGGCGTTGGTCGCGCAGCTTTGCTGGCCGAGACCGACGGCCTTCATGATGATCGGCATAAAGCTGGCCGGGTCGACCATGGCCAACAGAAAGGCCGGGAGCACCACTAATGTGGCGCGCAGTGCCAGCCAACCGCTTTCGGTGGGTGTGAGGGTCGGTTCAGGTTTGGCGGCGGGGGCACTGGCGGGGTCTGGAAAGAGCCAATGGCAGATCGTCAGCGTCGTGACGGCCAGGAATAGTCCCTTGACCAAGGCGACGATCACTTCCAACGCCAGGTTGAATTCAGCAGTCCCTGACGAACTGATCAACGTCAGACCCACTACCAGAAAAGTCGCCACCAGCGGGTTTCCGCCACGCAAGCCATAACCGAACGCCATGAACAGGCAGAGCCCGACCAGCAACACTCCACCGACCGGGTAATACCGCAGCAGGGGTATGAGGAGCAGGCCGCTCCCGGTGGTCAACATGAGTATCAGGATCAGGCCCAGGCTGGCCTTGAACGGCAATGGCCGGTTCATTGCTGCCAGCATCATCATCGCCAGCATCGGGGCGAGGAATGGGATGGGCAGGGCCAGTCCATAACTCGCCGCCAGGCACAGCGCCGTGCCGAAACCAAGGCGCAGGGCGCGCTGTGCACGGGGCGAGCGTTCAATAGGCATAGGACAGCCAGCTCATGAATCGCAGGAACAGGCGGCCCAGCCAATTCAACGGACCGTTGTCGCTCGGGAATGCCATGACTTCTGCCTGGCCACCGGCGCGGATGCCCTGCGGGCCGGTCAACTCACCGGGGTCGAATTCAATGATGACCGGAAACCGCTGGGCCGGGCGCAGCCAATCGCGGCTGTTCTCCACTGTCGGCAGGCTACCGGGCGGAGTGGTCGAGCCGGTATCGACGCCATAGCCGACGCTGCGGACATGGCCTTTGAAAATTTGCCCTGGCAGGGAGTCGAGGACGATCGACACCGGTGTGCCCGGCTTGACGTCGCCCAGGTTGTTTTCGGTCATGTCGGCGCTGACCCAGACATCGTGGATCGCGATCAGGGTCATCACCGGGGCGCCAGCGGCGGCGAATTGGCCGACATCAGTACGCAGATCTGTGATCAAGCCGGCCGAGCGGGCGTGGATCCTGGTATTGCTCAGGTCCAGTTCGGCTTTCTCCAGGTTGCTGGCGGCGCTGAGCAACTGGGCGTTTTCGTCTTCGCTACCACCCTGTGTTTCTCGCGCGCGTTGCACTTCGGCCTTGGCGGCGGCGACCTGGCTAGTGGATTCTGTCAATGTGGCGCGGGAAATTTCCAGACGACGAAGGGAAATGGTGCCAGGATCTTCGCTGTACAGGCGTTCGAGCCGCTGGATGTCCTGGCGAGCCTTGAGCTCGTTGGCTTGGGCTGCGCGCAAGGAGGCTTGCTTGGAGTCAACGCCTGCGGTGTTGGCGCCTACCTGCCGCCGAGTCGTCTCGAGGTCGGAGCGGGCGCGATCAACCGCGATCTGGTACTGCTGCGGATTGACTTCAAACAGCAATTCGCCGGCCTTGACGTCCTTATTGTTGCGAACGTGCACCTTGGTCACCCGGCCGGACACTTCCGCCGCCACCGGCACCACAAAAGCCTGCACCCGGGCCTGCTGCGTATAGGGCGTGTAGCGATCGGCCAACAGATACCAGATCAGGCTCAGGAGGATCAGCAGCACCACCCAGTTGACCGCTTTTTTGGCCGGGTCTGCAGCGGGCGCCGTGGTGTTCACGTCGGCCGATTGTGAGCTGTCAGTCATGGGGTAGCTTCCTTCGGTTCGTCGAGCAGATCGCCCCAATCGGTTCGTTGCTGCATCTGTTGGCGGGTCGCTGAATCAATCATTGGCTGGTCGCTGTACCAGCCACCGCCCAATGCCTTGTAGAGGGCAATCAAGTTGTTCACGGCGGTGCCACGGTTGACCAGATAGATATCTTGCTGGGCGAACAAGGCGCGCTGGGCATCGAGCACGCGTTGGAAATCCGAGTAGCCTTCGCGGTATTGGGCATTGGCCAGAGTCACCGAACGGTCGGCGGCGATCGATGCTTCGGCGAGGATACGGTCGCGCTCCAGCGCCTTGATCAGACCAGTCGCGGCATCGTCAGCCTCGCGCGCGGCCTGGCGTACGCTGTCCTGATAAACGACGATCAACTGCTGCAGGCGTGCGTCCTGCACGCGAACATTGTTGGTGATTCGGCCATGGTCGAAGATATCCCAGCGAAAGCTCGGCCCCCCCACCAGGTCGAGGGTATCGGAAGCGCCCTTGAGTGAACTGGTGGACCAGACGATGCTGCCCAGCAGGCTGATCGAGGGGTACAGGTCGGCTTCGGCAACACCGATCAGCGCCGACTGTGCCGCCACTTGTAACTCGGCTGCGCGAACGTCCGGGCGTCGTACCAGCAAGTTGGCGGGGACATCCTGCAAGATGGCCGTGCCAAGCAGCGGCACCAGTCCGGTGTTGTTGTTCAGTTCAGGGAATGCGCCGGGTGGACGGCCGACCAGGGTGGACAAGGCATTGCGAAAACTTGCCACTTGGCTCTCGAAATCGGGAATGGTACTCAGAGTGCCCAGGTACTGCGTCTTGGCCTGTTGCAGGTCGAGCTCGGCTTCGGCCCCGCTTTTGAACAAGCGCTCGGTGATCTCATAGCTGCGTTTTTGCAGTTTGGCGTTGCTGCGGGCGATGTTCAGGCGCGCTTCGGCGGTGCGCAAGGCGTAGTAGGTTTGCGCCAATTGCGCGTGCAACAGCACCAGGACGTTTTCATAGTTGGCCTGCGCGGCAAACCAGGACGCGTCGGCTGACTCGATGGCACGACTGAAACGGCCCCAGAAATCCAGCTCCCAGCCGATATCAAAACCGGCGCTGTGTTGCCAGAAATTCGTGTCCTGAGGGTTCGTTCCCCCTGATTGATTGCGATCCAGATACAGGCTGTCGGCGCTGGCCTGTTGCAGTTGCGGAAAGCGACCGCTCTGGGCGATACCCAGTTGTGCGCGGGATTCCATCACCCGCAGACCCGCAACCCGCAGGTCGGCGTTGTGGGCATCCGCTTCGGCAATCAACTGGTTCAGCACCGGGTCGGCAAACACCTGCCACCATTGACGGCTGTCAGGTTGCGCGTGCTTTTGGTTGGCGAGCTCCAGGGCCGGGGTGTTCCAGTGTTCCACCCACGGCTGGGCCGGCGACTGAAAGTCCGGGCCCAGCTGTACGCAGCCACCGAGGACGGCGGTGCCACACAGGAGCAACCGATTGATGCGAGCAAGGCAAGGCATCAAAGGCAAACTCCTCAGACCGGATGTTGATCTTTCATTGCCTCGATTTGCGGTGTCTCGGTCTCGGTCTCGGTCACAGCCTCGACCTCGACCTGGGGTTTGTCATCGACCCATTGCCAGAACAGTTGGTAGCCCACCGCCAGTGCAACCGGCCCGATGAACAAACCGATAAAGCCACCACTGACCATACCGCCCAGTGCGCCAATCAGAATCACCGGCATGGGCACATCGACGCCACGTCCCAGCATCAACGGCTTGAGAACGTTGTCGGCCATCCCGGCGATCAGGCTATAGATACAAAATATGATCGTGCCCAGGGTCGTACCTTCGACGGCGAAGACATAAGCGATCACCGGAATGGTCACCAGCAGCACCGGCAATTGCATGATCCCCATCAACAGGGCAACCATGGCCAGCAACCCGGCCCCGGGTACACCCATGAGCACGAAGCCCACACCCACTGCCAGCATCTGGATGAATGCGATACCTACTACACCCTGAGCGACCGCACGGATGGTAGCGGTGCACAGTTCGGTGATGCGCGGGCCACGTTCCGGTCCGGAAAGACGCGAGGTGATGGCCAGGGCGCTACGTTCACCGTTTTCGCCGTAGGCCATCAGTACACCGGCAATGATCAGGGCGGCGATGAACAACAGAAAACCTACGCCCACATCCGCCAATTTGCCCAGCAGGCCCAGGCCGATGGATTTGATGTAAGGCATCAGCTTCATCAGTACGCTGCCCATGTCCGTGGCAGCCTGCATCCAGTAGGTATACAGCGGCTTGCCAATGAGCGGCAGGGACGCGATTTTCTCGCTTGGCAGGGGGATTTGTAAGGTATCGGACTTCAGGATCACCAGCGCACCTTCGACCGACTCACTGATTGAAGTGCCCAGCAAGTAGATCGGCACCATCAGCAAGCCCACGGCGACCACCACGATCAGTGTGGCAGCGCGGCCATCCTTGTTGCCCAGCTTGCCCTTGACCATGTTATGCAGGGGATACAGGGTAATCGCCAGGATCAGTGCCCAGAGCATGAGGTTGAGGAAGGGGTTGAAGATCTGGAAGCAGAACAGCACCAGTACGGCGATTAACCCGGCGCGAATCAGTACATCCAGCAAGCCACCGGACAGTGCCCTAGCGGAAATGTTTGTGCGCAACATTGTCGAACTCCTCGCGGTGTCACAGGCTTAGCCATCTAGTTGAACTTTCGACACATCCCTGACCAATCAACCGGAAAGCAAAAGGATGTACATCCGTCCAGACATTAACGACCAAGAGGGTTGGATTTCATGTAAGGAAACTAAAAAATGGCACCTACTGAAGTTCAATAGGTCTAAGGCTGTTTTTTAGTATAGGACCAGTCTTGTTTTCTGCCTGTCGACAAGCAGAAATCATGATTCCCGTGTCTGCGATGCTGACCTGGCTGGTTTTTCTTCCGGGCCGAAGGCCAGCCAACGGGCAATTTCGGATGATTGCGAAAGGCATACCCGCCTGCAAGAAAATCACCCTCAATAATTATCAAAAATCCCCTGTTAGTTTTTCCCTGGTACTTTTTGGCCCTTGGAAATCCCGGTTGTCGTTGTCGACTGGCTGGGAGCTCAGGTAGCTCGTTGATTTATTTAATGGTTGTATGGCCAACTGTGTCGTTGAGCACTGTCTGAAAAAATCCAACTGCGGTTGCACTTTTTTATCCGGAACCAGGACACACATCCATGGACCGTTTCCAGGAAATGCAGATATTCGCGACCGTCGCCCAGATGCAGGGTTTTTCGGCGGCAGCGCGGCATCTTGGCCTGTCGGCTGCCAGCGTTACACGGGCGGTGGCGGCTCTGGAGAAACGCATCGGCACCCAATTGCTCACGCGCACCACGCGCAGTGTGTATCTGAGCGAGGCAGGTCAGCGCTACCTAGAGGACTGTAGGAGAATTCTCAGCGAAGTACAGGAAGCGGAAGATTCGGCAGCAGGCAGCCATGCTCAGCCCCGTGGGCAATTGACGATTACCGCGCCGGTATTATTTGGCGAGTTGTTTGTAACACCGCTGATGGTGAATTTCCTGACGCAGTTCCCTGAAGTTTTAATCAACGCCGTGCTGGTTGACCGCGTGGTGAGTATGGTCGACGAGGGCATCGACGTCGCTGTGCGCATAGGTGAACTACCCGATAGCAGCCAGCACGCGATCCGGGTGGGTGAAGTGCGGCGGGTGATCTGTGCTTCGCCACGGTTTCTGAACCGCCATGGGCGGCCCGAACACCCGCAAGCGCTGGCACAAATTCCAATGATTGCGACATCGGCTATCGGCCAACTCAGGAGTTGGCCGTTTCTTGACCAGGGTGAGCTGGTGAGTGTCCGGTCGGAACCGCGACTGATCGTCACGGCGAATCAGGCAGCCATTACGGCGGCATGCCTGGGGCTTGGATGCACGCGAGTATTGTCTTATCAGGTCGCAGGCAAAGTGGCAGCCGGTGAGCTGGAAATTATCCTGGCCGAGTTCGAGCTTCCACCATTACCCATTCATGTGATCTATCAGGGCGGGCGCAAAGCCTCGGCCCGGGTGCGCAGCTTTGTCGACTTTGCGGTGAAGGCGCTACGAGAACATCCCGCCTTGCAGCGTTGAGTTATTTCACTGAGCGAAATAATGGATTGCGTTTGATGGTGATTCTGTTGATTCGGTTGTGGGTAGAAGATACGGCTCATCTTCCCTGAACCGCACCACTCAACCGAGGTGTCGCCATGCAAGCCATCAAACTCTACAACTTCCCACGTTCGGGTCACGCCCACCGTGTCGAGCTGATGCTCTCCTTATTAAAGTTGCCGACCGATCTGATCTTTGTCGACCTGGCCAAGGGTGAACACAAGCAACCGGAGTTCCTGGCGCTCAATGCGTTTGGCCAGGTGCCGGTGATTGATGACCAAGGCGTGGTGCTGGCCGATTCCAACGCAATTCTGGTTTACCTGGCGCAAAAGTACGGCAACGGCCGCTGGTTGCCAGCCGACCCGGTCGGTGCCGCCAAGGTGCAGCGCTGGTTATCGACGGCAGCCGGCCCGATTGCCTTCGGCCCTGCCCGGGCCAGGCTGATCACGGTCTTCGGTGCGCCGTACAATGCTGAGGAAGTGATCGCTTACGCCCACTCCGTGCTCAAAGTCATCGATCAAGAACTGGCCGATTCAACTTATCTGGCCGGCAGTGAACCGACCATTGCCGATGTTGCGGCCTACAGCTACATCGCCCATGCCCCTGAGGGCAATGTCTCCCTCGACAACTACGCCGACATCCGGGCCTGGCTGGCCCGCATTGAAGCGCTGCCGGGGTTTGTCGGTATGCCGCGCACAGTCGCCGGTCTGCAAAAAACCGCCTGATACTGCTAACACTGAACATGTGGCGAGGGAACAAGCTCCCTCGCCACAACCTCCACGCTGCAGGGGAGAAACCGTTATGGACCGTTCACCATGGCATGCCGGCGAGAAACAATTGCAGGCGCACGTGGGTGTAGCTGAACGAATGGAGACGTTCGGGCGTAAGGTGATTCGCAACGAAATGCCGGATCAGCACCGCACCTTCTATCAGCAATTGCCGTTCATGTTGTACGGCGCGGTCGATGCACAGGGTGATCCGTGGGCCAGCGTGCTTGAAGGTGTACCCGGTTTCGCCCAATCACCTGAGCCCGGTCTACTGCAGTTCAGCACCCTGCCGGCGGCGGATGACCCGGCGCAACTCAACGAGGGCGCGGCAATCGGTTTGCTGGGCATCGAGCTGCACACCCGGCGCCGTAACCGTATCAACGGTCACGTTCGTTTGATGAAGGCGGGCGGCTTTGGGGTGACGGTGGATCAGTCGTTCGGCAATTGCCCCCAGTACATTCAGTTGCGGCAGTTTCGATCAGTGCCGTTGGCGGACCCTTCGACGCGAGTCCCACAACATTTCAACGCGCTGGATGACGCCGCCAAAGCCATGATCGCCGAGGCCGACACCTTCTTTGTCGCCAGTTACGTCGAGGTTGACGGCGAACGTTCGGTAGACGTTTCTCACCGGGGTGGTCAGGGCGGGTTCGTACAAGTGGAGGGCAATCGCCTGACCATTCCCGACTTCGCTGGCAACCTGCATTTCAATACCTTGGGCAATCTGCTGCTCAATCCCCGAGCCGGCCTGCTGTTTATTGATTTCAATACCGGTGACTTGCTGCACCTCATCGGACGAACAGAGATCATCCTCGAAGGTCCGCAGATCGAGGCGTTTCAAGGGGCCGAGCGGCTGTGGACGTTCGAGGTCGAGCAAGTGGTGCGGCGCCCTGGCGCCCTGGCGCTGCGTTGGCGCTTCGACGGCATGTCGCCCACCAGTTTGCTGACCGGGACATGGGAACAAGCCACGGCACGATTGCAGGCCAAGGCTTTGGGCGATCAATGGCGACCCTTGCGTGTGGCGCGTATCGAAGTGGAAAGCCATAACATCCGTTCAATTTATCTGGAGCCTGCTGACGGTGCCGGGTTGCCGTTGTTCCAGGCTGGGCAGCATTTGCCATTGCGCTTCAACATTGACGGTGATGTACATATCCGTACCTACAGCCTGTCGAGCGCTCCGTCCGATGACTTTTTCCGTATCAGCGTGAAACGTGACGGGCGAGTGTCCACGCATTTGCATGAACACCTTCGTGTCGGCGATGTGCTGGAGGCGCGGGCGCCACAAGGGCATTTCACCGTGGCGCCCCACGAGCGACGGCCATTGGTCTTGCTGGCGGCCGGCGTGGGCATTACGCCGCTGCTGTCGATGCTGCGTGAGGTGGTTTATCAGGGGTTGCGCACTCGCCGTATCCGGCCGACGTGGTTTATCCAGAGCTCGCGAACGCTGGCCGATCAGCCTTTTCGCAGGGAGCTGGACCGCTTGCTCGACGATGCGGGTGAGGCGGTGCGAGTCTCGCGTCTGATCAGCCAGCCAGAACCGCAAGCATTGGAGGGGGCCGATTTCGATCTGACCGGGCGTATCGACATCACGCTCCTCAAGGACTTGCTTGAAGTCGAGGATTACGACCAGGTGGATTTTGTCCTCTGCGGCCCCGGAAGTTTTACCCAGGCGTTGTACGACGGTTTGCGTGAGATGGACATCCGCGACGCGCGGATCCACGCCGAAACCTTCGGTCCTTCGACGTTGCGCCGCCAGCCAGACTCCGATGCAGTGGTCATCGAACAACCTCCGGCCGCCACCACCTCGGTGCCGGTGGTGTTCCAGCGTTCGGCCAAGGAAGCACGTTGGCAACCCGATGGTGGCAGCCTGCTGGAGTTGGCGGAAAGTCGAGGCTTGCGCCCGGAATTCAGCTGCCGAGGCGGTTCCTGCGGGACCTGCAAAACGCGCTTGATCAGCGGCCATGTGAATTATCCACAGCCACCCGCGGACGTGCCTGATGAAGGACATGTGCTGATTTGCTGTGCGATTCCGGCGCAGGGAACGCAGCCGCTGGTGCTCGATATCTAAAGGATCATGGCAGGCGAACATTGCCCCCACAGCATTGAATAAGTAGGGTAGTGCGCAATACGAAAAGGGCCGTGGCAGGCCCTTTCTGCTTTTCAGGGACAGGCGTTTTTCATGGTTCTTCTCACTCGCGCGATCGTCCTGTTAACGACGCTGGCGCTGCTCACCGGTTGCGAACGACAGGACACACCACCGCTGGATCAGCAACTTTACGTTTGGCAACGGCAATGGACACCGGCCCATGGTGCAGCCCTTAGCGACAGCCGTGCAGACTTTTCGACCTTGCGGGTGCTGGCGTTGCAAGCCTTCCCCAAGGTTGGCTGGAACCGGGCGCGAATTGATCCGGTATTGCTCAAGCAGGATGGTAGGCCGCTGATTGCGGTGATTCGTCTCGACGGGCAACTGCCCTCGTTGAATCAAGATGAAGTCACCGCACAAGTTCAGCAGCTGTTAGTCGATTGGCAGGCACAAGGGCTGACAGTCTCTGGTGTCGAAATCGACCACGATGCAGGTAACTCTCGGCTACGGAGCTATCGTCAGTTTCTTACGCGATTGCGCGCCGCTCTGCCGGCATCTTTGCCGCTGAGCATCACGGCTTTACCCGCCTGGCTCGACAGCCCCGAACTGCCTGCGCTGTTATCCGCAGTCGACAGCAGCGTGCTGCAAGTCCATGCGGTCAGTGATCCGCGCCTTGGCTTGTTCGACGCCGATCAGGCTCGAAAATGGGCGAATGCCTGGAGTCGTGTCTCGACAAAGCCCTTTTATCTGGCGCTGCCGGCCTATGGCGTTGCGTTGCTGTCGGGAGCCAGCGGCGCGCCTATTGTCGAAAGTGAAGTCACCCTTGATCGTGAGGGACAGCGCCGTGAATTGCTCGCCGATCCGCAGCAGCTGAGTGCACTCGGGGCCACGTTGCGCGCTGATCCACCCAAACATCTGGCAGGCCTGATTTGGTTTCGTCTGCCGTTGGCCAACGACCGTCGTGCGTGGAGTCTCACGACGTTGCGGGCGGTCGCCAGAGGCGATGTCCTGAATAGTCAGCTGACGTTGAAACTCTCGGCCGACAAAGGTCTCTATGACATCGCGATCACCAATCTGGGCAACCTCGACAGCCCTTGGCCAGAGCGCTTGACGCTGGCGGTGCAAGGTTGCGATGGCGCCGATGCGCTGGCCGGTTATGCATTGCAACAGAGTCCGGATCTGCTTACCTTCACCCGCCTGCGCGACGGTCGAATCCCGGCCGGCGGGCAGCGCGCCATTGGTTGGGCTCGCTGCGCACACATTGATCAAGGAGGTTCGAATGTTTCCCCGTAACTGGCCGCGTCATTTGCTTTGCCTGAGCCTCAGCTTGCCGCTGGGTTCGGCGCTGGCCTGCGGCCCTGATTTTCCCATGCGCTTGCTGGACAACCGCGAGCAGTCGCTGGCGGAGTTGCCGGAAGGCAATTTCAGTTTCGAGGTGAGCCGCCTCGGGCAGGCGATCGCTGGGCTCAAGCACGCGACGGCCGCCACATTGGGCCCCGGCGATGGCTATGGCGAAACCTCCGGTTATTCCGAGCAGCGGGATCTGGCCGAGCAAACGGGTTTGACGGCTGAACAGCAGATTTTGGTCAAACAGTTGCGTGGATTGACCGATGCTCGCCAAGTTGAAGTGCAAGGCGCGAGCCTGCCCGCCGAGTTCAAGCTCTATCTGGCCGGCGCTGTGGCATTCGGCGCGGGTGACCATGTCATGGCGGCCGAGTACTTCCAAAAAGTGCTGGCACTGCCTGCCGATCAACGCGCATTGCGCAGCACCTGGGCGGCCTATTCCCTGGGGCGGGCACTGTTTGCCATGAGTACCGAAGCCGGCGCGAGCCCTGATCGGCTGGAACAATCGCGCAAGGCGTTCGAGCAAACACGTCAGCTGAGCATCGACGGCTTCAGCGATCCTTTGGAACTGGGCATCGCCAGCCTCGGCGAAGAAGCCCGGGTGGTGCGCGCCGCTGGCGACTGGAACCGCGCCATCGAACTGTATACCGCGCAAAACCTGCATGGATCGGCGGTGGGCTACACCTCCCTGAAGCTGTTGATGGCCGATTTGGCGGCCATGCCTGAAGATCAATTGACTGAATTGCTCAAGGGCAAACCGGTGCAGCAATTGGTGACGGCGTCGCTGATCAGCCGGTTGGGCTGGTCATTCGGTGATCAAGCGCCAAACGAACAGAAAATGATCAAACTGCTGCAAAACAGCACCCGTGGCAGCCTCGATAATGCCGATCGATTGGCGGCGATGAATTATCAACAGGGCGACTACGTCAGCGCCAAAGCTTTCCTCGAACACGCCGGGGACGGCGGTTTGGCGTGGTGGCTACGGGCAAAACTGGCGCTGCGCGAGGGCGATAAATCTTCCGCCGCCGCGGCCTACGCCAAGGCTGCCCAGGCCTTCCCGCAGAATGAATCCTGGGGCGAACGACGCACGCCAGACTTCGATTACGAAACGCTGCAGCCTAAATGTCGGGTCGAGGGCGAGAGCGCGATTCTGGCGCTGCAACGCGGCGATTACCTGCAAGCCTTCGATCAGCTCTATCGCAGTCAAAGTAACTATTGGTTCGACGCGGCCACGGTGGCCGAGCGTGTGTTGACCCTTGAAGAACTCAAACACTACGTCGACACCCAAGTCCCGGCACCACCACCGCTTACTCAGCAGGAGCGCGATAACTATGTGCCCTTGCCGGTTGCAGCGAGCCTGCGCAATTTGCTTGGGCGGCGATTGTTGCGCGAGGGGCATTACGACGAAGCGCCGGCGTACTTCGATAACGTCGATTTACAGAACAAGGCCAAGTCCTACGCCATGTTGCGCAAGGAAGCGGACGCTGCCTGGTGGCCAACGACTCGAGCCGCCGCGCTGTTTAACTCGGCCGGTGTCGCGCGTGCGTTTGGAATGGAAATCCTCGGCTATGAAATGGCCCCGGATTACGCCACATTCGACGGCAACTTCAGCCTGGCAAGCTCTGAACTCAAGGTCGGGCCATTGATCGCTGAGGGCGAAGTCAAGCGTCAGCAGGCCAGCGTTGCTGAGCCCAATGAGCGTTACCACTATCGATTTGTGGCCACGGCATTGGCCGGTCGAGCGGCTGACAATTTGCCTCACACCAGCCAAGCCTTTGCGGCCGTGCTGTGCGCGGCAGCCGGTTGGAACACTAGCGTTGAAGAGGAGCGTGCTTTCTACCAGCGCTACGTCAAAGAAGGGCCGTACGTGGATTGGGCGTTCCATTTCGGTCATCAGTGCCCGTATCCCGACTTTCAAAATGCCGACAAGCGCTACGTGACCCAAGTTACCGATGCCGTGCGATCAACTCTGCGGCCTTACAAAAAACCGCTGCAGTATGGTGGAGTGGTTGTGGTGACGGCGGCGGCATTATTTTTGATCAATCGCCGCCGCAAGGCGCAATAAGGCTCATGCCTGTTGAACAAAGGTCAGCCGCACAGCGAAACCGATCAACAGGCTGCCGAACAACCACTGCTGCAAACGTTGGGCTGAAGGACTGCGTTGCAGCCAACGGCCCAGCGCGGTACCAACGAGTGCGTAGGCACTGTCGAACAGCAAACCGACGCCGACCAGCACCACACCCAGGGTCGCAAATTGCTCAAGCACCGGCCCGGCCTGTGGATAAATAAACTGCGGCAGCAACACTGAGCAAAACAGCAAAGCCTTGGGGTTGAGCAGATTGGTCAGCAAACCGCGACGAATCGCTGTGCTCCAGCGTGATTGTTCGCTCGTGAGCTGATCGGTCAGGCTCGGCAACATCGTGGTCCTCAAACACTGAATGCCGAGCCACAGCAGATACGCGGCCCCCGCCAGACGCACCACATCGAAGGTCCACGGCGCGGCTTTGAACAATGCCGCCAGGCCCAGGGCCGCCAACGCCACGTGACAACCCCTGGCGATGGCCAGACCGACAGCCGTGGCCAGCGCTGCGCCCTTGCCCTGGCGAGCTCCGGTTTGCAACAGCAGGATCATGTCAGGTCCCGGCAATAGGTAGACCACCGCCAGCGCCATGAAAAACAGCCCAATTCCTGCCATGTCGTACCCCATTCGTTGTCGATTCGGTAGGGCCAGTCTAGGACGCAGAGGCGGGGCAGGTGCTTGCGTAGTTCGCTTCTATTGGGTTCTTGATTGGCATAATCTGCTGGTTAATTCAGCTGTAACCATCAGGATCTGCCAAATCATGAAACTGGACGCCTACGACCGTAAAATTCTCGCCGCACTGCAACGGGACGGGCGCTTGAGCAATGTGCAATTGGCCGACGAGATCGGATTGTCCGCGTCACCCTGTTTACGTCGGTTGCGAATGCTCGAGGAGGCCGGGGTGATTCGCGGTTACCAGGCCAATCTCGATCGCGACGAAGTGGGCCTTGGGCTGACAGTGTTTGTCGGGGTCAAGGTCGAGCGTCATAACGACGAACAGGCAGAAGCGTTTCGCCTGGCGGTAACGGCGTTGCCGGAAGTGGTCTCGGCGTTTCTGGTGTCGGGGGAGTCGGATTTCCTGCTGCAAGTGGTGGTGCCGGACCTGCGTGCGTATGACCGTTTTCTCACTGGAAGTTTGCTGAAGCTGCCGGGTGTGAGCGACATTCGCAGCAACTTTGCGATCCACACGGTGAAATCGCCGGGGGCGTTGCCGTTGGAGCATTTGCCAACCTGAAAGCAAAAAAATCGCAGCCATCGTAGGCACTGCCGAAGGCTGCGATCGTTTGATCTTTTACATCTGCGTCGCCATCCCCTCGACATTCATCGCCGCCTGACGCAACGCCTCCGAGCGCGTTGGATGAGGATGGCAAGTCAGGGCAATGTCCTCGGCCGAGGCGCTGAATTCCATGGCAACGCAATACTCGCCAATCATTTCACTGACGCTCGGGCCTACCAGATGCACGCCGAGAATTTCGTCGGTGCGCTCGTCGGCCAGCACTTTGGCGAAGCCTTCGGTCTCGTGGTTGATCTTCGCCCGGCTGTTGGCGGTGAAGGGAAACTTGCCGACCTTGTAGGCGCGACCTTCAGCCTTGAGCTGCTCTTCGGTCTTGCCGACGCTGGCCAGTTCCGGCCTGGTGTAGATCACGTTGGGGATCAGGTCGTAGTTGACCTCGCCAGCCTTGCCAACGATCTGCTCGACGCAGGCCATGGCTTCGTCCTCAGCCTTGTGCGCGAGCATCGGCCCGGACGTCACATCGCCAATTACCCACACTCCCGCTGCTTCGGTTCGGTGGCCCTTGTTGGCGAGCATGCCGCGTTTGTCCGTGACGAGACCGACGTTTTCCAGGCCCAGCCCCTGTGTGTAAGGTCGGCGACCGATGGCGACCAGCACGTAATCCGCCTCCAGCAGCTCGGCAGTGCCGCCAGCGGCGGGTTCGACGCTGAGCTGGACACCGGTGGCGGATGAAGTGGCGCTGGTCACTTTCGAACTCAGCTTGAATTTGATGCCTTGCTTGCTCAGTGAACGTTGCAGCGTTTTGCCCGCTTCGCCGTCAACACCGGGGCAGATTCGGTCGAGGAATTCGACCACCGTCACTTCTGCGCCAAGGCGTCGCCACACTGAACCCAGCTCCAGGCCGATTACCCCGGCGCCGATCACCACCAGATGTTTGGGGACTTCGCTGAGCGAGAGCGCGCCGGTTGAATCGAGGATGCGCTGGTTGTCGATGTCTACGCCGGGCAGGGGAGTGGGTTCGGAACCGGTCGCGATGATGATGTCTTTGGCGCTCAGTTCGGTTTTGCCACCCGCACTGTCGGTCACGGTGACTTTGCCTGGACCGTCGATATGGCCCCAACCCTTGATCCAGTCGACCTTGTTTTTGCGAAACAGAAACTCGATGCCCTTGGTCAGCCCGGTCACGCTTTCATCTTTTTGCTTCATCATCTGGGCGAGGTTCAGGCTGGGTTTTACCTCGATTCCAAGATTGGCGAACTCAGAACCCATAGCCGCATCGTAAAGTTCAGAGGCATGCAGTAACGCCTTGGAAGGCATGCAACCGACGTTCAGGCACGTGCCGCCGAGGGTGTCACGTCCTTCCACGCAGGCCGCTTTCAAACCCAGTTGCCCGGCGCGGATCGCCGCGTTGTAACCGCCGGGACCACCGCCGAGTATCACGATGTCATAAGTGCTCATGGATATTCTCCTGGTTTGAAAGTCGGGATGGGTAAAAGTAGTTCGCGAGTAAAATTACGAGCGTAATATGTGCGTTCCTCGGCATTTCGGTCAAGGCTTCAGGCAATCGACAGCTTGAGCGATTTTAGATAGCGCATTTGAATACAGAAATTTCACGCGTTTCGTTATACCGTAACGAATTGCCATGTGAGCAAAGACCAACGCTGGGGTGATATGCAAGTCGATCTCGATGTGGATGAGGCACCGCTCGCCGGATTGCCGCGCTTTCAACAGGCTCTCTTTCAGGGACGACGTTTGCGCCAGTTTGCAATGGGCGCCGGGGTGCTTGCAGCGACAGGCTTGTTGCTGGCGTTTTTTGCAGGACTGTTTGCACCGCAATCGCTTTGGCCTGCGTTGCTGGTCAACCAGAGTGCCGCTTTCCTGGTGTTGATTGCGGGATTGCAATCGGCCAGGTGGGTGACGCAATGGCGCGGACGGGCGATTAATCCGGAGGTTGCGGTGATCGTCGTCAACGAAGCCACCGCAACGTCAGATTGGTATGAGCACTTGCTCGATCGGATCAGTCAGCGATGGCTGCATGTTGTCAGGCAAATCGGTGCACCCACGTTGTGGCTGGGCGGGTGGGCACTGCTGACGCTAGTGGCGATCAATCAAGTGTGGAGCCTCGCTTTGCCGCCCGCCGCTTTAGGAATGGCGGCGACCGTTGGCGCAGCGATTTCGTTGCTGTTGGCCTTCGGGTTACTGGTGCTGGAGCGCCACCTTGCACAGGAAAACACCGCGCAATGGCCTGAAGCTGATTCTTTGGCGCAGCTGACACGCGTCGCGATTATCAGCCTGGTGCTCGGCGCCGTCTGCTTGTTGTTCGCCAACGAGACTGCGGTTTGGCCTGCTCGCCTGGCGGTATTGATCGGTCTTTTACCGGGGCTGGTGGCCGCCGAGTTGCTGTTACGTGCGGTGTTGTCCTTGTTCAGCCCGCGTCGCGAGCGTCTTGAGCCCGAGCTGCTGGCGCGCAGTTTTATCGCTGACATGCTCTGCTGGCCGCCACAACCCTTGCTGGCGTTGCAGCACGAACTGCATAACCGTTTCGGCATCGATCTACGCCAGATCTGGGCCTTCACCTACATACGTCGGGCGTTCGTGCCGATACTGGCGGTGGTGGCAATCATCGGTTGGGCTCTGACCGGCATTCACGAAATTCCGTTGCAGGCACGCGGTATCTACGAGCGATTCGGTAAGCCGGTTGAAGTTTTCGGCCCAGGCTTACACGCGGGTTTACCGTGGCCATTGGGGCGGGTTTTGAGTGTCGAAAACGGAGTTGTTCATGAGCTGGCCACCAGCGTCGGTGAAGCGTCGGCCACTCAACTTTACCCGGCTGAAGGTCCGGCACCTGCCATCGCCAATCGTTTGTGGGATGCCAGCCATGTGAACGATAAGTCACAGGTGATTGCCAGCAGCCGTGGCGACAGGCAGAGCTTCCAGGTCGTCAACATGGATGTGCGCTTCGTGTATCGCATCGGGCTAACCGATCAAGCGGCGTTGGCGGCAACTTACAACAGTGCTGACGTGCCGACGCTGATTCGCAGTACCGCCAGCCGAATTCTGGTTCACGATTTTGCTTCGCGCACCCTTGATGGATTGCTCGGCGAGGACAGGGTAGGGCTCGCCGAAGAGATCGGCCGCGCCGTGCAGGCTGACTTGCAAACACTCGACAGTGGCGTAGAGATTCTCGCCACCGTGGTCGAGGCCATTCATCCACCGGCCGGCGCGGCCAACGCGTATCACGGTGTACAAGCGGCGCAGATCGGCGCACAGGCTTTGATTGCCCGTGAGCACGGCGCGGCGGCAGAAGCGACCCATCAGGCACAACTGCAAGCCAGCATCGTTCGCGATCAGGCGACAGCCAGCGCGGGTGAGATCAACGCTAACGCCCAAGCGGCAGACCTGAAGTTCAGGGCCGAACAGAAGGCCTATGCAAGCGCTGGCCAGGCCTTCGTTCTGGAGCAATATCTGAGTCAATTGTCCCAAGGCCTGGCCAATGCCAGGTTGCTGATTCTCGATCATCGTCTGGGTGGTAGCAGCAATGCACCGACCATCGATCTCCGTACGTTTATACCGCCGGTTGACCCTGCGTCGTCGCGCAAAACCGCTCAGCCAGGAGCTGCCAATTGAGCCAGTCCCACACTCACGATCACGATGAGCACACCGGTCACGGCCATGCTGGTCATCACCACCACGGTCATCACCATCATCATGGTGATCCCCAGGAAGCGGGGCCGTTCCCCTGGCGGCGCATGGGTTGGGCTGCGTTGCTGGTGGCATTTGCTGTCGCGGCTGCGAGCCTGGTGCAAGTGCGATCGGGCGAAGCCACGGTGATCACGCGTTTCGGCAATCCATCGCGGGTACTGCTGGAACCGGGGCTCGGCTGGCGTTGGCCTGCACCATTCGAAGCAGCGATTCCGGTGGACCTGCGACTGCGCACCACCTCTAGCGGTTTGCAGGATGTCGGCACGCGAGACGGTTTGCGCATCATCGTTCAGGCCTATGTGGCCTGGCAGGTGCAGGGTGATCCGGACAATGTGCAACGCTTCATGCGTGCGGTGCAAAACCAGCCGGATGAAGCGGCTCGGCAGATTCGTACGTTTGTTGGTTCGGCACTGGAAACGACCGCGAGCAGTTTTGATCTGGCGAATCTGGTGAATACCGATGCGAATCAAGTGCACATTGCCGAGTTCGAGGCGCAGTTGCGTCAGCAGATCGATCAGCAGTTGCTCACCACTTATGGGGTGCGTGTGCTGCAAGTTGGCATTGAGCGATTGACCTTGCCGTCGGTGACACTCACGGCGACAGTCGACCGAATGCGCGCCGAGCGTGAAACCATCGCCACGGAACGGACTGCAATCGGTAAACGTGAAGCTGCACAAATTCGTTCCGCTGCCGAGCGTGATGCGCGAATTGTGCAAGCTGATGCCACGGTGAAAGCCGCCGACATCGAAGCGCAATCTCGAGTTGAGGCCGCGCAAATCTATGGTCGTGCCTACGCCGGATCGCCGCAGCTCTACAACTTACTGCGTTCGCTCGACACCTTGGGCACCGTCGTGACGCCGGGAACAAAATTGATTTTGCGCACCGATGCTGCACCGTTTCGAGTGTTGGTTGACGGTCCGCCGAGCCTTGAAACCAAACCCGGATCGCAGCCATGAGTTTGGTTCCACGTGGAACAAATGAGCTGAGTAGCCCATGGATTCAGGCCGGTCGGTTGGCGTTTCTTGCCCTGTACGCGGTGACCGTTCTAGCTGCATTGGCATGGGTGTTTTCCAATGTGCGGCAAATCGACCCGCAGAATCGCGCGGTGGTTTTGCACTTCGGTGCGCTGGATCGAATCCAGAATGCAGGGTTGTTATTGGCTTGGCCGAGGCCGTTTGAACAAGTGATTTTGCTGCCGGCCGCGGATCGCGTGATCGAGCGTCGAGTGGAAAACCTGCTGCGAAGTGACGCCGCTTCACAAGCTGATCGCGTGGCGAGTTTCGCTACACCGATCAGCGATGCATTGGCCGGTTCCGGTTACCTGCTGACGGGTGATGCCGGCGTGGTGCAACTTGATGTGCGGGTGTTCTACAAAGTCACCGAGCCTTATGCCTTCGTGCTTCAGAGCGAACATGTGTTGCCGGCGCTGGATCGACTGGTCACTCGAAGCGCCGTAGCGCTCACCGCTGCGCGTGATCTGGACACCATCCTCGTCGCTCGTCCGGAGTTGATCGGCGCTGACAGCCAAGCGGCTGAACGGCGCGAACGCTTGCGGGGTGATCTGGTGCAAGGGATCAATCGGCGTTTGGCGGAACTCACTGCGACGGGGCAGGGGTTGGGAATCGAAGTGGCGCGAGTCGATGTACAGTCGAGCCTTCCCGGTCCCGCGGTCAACGCGTTCAACGCGGTTTTGACGGCCAGCCAGCAAGCCGACAAAGCCGTGGCCAATGCGCGCACCGAAGCGGAGAAGCTCACTCAGTCAGCGAACGAGCAAGCGGACCGCACGCTGCAAGTCGCCCATGCGCAGGCGAGCGAACGGCTGGCGAAAGCGTCTGCCGACACGGCCACGGTGTTGAGTCTGGCCAAGGCGCAACAGCAACGCATCGACCCACAAATGCTCCTGCGCATTTACCGGGAGCGTATGCCGAAAATTCTCGGCCAAGCCGGATCGGTAACGACGATCGACCCTAAAGACGATTCCCGCCTGATCATTCAGGGAGCTGCACAATGACCGTTAAAACCGCTGCCGCACCGAGCCTGTTGTCGTCGGCAGAACAACGCAGCGCTGCGCGCCAGTTAACCCTGGCCATGCTCGCAATGGGCTTTTTGGCGCTCGGTTTGATCTGGCGCTGGCTGTCCCCGGAGCAGACCGGCGTCAGTCAGTTACTGTTGGGTTTTGCTTCGCTGTTGGTCGCCGTTCCGGTCATGCGCTCGGCTTGGTACAGCTTGCGGTATCCGAGCCTGCACGGCATCACCGATCAATTGATCGCCCTGGCGATGCTTGGGGCATGGGCCACCGGCGATCTGCTGACCGCGGCTTTGCTGCCGATCATCATGATCTTCGGGCACGTCCTGGAAGAACGCAGTGTCATCGGTTCCCAGGAAGCGATTCACGCCTTGGGTAAATTGACCCGCAGTCATGCGCGCAAGGTTCGGGCGGATGGCTCCGTTATCGAAGTCGACAACGGTACGCTCAAGCCTGGGGATCTGGTTGAAGTTCGTGCCGGAGATCGGGTGCCTGCAGATGGTCGAGTGTTGTCCGGACAGGCGAGTCTGGACACTGCATCCATCACCGGCGAGTCGGTGCCGATGGAGGCGGGTGTCGGCATGTCGGTGTTCGGCGGTGCTATCAACCTGGATGGTTTGCTGCGCATCGAAGTGACCCGCACCGGCCACGAGTCGACCCTCGGGAAAGTCATCGCCTTGATGCAAAACGCCGAGCGTTCCAAGCCGCCGATTACGCGTTTGCTCGAACGTTACGCCGGCAGCTACATGGTGTTGGTTTTGTTGCTGGCGGCAGTGACCTGGTTCGTCACCAACAATGCCCAGGCGATGCTGGCGGTGTTGGTGGCGGCGTGTCCTTGTGCGTTGGTGTTGTCGGCACCCGCCACCGCGATTGCCGGGGTGGCAGTGGCGGCGCGACACGGGATTCTGATCCGCAGCTCGGCGTTTCTTGAGGAGTTGGCAGACCTTACGTCGTTGGTTGTCGACAAGACCGGCACCCTGACCTTTGGCACGTTGCGACTGCAATCCATCGATAGCCCTCTGCAGGATCACGGTCATCTGTTGAAGCTCGCGGCGAGCCTCGGCTCGGCCAGCAGCCACCCGGTCAGTCGTGCCTTGGCAGGGTTGGTTTCCCAGGAGCATTTCCTGTTGCTTTCGGACATTCATGAGCGCCAAGGCCTGGGGGTCGTGGCGATGACCGGGCAAGGCGAAGCCGCACTCGGCCGTCCGGAATTGTTCAGTCAGTTGGGCATCATCACTTCTGCCGTTCCGGACCACGATGGCCCGATAGCCGGACTGGCGCTCAACGGTGAGTTTCTCGCCTGGCTGTTGCTCGCCGACAGCGTCAAGCCCGAAGCCCGGTTTGCGCTGAGTGAATTGCGTGGCCTTGGGTTGGGTCGACAGCTGTTGCTGACTGGGGACCGTCAAAGCGTCGCGCAAACGCTTGCCCGCGATGTCGGTATCAGTGATGTCGAAGCGCAGGCGTTGCCCGAAGACAAACTGAACCGCGTGCTCAAGGAAATCGACAGCGGTTTCCGGCCGATGGTGGTCGGTGATGGCATCAACGATTCGCTCGCTCTCAAGGCTGGCGTGGTCGGTGTGGCAATGGGCGCTGGTGGTGCAGACATTGCGTTGGCCTCGGCGGACATCGTCTTGATCGGCAGCGATTTGCGCCGTCTTGGCACCTGTGTACGGTTGAGCCGTCAATGTCGCCGGACGTTGCAAGTCAACGTCATCATTGGCCTGGGCTGGACACTGGCGATTGTAGCCTTTGCTGCCTTTGGCTGGCTCGGCGCTGCCGGGGCAATGGTGGCGGCATTGCTGCATAACCTCAGTACGTTGCTGGTGTTGGGGAATGCCGGGCGTTTGCTCAGGTTTCAGGAGCCCTTGCTCAAGCTAAAGGAAGAAGTCTGAGTTTCCTCTGGGATTGGCCTGAACCCCCACGCTAAAGGCTTATACGTTTTTTAGAACTGTGGCGCCGGTTCGTAGTCATTTGTAATAAGGGCGCACCATTTCGTGTTCACGGCGGCGGAATTGGCGTCGTGAATCCATGGAAAACGGCTATGGATTCGATAGGCCGCTATTTTTCCAACATGGTCTACCCTCTGATCAGACGTCTGAAACAAGGGGAATATCCATGCTCGCGCATCTTCCACCGGCCTTACAGAATCTGCAGTTACCGCTTCGTCTGCGACTCTGGGATGGCCATGAATTTAATCTGGGGCCGGCGCCCAGCGTGACGATTGTGGTCAAGGACCCACAAATGGTTACCCAGTTCACCCATCCCAGCCTGGACTCGTTAGGCGCAGCGTTTGTCGAAGGAAAGCTGGAACTGGAAGGTTCCATCAGCGATGTGATCCGCGTCTGTGATGAATGGAGCCAGGCGCTGCTTGACGAGGCTGATGACAACCAGCCTGTGCGCACCCTCCACGACAAGGAAACCGACGCCAAGGCAATTTCTTACCACTACGACCTGTCCAATGCGTTTTATCAGC
This sequence comes from Pseudomonas sp. P8_241, assembly GCF_034008315.1. Lineage (NCBI taxonomy): Bacteria > Pseudomonadati > Pseudomonadota > Gammaproteobacteria > Pseudomonadales > Pseudomonadaceae > Pseudomonas > Pseudomonas sp. P8_241. The sequence continues at coordinate 131,435 of NZ_CP125377.1, read as the reverse complement.
TGTGGCTCGACAGCGACATGGCCTATTCGTGCGCCTATTTCGAGACCGGCAGCGAAACCCTTGAGCAAGCCCAGCAAGCCAAATTCCGTCACCTGTGCCGCAAACTGCGTTTGCAGCCTGGCGAGTATTTGCTGGATGTCGGTTGTGGTTGGGGAGGATTGGCACGTTTTGCGGCCCGAGAGTTCGGCGCGAAAGTGTTCGGCATAACCCTCAGTAAAGAGCAATTAGCCTTGGCCCGTGAACGCGTAAAAGAGGAAGGGCTGGAGGACTTGATCGAGTTGCAGTTGCTGGACTATCGCGATCTGCCGCAGGACGGTCGTTTCGACAAAGTGGTCAGCGTCGGCATGTTTGAACACGTGGGTCATGCCAATCTGGCCGAGTACTGCAAGACGCTGTTCGGTGCGGTAAAAGAGGGCGGTCTGGTAATGAACCATGGCATCACCGCCAAACACATTGATGGCCGCCCCGTCGGACGCGGTGCCGGTGAGTTCATCGAGAAGTATGTGTTCCCCAACGGTGAGCTCCCGCATCTGGCGATGATCTCTGCCGAGATCAGCGATGTCGGGCTGGAAATCGTCGATGTCGAGAGCCTGCGCCTGCACTATGCGCGAACGCTGGATCATTGGAGCGAGCGCCTCGAAGACAACCTTGAAGCGGCGTCGAGGCTGGTGCCTGGCCAAGTGTTGCGGATCTGGCGCCTGTATCTGGCGGGATGTGCTTACGCCTTTGCCAGAGGCTGGATCAACCTGCACCAGATTCTCGCGGTGAAAGCCCACGCCGATGGCAGTCATGAACTGCCATGGACCCGGGACGACATCTACATTTAGAGGATCGGTGAAATAAGCCGGGCGACCCGCATGCCGAGGTGTTGCAGTCGACGGGTCTCCCGGCTTTCTTCTTTGGCGATTTCGTGGGCATTGGCGAAATCATCGCTGAGCATCTGATCCACCTCGGCGGCAAACGCGCGGTCAACCGTCAGCAGCATCACTTCGAAGTTCAACCGGAACGAGCGGTTATCCATGTTGGCACTGCCAATGGCGCTGATTTCACTGTCGATCAATACCACTTTCTGATGCAAGAACCCGGGCTCGTAGCGGAACACCCGCACACCCGCACTCACCGCTTCAAAGGCATAGAGACTGGAAGCGGCGTAGACCACGTGATGGTCGGCTCGGGAAGGCAGCAGAATCCGCACATCCACACCGCGCAGCACTGCCAATCGCAGTGCCGCGAACACGGCTTCATCGGGGATGAAGTAGGGGGTGGTGATCCACACTCGTTCCGTCGCCGCGTGGATGGCGTCGACGAAGAATAAGGAACAGGTCTCGTAAGCGTCCGCCGGGCCGCTGGCGAGCAATTGGCACAGCACGCCGTCTTCTGGATAAACCTGCGGCAGAATCAGCGGCGGTAACGCACGTGCGGCCCAGAACCAATCTTCGGCAAAGGATTCCTGCATGCAGGCCACAACGGGTCCACGGACCCGCACGTGGGTATCGCGCCAGGGCGCCAAGGGTGGTTTTTCTCCCATGTATTCATCGCCAACGTTGTGCCCGCCGACGAATCCGAGGAAGCCGTCCACAACGACGATCTTGCGATGGTTGCGGAAGTTCACTTGAAAGCGATTGAGCCAGCCGCTGCGGGTAGCGAAGGCTTTGACCTGGACACCGCCATCGCGCAACGCCTGTACATAACTGCGAGGCAGAGAGTGGCTACCGATTCGGTCGTACAGCAGGTAAACCGCAACGCCTTCGGCCGCTTTCTTTAGCAGCAACTTTTGCAGGCGTTGGCCGAGGCGGTCATCGTGGATGATGAAGAACTGTACCAGTACGGCCTGTTTCGCTTGATCGATGGCTTTGAAAATGGCGTCGAAGGTTGCCTGCCCGTTGATCAGCAGGCGCACCTCGTTGTTGGCCAGGCACGGCATATGGCCCAGCTTCGGCATCGCTCTTAATGAGTCGTATGCGGTGGACGCACGGGCGGTGAGCGCCTCCTCTACCCAAGGGCGCCAGTTGAGCTCAGAGATGGCCTTGCGCATTTCCTCGTTGGCTTGGCGCCTTGCCTTGATATATGCGTCGAAAGAACTGCGACCGAATATCAGATACGGAATGAGCATCAGGTAGGGCATGAAAAAAAGTGACAGCGCCCACGCAATCGAGCCTTGCGCGGTTCGAACGGTCAACACGGCGTGTATCGCGGCGATCATGCCCAGCGTATGCAGCAGGGCGATGGTATAGCCGAAAATATGCGGTCCGAAGTAATCCATAGTGGGGCAGCCTTGCTCCTGAAGATTCAGTGCTTAACAGACCATGTTCTGTGCAGAATGTCGCTATTTAATTGGCCTATGAACCGACGCCTTTGGTTGACGTCTAACGGCCACTACTGATCAGGAGTTACTTGATGAACGTTCGTCTACTGGGTTTGGCCATGGCGCTTGGTTTGGCACTTCCTGTGGCCGCTCAGGCACAGATGCTGCAACCGGGTTTATGGGAATTGACTACAAGCAACATGAAGGTCGATGAGCAGAACATGCCTGATCTGCAACTGCTCCTCGGTCAGATTCAAAATCAGATCACCCCTGAGCAACGCGCACAGTTGGAGAAACAGGGCATCACTATGGGTGGCAAAGGTATTCGGGCGTGCCTGACTCCCGAGCAGGTCAAGACCGACAACATTCCACTGACGGATCCGCAATCGGGATGCAAACAGGAGATTACCGAGCGTACGGGTAACCAGTGGAAGTTCCGCTTCAGCTGCCCGAGGGCGCAGGGAGCAGGCGTCGCCACGTTCTTGAGTGATCGTGAGTTCACCACCAAGGTCAATGGCACTTTCAATGCCACCGGTCTTCAGCAGAAGGGCAGTCTTGAGTCTCGCGCCGTATGGTTAGGGCAAGATTGCGGGACGGTCAAACCGCGCGCTTAAAAGCTATGTCGTTCCCCAGTTGAAAAGACTCTCGGCAACGGCGTCGTGAGCATGAAGACTTTCAGCGTGAATAACACGAATATGAAAAGCCTTGATGCCTGGGGAACGTTTCAATGCCTGATTCAAGCGCCGTGCAGCATCTTCGCAGAACATCAAATTCTGACCATTGGCCAAGGCAAATGCTTGCTCGTCGGCGCGTTTTACCGCGGTTTGAACGGCAGTGCCCAAGGCTGTTTCTGCGTTGTTGATGAGCGCAACCAATGGCAGGTCTTTCAGGCGCTCGTCCAATCTCAAGCGCAATTGCGCCGTGCTTCGTTGACTGTGGGGCGTTGCAACGATGCCCTTGGTCGAGCCCAGCCACGCCAGAATCTCCGTGTGTTGCAAGGAGCGGTTGGCGAAGTCCCGGGCGAATTGTTGCTGAATCAACTGACGTGAAAGGGCCGCTGAACAGGGGCAAGTTGCGGAATAAAGCAGCTCGGTTTTTAGTTCCACGTGGAACATATCGTTCTTTAAGCGAGCTTCGATGCTGACCGGGTAGCTTTTCCAGCCTTCCAAAGGGCTAAGCATCGCGGTTCTTTTCAACAGTAGATCCGTGCGTATTTTCAAGTAAGCGCGATTGGCCAATCCCTTATGGCTGTCTAGAAAATGGCGCAGAACCTGAAGTATTAAATCTGGAGAAAGGGTTTCTCGTTCGAGCAACTCAAGCGCCAGATATAGCCGGGACATGTGTATGCCCCGCGCATTTCCATCATCCAGGCTCACGCCTGCATCGGCTTTTGCACTCAGCCGTTGGCCATCAAAAATAACAGGAAGAGCAATGCCACACATCCCGACCCATTCCAGTGGGATGGGGTGATGGGAGGGGGACGCCTGCGCGGCAATATCCGGCAAAGTCAGCGCATTCATGAGCAAGGTCCATCGCAGAGGTTGTTTTTACTATGTTATAGTATAACAATGCAGTTCGACGATACCTTTTCTTAAGCGAGGACAACGCTGATGTCAAACCGCCTGCCCGTAACCGTCCTCTCCGGCTTTTTAGGTGCCGGAAAAAGTACACTTCTTAATTACATACTACGTAATCGCGAAAATTTGCGGGTCGCTGTGATTGTTAATGACATGAGTGAAATCAACATCGATGGCAGTGAAGTCCAACGGGACGTCAGCCTCAATCGTGCTGAAGAAAAACTCGTCGAAATGAGCAATGGCTGCATTTGCTGCACGCTGCGCGAAGACTTGCTGGAGGAAGTCAGCAAGCTCGCCAGGGACGGCCGCTTTGATTACCTGTTGATCGAATCCACAGGCATTTCCGAACCGCTGCCGGTGGCGGAAACCTTCACGTTTCGCGATGAAACCGGGCAGAGCCTCGCCGATATCGCCCGGCTCGATACGATGGTCACGGTCGTCGACGGCATGAACTTTTTGCGCGACTACCAGGCAGCAGAAAGCCTGGCCTCCCGTGGCGAAACACTTGGCGAAGCGGACGAGCGCTCAATTACCGACCTGCTGATCGAACAAATTGAATTCGCCGATGTGATCCTCGTGAGCAAGATCGATCTGATCAGTCGCTGCGAGCGCGAGGAACTGATCGCCATACTTGAGCGACTCAACGCTCAGGCGGCCATCATTCCGATGGTGATGGGTGAGATTCCCTTGGAGAAAATCCTCAACACCGGCCGCTTCGACTTCGAAAAAGCGGCCCAGGCGCCGGGCTGGTTGCAGGAAATGCGTGGCGAACATGTACCGGAAACCGAAGAGTACGGCATTGCCTCCAGTGTTTACCGTGCGCGCCGACCGTTCCATCCCCAGCGTTTTTTCAGCTTCATTGACGGGGAATGGATTAACGGCAAATTGCTGCGCTCCAAAGGGTTTTTCTGGTTGGCGAGCAAACACATGGACGCGGGTAGCTGGTCCCAGGCCGGAGGAATGATGCGTTACGGTTTCGCCGGGCGCTGGTGGCGTTTCGTACCGAAGAACCAATGGCCACAAGACGCGGAAAGTACGGCCGCAATCATGGAGAACTGGAGCGCTGCTGCCGGAGATTGCCGGCAGGAACTGGTCTTCATCGGTCAAAACATCGACTTCGTACAACTGAATGCCGAGCTTGATGATTGCCTGCTGACGGATGATGAAATGGCGCTGGGCGTCGAGGGCTGGAGTGTGTTTGCGGACCCGTTTGGCCCTTGGTATGAAGAGGCCGCCTGATTATCGGTCTGCACGTTGAGGCGTGAGCCAGGTGCCCTGGCTCTGAGCCTCGCAATAAGGCTTCAAATACGCCGCGTCGCTGGCAACGCCGTAATAGTGAATATCCTGCCGGTAAGGCATATTGGCGACTTGAGCGTTGCTGCAAACACCGAAGGCGCCACCCGGGCATTGATCGACGTATTCCACTGAGACCTTCTGCCCGGGCAGGGTCGGCTGGCAGAAGCCATCGGCGAACAGTTTTTCCGGGATATTGCGATTCTGCTGGCAGACTTTCACATCAAGGCGTTCAGCCTGACTGTGAATCACGCAGGCCTGGGCCAGTGCTTCACCGCAGGCAAGCGCCCACAGCAACGAAAAAATCCACCGCATCCATTACCTCCTTAGAAAACACCGACCATGTTGCAGAACATTCCCACGCACGTCATTGCTGGCCCGTTGGGCGCCGGCAAGACCAGCCTGATCAAGCACCTGCTGGCTCAACGGCCGATCGATGAGCGGTGGGCGGTGTTGATCAACGAGTTCGGCCAGATCGGCCTCGACGCGGCGCTGCTGACCTCGCAGAGCGATGGTATCGCTCTGGGAGAAGTGGCCGGCGGTTGCGTGTGTTGCGTCAACGGCGCGCCGTTTCAGATCGGCCTTGGGCGCCTTTTGCGCAAGGCGCAACCGGATCGCCTGTTCATCGAGCCCTCCGGGCTGGGGCATCCGGCGCAATTGCTCAGGCAACTGAGCGAGGCACCGTGGCAAGGGGTGTTGGCTGTTCAGCCCAGCGTGTTGGTGCTGGATGCCCAAGCGCTCGCGGATGGTAAGCCACTGCCTGTGACACAACAGGAGGCGCTGAACGGCGCCGGATTGTTGTTGCTGAACAAGTCTGAGCATCTCGACGAAGAACACCGCACGCAGATTGCCGCTCGACTGCCTTCGCGTCCGATGTATTGGACGCAAAATGCCGTTTTACCCTTGGTCGAGTTGCCGGGTTTGGCAGCTCAGGCCGTGGCAGGTGTGGATAACTTCGTTGCGCCCAAGGGGTTGGCGCAGATGCCTGCGGTTTGGCCTGATCCCGCGTTGCCCATCTGCTTGAGTCAGCAGCAGGACAGCGGCTGGAGCATCGGTTGGCGTTGGCACCCGAGCCAGATATTCGATGCGACGCTGATCGAGCGGTGGCTGTCAGGGCAGGTCTGGCGTCGTGCGAAGCTGGTTATCCACAGTGACGCGGGATGGGTTTCAGCTAATGCAGTGGATAACTCGGCGCTGGATTGGCAGCCCATCGAGTGGCGGCAGGATTCGCGCCTGGAGCTGATTTTCAGTGAGCCGCAGGATGTCGACGTCCTGCAAAGCCAGTTGAAAGGTTGCCGTACGACACCGCGTTAACGGTTCAAGGCCGCCACTTGGTGTGTTCTTGGCGCCACTGGCTCAACTCAATCACTTCGGCACGAGGTTTCACCACATCAACGACAGTTTCTGTCTCTGCATGCGGCATAGGGTAGGGCGCCAATTCGATGTGTGCGCTGTGCGCGCCAAACTGGGTGATGGTGCCGTTATGGCGGGTTTCGCCCGTCACGGTGAATTCGAAGTTATATACACGGCCCAGACGTCGACGACCGTTGGCGTCTTTGATGAAGGCGATTTTTTTCAGTGCAACGTTGCCATCCAGCAACTCGACGCCAAGTTTGCTGCAATGCTGCTTGACCCGTTCCAGCGCCCGCTCGCGCAAGCCGTGGTTGTGCCATAGCCATGCGCCCGCGGTGGCGAACAGCATCAGCACGAAAATATTTCCTAGGGTCAGCATCAACAGATTGCTCCAACAAGAGAGTGTCAGCTTAACTGCGTCGCCGGTCTGTCGTACAGACTGCGTTTAGTCGCATACTGCGCGGCTAGAATTTCAATCGTTTTACGGAAACTCACCGCATGAAACGTACGCCTCATTTGCTCGCTATCCGGTCCCACGTGGTGTTCGGTCACGCCGGCAACAGTGCCGCGGTATTCCCGATGCAGCGGGTCGGGGTGAATGTCTGGCCGCTCAACACCGTACAGTTCTCCAACCACACCCAGTACGGCCAGTGGACCGGGGATGTGTTATCGCCCCATCAGATTCCTGACCTGGTCGAAGGCATTGCGGCGATTGGCGAGCTGGGCAACTGCGATGCCATCCTCTCCGGTTACCTTGGCAGTGCGGCCCAGGGTCGGGCGATTCTGACCGGTGTGGCACGAATCAAGTCGATGAATCCCAAAGCGCTGTATTTGTGCGATCCGGTCATGGGCCATCCCGAGAAGGGCTGCAGCGTGCCGGCTGAAGTCAGTGACTTCCTGTTGGAAGAAGCCGCTGCCGTGGCGGACTTCATGTGCCCGAATCAATTGGAGCTGGACAGCTTCTCAGGGCGCAAGCCGAAATCGCTGTTTGATTGCCTGGCGATGGCCCGCGCGCTGCTGGCGCGTGGCCCGAAGGCGGTGCTGGTCAAACATCTGGATTATCCCGGAAAATCCTCGGATGTCTTTGAAATGTTATTGGTGACGACAGAAGGCAGCTGGCATCTGCAGCGTCCATTGTTGGCGTTTCCGCGTCAGCCGGTGGGTGTCGGCGACCTGACTTCCGGGCTTTTTCTGGCCCGCGTGCTGTTGGGTGACAGCCTGGTGGCGGCGTTCGAATTTGCTGCATCGGCGGTGCATGAGGTGCTGCTGGAAACCCAGGCTTGTGCCAGTTACGAGCTGGAGCTGGTGCGGGCTCAGGACCGGATTGCCCATCCGCGGGTGAGGTTCGAGGCGACTTCGATCAGTTTGTAATCAGATCACGGCAAAAAGATCGCAGCCTGCGGCAGCTCCTACAAGCTGCCGCAGGCTGCGATTTTTTGCTTAAGCGTCGCCCTTGATTTCCTGATAACGCTTTTCCAGTTCCTGACGAATCTGGCGGCGTTGCTGAGCCTGGATGAAGCGCCGTTTGCTCTCGCTGTTGTCCGGTTGCAGTGGCGGTACCTGGGCAGGTTTGCGCTGATCATCGACCGCGACCATGGTGAAGAAGCAGCTGTTGGTGTGACGGACCGAGCGTTCGCGGATGTTCTCGGTCACGACCTTGATGCCCACTTCCATGGAGGTGTTGCCGGTGTAGTTCACCGATGCAAGAAAGGTCACCAATTCGCCGACATGGATCGGCTCGCGAAAAATCACCTGGTCTACCGACAAGGTCACTACATAGCGTCCGGCGTAACGACTGGCGCACGCGTAAGCCACTTCGTCCAGGTATTTGAGCAGGGTGCCACCGTGAACATTGCCAGAGAAGTTGGCCATGTCGGGGGTCATCAATACCGTCATCGACAGTTGGGCATTTCCGGGTTCCATAGCATTCTCACGGGTTAAGGCAACGTTTGAGGGATGCACCTCTGCGGGTGCCTCAGCGGTTTTTTTCAAACCAGCAGTTATCGGGACGCCGTGCGCCTGTGCGCCGTCACGCCTAATCGATCTGTTTCCATATATTGCACCGCCTTTCTGCTGCAAGTCGCGGTGTTACCCTGCAAAAGCCCCAGCCTCGAGGGCAATTCCTACAAGTAACTCAGATTTTTCCTCAGCTCAATCTGACCGTTCTTACGGCTGGATTTTGGGCAATGACATCCAGGGAGCGCCACGCCATGCATGCCATCAGTTTCATTCAAGATCTGGCAGTGATCATGTTGATCGCAGGCGTGGTGACCGTGGTGTTTCATCGCCTCAAGCAACCGGTGGTGCTGGGGTATATCGTTGCCGGTTTCATCATCGGCCCGCACACCCCCCCGTTCGGACTGATTCACGACGAAGAGACCATCAAGACCCTGGCGGAGCTCGGGGTGATTTTCCTGATGTTTTGCCTGGGCCTGGAGTTCAGTCTGCGCAAGCTGTTCAAGGTCGGTGCCACAGCCTTCATCGCAGCGTTCCTGGAAATCGTGCTGATGATCTGGATCGGCTACGAGATCGGCCGCTGGTTCGACTGGAACACGATGGACTCGCTGTTCCTGGGCGCGATCCTGGCGATTTCTTCGACCACCATCATCGTCAAGGCGCTCAATGATCTGAAACTGAAGAATGAGCGGTTTGCTCAGCTGATTTTCGGTGTGCTGATCGTCGAAGACATTCTGGGCATCGGCATCATCGCGTTGCTGTCGAGTATCGCTGTCAGTGGTACGGTCAGCTCCGGCGAGGTGTTTTCCACCGTCGGCAAGCTCTCGCTGTTCATGATCGTTGCGTTGGTCCTCGGCATTTTGATGGTGCCGCGGTTGCTGGCTTACGTGGCCAAGTTCGAAAGCAACGAAATGCTCCTGATCACGGTGCTGGGCCTGTGTTTCGGCTTCTGCCTGCTGGTGGTCAAGCTCGAATACAGCATGGTGCTGGGTGCGTTCCTGATTGGCGCGATCATGGCCGAATCGCGGCAATTGCTGAAGATCGAGCGCCTGATCGAACCGGTTCGCGACTTGTTCAGTGCAATCTTTTTCGTGGCGATCGGGCTGATGCTCGACCCGACGATCCTGCTGCAGTACGCCTGGCCGATTGCGGTGATCACGGTAGCCGTTGTGCTCGGCAAGATGTTGTCCTGCGGCCTGGGTGCCTTTATCGCCGGAAACGATGGACGAACCTCTTTGCGCGTCGGGATGGGTCTTTCACAGATCGGCGAATTTTCTTTCATCATCGCCGCGCTGGGCATGACCTTGCAGGTCACCAGCAACTTTCTATACCCGGTGGCGGTGGCTGTTTCGGTGATCACGACCTTGCTCACGCCTTATCTGATTCGCGCAGCCGATCCATTGTCGATCAAACTTGCGCAGGTCATGCCCGAGCGTCTGGGAAGGGTGTTGGGGATGTACGGCGAGTGGTTGCGCAGTATCCAGCCGCAGGGAGAGGGCGCCTTGCTGGCATCGATGATTCGACGGATATTGCTGCAGGTGGGGGTCAATCTGGCGCTGGTGGTTGCGATTTTCTTCTCGGGTGCGTTTTTTGCCGAGCGGATGGCTGCTTACTTTGAAGAATGGATCAGCGACCCGAGTTGGCAGAAAGCGTTGATCTGGGGCGGAGCGCTGTTGTTATCGCTGCCATTCCTGATCGCGGCGTACCGCAAGTTAAAGGCATTGTCGATGTTGCTGGCGGAAATGGGCGTGAAACCGGAGATGGCCGGGCGGCACACGCAGCGAGTGCGACGGGTGATCGCCGAAGTGATCCCGATCCTGTCTCTGCTGGTGATCTTCCTGCTATTGGCAGCCTTGTCGGCCAGTATTCTGCCGACCAACAAGTTGCTGCTGCTGATCGCCATCGTCGCAGCCGCCGTGGCGGCGCTGCTGTGGCGTTGGTTCATTCGCGTGCACACGCGGATGCAGGTGGCTTTGCTGGAAACTCTCGACAACCACAAGGAGTCGTCCGGGCATTGACCACCGGCATCGGCTGAATCAGCTTTCCAGCCAGACATCCCGTGCCCAGTGCCACACCGACTCCCAGGTTTCTTCGGCGATCAGCTCTTCTTCGGCCTGCCAAAGCACCACGGTGCCGTCTTCTTCGACGCAGTAGTAATCGTCACCGTCCTGGCAGATCGGGATCAGGCTGCGATCAACGCCGGCATCCCAGGCGTTGGCAGCAACGTCCGGCAGGTAAGTGTGGGATTGCGGGTCGGTGACGGTCACCGGCTCCAGGCTGCCGTAGACCACGTCGCTGACGGTCAGCAGAAATTCTCTGAAGACAAACGGAATGTCGATGAACAGTTGTTCCTCGATTTCCACCAGCTGGTCTTCGTCGGGCAGCTCCAAGGGGACCGGTACCGGTTCGTTGGCTTCACGCAGTTGTTCGATGATTTCTTCCACGTCCGGGATCCTCTTGCTTGTATGGCGCGGTTTATATGGGGCGGTTTATACAGTAGCTTGCTATAGATGCAACCGCGAAATAGAAAACCCCAGCCAAAGCTGGGGTTTTCATTACAGCACGTGAAACGCGGAGTCGGGATCAGCCGTTCTGGCGGATACCGGCCACGAGCCAAGGCTGGTTCTCGCCCTGAGCGCGTTCCATGTTCCAGCTTTCGCTGAAGACTTCGCCCTGGTCGAAACGCGAGGTTTTCGACACGCCGTTGAAGGTCAGGGTAGCGATGGTCTTGTCGGCACGATCATCCACACCGTCCAGCTGCACATTGAGGTTATCTATGTAGGTGGACTGGAAACCGTCGCCCAGGTCGGCACGTTCGCGCTTGAGGAACTCCAGCATTTGCGGGGTCACGAACTCGGCAATCTTGTCCATTTCGTTTGCGTCCCAGTGCTGTTGCAGGGACTGGAAGTGATTGCGCGCTGCTTCGATGAAGTTCTGTTCGTTGAACCAGGCTGGAGCGTTGATGACCGGACGAGCGGCGACTGGTGCTGCCGCGCCGCCGAAGATCGAACCGCCAGCAGGTTTCTGTTCAAATGCTTCACGCTGCATCGGCGGGGCGTAGCCTGCCGGAGCCATGTGCGGCTGCTGCTTGCGGCGGCGGGCGGCGATGAAACGGAAGACCAGGAAAGCGATGACCGCCATGATCAGGATGTCGAAGATCTGCATGCCCTGGAAGCCGTCGCCCATGAACATGGACGCCAACAGGCCACCTGCGGCGATGCCGGCCAGAGGGCCGAGCCAGCGCGAAGCGCCACCGGCCTTGGCAGCGGCGCCTGCGGCACCGGCAGCACCAGCGGTCGCCGCAGCGCCGCCCATGCCTGGAGAAGAAGGAGCCATCTGGCTGGTTTGGTGTGTCGGCGCAGCGCCGGCGCTTTTGCCACCACCGAAGCGCTTGGCGGCATTGACGTCGAGACTCATCGTCAGGCCGATGCACAACGCCATGGCGATGCTAAGAAAACGTTTCATAAAGGGAATTCCCATTTGTGGAAGGCACGCGCGCCATGTTGCACAGGTGAAGTGTTACTGGCTAGCGGCAGAGTGTTTCGGGCTTTTGCCTGACAGGTTGGGTTCAGCTCTGTCGGCGCTAGAGGACCCGTATACTTTGGTCTGTAGGATTTGTGATTTAGTTCGGAAGGAATGATTCCTGTAGGAGCGAGCTCGTTCGCGAAAAAACCAAGGGCAGCGCGTTCATCTAGAAAAACGCGCCATCGTTGACGACCTTCGCGAGCAAGCTCGCGCCTACAGAAAGTCTTGTTATATGGCTTCCAGCTTGGCGTAACCCAGCATTAGCCACTTGCTGCCTTCGCTGAAATTCACCTGCACCCGCGCCTGAGCGCCGGCACCCTCAAAATTGAGGATCACGCCGTCACCAAAGATTGAGTGGCGCACTGTCTGACCCAGACTGAATCCGGTTTCCGGAATCTCGCTGCCGCTGAACAGGTTGCTGCCATTCATCGACTGATTACCGCCGAACGGACGACTCACGCTATTGGAGAGTCGCACTTCCTGAATCAGGCCTTTCGGCACCTCGCGTACGAAGCGCGACACTTTGTTGTAGGTTTCGCTGCCGTACAGTCGTCGGGTTTCAGCATAGGTCATCACCAGATTCTGCATGGCGCGAGTAATGCCGACATAAGCCAGGCGCCGTTCTTCTTCAAGACGACCGGGCTCTTCCAGGCTCATCTTGTGCGGGAACAGGCCTTCTTCCATGCCAACGAGGAACACGTACGGGAACTCCAGACCCTTGGCGCTGTGCAGGGTCATCAACTGAATGCTGTCTTCGTGTTCGTCGGCCTGAGTGTCACCGGCTTCCAGCGATGCATGACCGAGGAACGCCGCCAGTGGCGTCAGATCCTCGTCCTCTTCGCTGTTTTCAAAGTTACGCGCGGCGCTGACCAATTCCTCGAGGTTTTCTACCCGTGCCTGGCCTTTCTCACCTTTTTCCGCTTCGTGGTAGGCGATCAAGCCTGATTGCTCGATGACGGTCTGGGTCATCAAGTGCAACGGCATCTCCATGCACTTGGCGGCGAGGTTTTCGATCAGTTCGATGAAGGCCCCCAGAGCACCCGCCGCACGGCCGGTCAGGCCCTTGTTGGCCACCAGCTGGCGCATCGCTTCCCACATCGACACATCGCTGTGGCGCGCATGGTCTCGAATGGCTTCTACGGTTTTTTCGCCGATGCCACGGGCCGGTACATTGATCACTCGCTCAAGCGCCGCATCATTACCGCGGCCTTCGAGCAGGCGCATATAGGCCATGGCGTTCTTGATTTCCGCCCGTTCGAAGAAGCGCTGGCCGCCATAGATGCGGTACGGGATGCGCTCGCGCAACAAGGCTTCTTCCAGAACGCGCGATTGGGCGTTGGAGCGGTACAGAATCGCAATATCGCTGCGGGAAAGGCCTGTTTTCAGCGCGCTTTCGATGGTTTCGACAACGTAGCGCGCTTCGTCGTGTTCGTTGAACGCGGCGTACAGGTTGATCGCTTCGCCGTCGCCGCCATCGGTCCACAGCTCTTTGCCAAGACGCCCGGTGTTGTTGGCGATCAAGGCGTTGGCTGCCTTGAGAATCCCGGCGGTGGAGCGGTAGTTTTGCTCCAGACGAATGGTCTCGGCGTCGGGGAAGTCTTCGGAGTACTGGTAGATGTTCTCGATTTTCGCGCCGCGCCAGCCATAAATCGACTGATCGTCGTCGCCGACGACCATCAGGCTGTCGCCACCCTTGGCCAACAGACGCAACCAGGCGTACTGCACGGCGTTGGTGTCCTGGAATTCGTCCACCAGGATGTGTCGGAAGCGTTTTTGATAGTGCGCCAGCAGGCCTGGATGATCGCGCCACAGGTCGAGGGCGCGCAGCAGCAATTCGGAGAAGTCGATGACGCCCGCGCGCAGGCACGCCGCCTCGTAGGCTTCATAAATGCTGCGCATGGTGGCCAGGAACAGGTCGCCGCTGGCTTGAATGTGTTGCGGGCGCAGGCCTTCGTCTTTCTGCCCGTTGATGAACCATTGGGCCTGCCGGGCCGGCCAGCGTTGCTCGTCCAGACCCAGCTCACGGATCACCCGTTTGACCAGACGTTGCTGGTCATCGCTATCAAGAATCTGGAAGGTCTGGCTCAGGCCGGCTTCCTGCCAGTGCGCCCGCAGCAACCGGTGTGCCAGACCGTGGAAGGTGCCGACCCACATGCCGGCCGGGTTGATACCCATCAACTGCTCGATGCGATGTCGCATCTCGGCAGCGGCCTTATTGGTGAAGGTCACCGACAGTATGGAGTGGGGCGAGGCGTTTTCGACCTGGATCAACCAGGCGATACGGTGCACCAGCACTCGGGTTTTACCGGAACCAGCACCGGCCAGGACCAACTGACGACCCACGGCGGCGGCTACGGCCTGGCGTTGGGCATCGTTGAGAGAATTCAGCAGAAGGGAGAGATCATCGCGCATCGGGGCATTCTAGGGGGCGGCGGCACACCGGGCAAACCCCGGTTTGCTTTTGCCGATGAAAGATCGTTCGGGACGACTGGTCGGTCATCGGTCGCAGACGTTGGCGGGGCGCCCTCATGGCCTTTTCATGACCATTGGGAGGGATCGCAGCTTTGGCGATTTATTGATCAACAGCAGTTTGGTACAGGCTCCCGCTTGTGTATGCTCCGTCGACGTTTCGGGCTACATGCTCGTCATTATAAGAACAAGAATATCGCCTATGACCCTCAGCTCCGACCTGTCGGGCCCCACTGTGGAGCCCCGGGTGATCCGCAAACAGTACGCCATGGAAATGGCGGTCGAACGCACGCGCCTGCTGTATCAGGGTTCGTTGCTGCCCACATTATTCATGCTGATCAATGGTCTGGTGTGCGCCGGTTTACTCTGGATCCCGCAGCGCCATTTTCTACTCAGCGTTTGGTTGATCTGGTTGTTGTCGCTGGTGGCATTGCGTGTCATTCAGGTGGCAGCCTTTGACTCGGCAATCCCTCACCGCCAGGCCAATCCGATCTGGCGTCGCATGTTTTTGCTCGGCTCTGGCCTGACCGGGTTGACTCTGGCAGGCGCCGGTATCGCCCTGGTACCTGCCGATAACTTCATCCAGCAAGCGTGGGTTTTCGGTCTGATCGGTGCGGCAGCACTCTCGGCCAGTGTGGCCTATGCGGTCAGCTTGCCGGCCTTCCTGTCGTTTACCTTGCCCTGCCTGTTGCCGGCCATTGCCTATATGTTTTGGAGCGGTGACGAACAACAGCACGGCTGGGGATGGTTTGGGTTGATCCTGCTCGGCGCGCTGAGCGTCGTTGCCTGGCAAGTCAATCGAGTGATCGATCGTGGATTGGTGCGGCGCTTTCAGAATCAGGCGCTGATCGAGCATTTGCAGCAAGCTCAAAACGACAGCGATCAGCTCAACCAGAAACTTGCTCGGGAAGTCGACCAGCGTCGACGGGCCGAGGACGAACTGCGTCAGGTTCAGACCGGGCTGGAAAGCCGCGTTGCCCTGCGCAGTCTGGAACTGGACGCCGCCAACCAGGCCTTGAGCAAAAGCGAGGCGCGTCTGGCACTGGCGTTGAAAGCCAGCGAACTTGGGTTGTGGGACTGGAATCTGCAAACCGACGAAGTACATCACACGCAGATTCAAGAGTTGTTCGGGCTCGAACCGGATCAGGTGACAGCGATATTGCGCCACCTCAAGCCACGCTTGCACCCTGATGACCTTCCGACACTGCGTCGGGCATTGGTCGAGCATTTGAAGGGCCGCAGCGAGGATTACCAGGTCGAGTACCGTGTGCGTCATGGTGCAGGTCATTGGGTCTGGATCGAGGACCGGGGGCGTGCGGTCGAGCGCAGTGCAAACGGCCGAGTGATCCGCATGGTCGGGACCCGTCGTGACATCAGCGTCAGCAAGGCGCTGGAAGAACAACAACAATTGGCAGCAACGGTGTTTGAGGCGGCCAGCGAAGGCATCGTGATTTTCGACCCCGATTACGCGTTGCTTTCGGTCAACCAGGCCTTTAGCCAAGTGACGGGCTATGGCATTGAAGAGGTTCTTGGACGCAACGTGGTCGAGTTGCCTTGCAGTCGCGATGCACGCCGTCATTACGCAACCATCCATCAGGCGTTGGAGCAGCATGGCCGTTGGCAAGGCGAACTGGTGGAAACCCGCAAGAACGGCGAAATGTATCCCCAATGGCTGCAGCTCAATACGGTTCGCGATCGGCGAGGACGTGTCAGTCACATCGTCGGCTTCTTTGCTGATCTTTCCGCAAGGCGCGAATCCGAAGAACGCATGCGTTACCTGACGCACTATGACGAACTGACGGGGCTGGCAAATCGTTCGCTGTTTCGCGAGCGGCTCAATGAAGCGCATCAACGAGTACGCCAGGGTGGTCATCGCAGTCTGGCATTGCTGCACATCAATCTGGACCGCTTCAAGTTGCTCAATGACAGCCTTGGTCATGAAATCGCCGATCAGTTGCTGAAGACAATGACCCGTCGCCTGGTCAGCGCGCTGCCGGAGGCCGATACCATCGCTCGGCTGTCCGGCGACGAGTTCGCCGTGTTGTTCAACGCTTACGGCAACCTGTCCAGCCTGGCGCGTGTGGCAACACGACTGGCAACCAAATTGCGCGTACCGGTTGCGGTTGAAGGGCACGAATTGGTGATCAGTGCCTCCATGGGCATCAGTCTGCTGCCAGACAATGCCCGGGAAATTTCCGCGTTGGTCAGCCAGTCGAACATGGCCATGCAACATGCCAAGCATTTGGGCGGTAACAATTTCCAGTTTTATACCGACAGCTTGCAAGCCAGCACGCTGGAGCGTTTGCATCTGGAAAACCAGTTGCGCAAAGCCGTTGAAGAAAAGCAACTCAAGGTGTTTTACCAACCGAAACTGTGTCTCGCCACGGGGCGGCTGAATGCCGCCGAAGCACTGGTGCGCTGGGATCATCCGACCATGGGGCGCGTGCCGCCCGGGGACTTTATCGGGTTGGCCGAGGAGACCGGGCTGATCGGTCCGATCGGTGAATTCGTGTTGCGCCAAGCCTGCTGGCAAGCCTGCGAGTGGCAGCGTCTGGGGCTTGAACCGATCCGTGTGTCGGTCAATTTATCGGTGCATCAGTTGCGTCAGGGCAAACTGGTCAGCCTTGTGCGACAGGTGCTGGAGGAAACCGGGCTGGCGCCCCACCTGTTGGAGTTGGAGCTGACCGAAAGCCAGTTGTTGGACAGTGTCGAGCACATCATCGCGACGTTTGAGCAGTTGCGCGATCTTGGGGTGAAACTGGCAATCGATGATTTCGGCACCGGTTACTCGTCTCTGAGCTACCTCAAGCGCATCCCGGTGGATTACGTAAAGATCGACCAGGCGTTTATTCGGGGACTGGGGGAGGGCACCGCCGATACGGCGATCACTCGAGCGATCATCGCCATGGCGCACGGCTTGTCGCTGAAGGTGGTCGCCGAAGGCGTGGAGCGGCAGGAGCAGCTGGAGTTTCTGAAAGTCGAGCGCTGCGATGAAGTGCAGGGGTATCTGATCAGTCGGCCGGTCGAAGCGTTGGATCTGGCTGAGCTACTAGGTCGGAGTGAAAAGGCCTTGTAGGGCTACATGGAGTGAACGACGCGTGAAATGGGGACATTGAGTTACGCATTGAGCGGGCAAAAAGCCGATTCATGTAGTATAACTACAAGCGTGCTACATCTCCGGCTCCTGCCAACAATAAAGAGTCCAGCCCTTTGAATCTGCTGCAACACATCGCCCAGTCTCGCCACCTGTTACGCAAGTCGGAGCTCAAGGTCGCCGACCACGTGCTGCTCGATCCTGCGGCCGTGATGCACAGTTCCATGGCCGATCTGGCCCACAGCGTGGGCATTAGCGAGCCGACCATCGTGCGTTTTTGCCGTGCCATCGGTTGTTCCGGGTTTCAGGACCTGAAGCTGAAGCTGGCCCAAAGCCTGGCGGCAGGTGCGAGTTTCGGCCAGTTTGCGATCCATGAGGATGATTCGGTCGCCGACTACAGCCTGAAAATCTTCGACACGACGTTGCATACCCTGATGGAAGTTCGCGAGAAGCTCGATCCGCTGGAGTTGCAGCGGGCCGTGACTTTGATGTCCCAGGCTCAGCGTGTCGAGTTCTACGGTTTCGGCGCTTCCGGTGCGGTCGCGGCGGACGCCCAGCACAAATTTTTCCGTCTGCTGCTGACGGCGGCGGCGTATTCCGACCCGCATATGCAAGCGATGTCCGCGGTAACGCTCAAGCCTACCGACGTGGCGATCTGCATTTCCCAGTCCGGACGTTCCAAGGATTTGTTGATCACCGCAAACCTGGTGCGCGAAAGCGGCGCTTCGTTGATCACCTTGTGCCCAAGCCAGACACCGTTGGCTGAGCTGTCGACCGTCAACCTGGCAATCGATGTGCATGAGGACACGGAAATCTACACGCCGCTGACTTCGCGTATCGCTCACCTGGTGGTGATCGACGTGCTGGCGATGGGCGTGGCCATGGCGCGCGGCCCGAGCCTGGTCAATCACCTCAAGAGCGTGAAGCGCAGCCTGCGCAGCTTGCGGTTGTCGCCCAAGTCGGTCAAAGCGCTGGACGACTAACATCAAAAGATCGCAGCCTGCGGCAGCTCCTACAGGTTTTCACATTCCTGCGTAGGCGCTGCCGAAGGCTGCGATCTTTGCTTATGAATGTTCATCTCCCTGTAACGCCCAAGCCGCCAAACCGTCATCCCCCACGCCTATCTTGAAACTCCCGTACTCGCCTTGGGAGACTCGAAATGGCCCCTTACGAAGAACGCAACAGCGCTGTCAAAACCCGTCGCCAGCAAGAAGATCAGCGTCGCATGGAATTTCGCCGCGCCATCGAAGATCGCTGCGAACGCCGTCAGCTTCTGGCCGAAATCGGCGACTTCCCCGAGCTGGAGCTCAACTTCTGGCAGGCATCCCCCTCGACTTCCCGTCGAAACGCTCAACCAGTGCGCTGATTTGAATACGTTCACTGCGAATAAATGCAAGGAAGGCGTGAGCCACCGGTGACAGGCGTTTCGCCTTGGCCTGCACCAGGCACCAGCTGCGCAATAGCGGCAGTTCTTCGACCGGCAACTCGATCAACCCGCCGGTCGCCAACTCAAGGTTCAGGGCGTGGCGCGTCAACAGCGCAACGCCCAGGCCTGCCAGCACGCATTCACGCTGGGCTTCGGCCGACGAGACTTCCTGAGTCTGGTTGAAGTGCACGCGCTTCTCTTTGAAATACTCCTCGCATGCCAGCCTCGTACCCGAACCGGTTTCGCGCAGTAATAATGTATAGGGCTCAAGATCCTGCAAGCGCAGCGGCCCCATATGACACAGTGGATGATCCGGAGGCGCGACGGCGACGATCGGGTTGTTGAGGAACGGCAAGAATTCCAGGCCCATGTCCTGGGGCACCATGGACATGATTACCAGATCGTCGCGGTTATCCGACAAGCGCCGAATCACTTGTCCGCGATTGACTACAGTCAGCTGCAGATTCACTTCCGGGTGCTGGCGTTTAAATGCGGCGAACAGGTGCGGCACGAAATACTTGGCGCTGGATTCCACTGCCAGTTTCAGCTGACCCTGCAACGAGCCCTGCATGTCCGACAGCTGCATATCGAGGTTTTCCAGGCGCCCGAAAATGTCCCGACTGGCTCGCTGTAACGCTTCAGCGGCTTCGGTCATGTAGAGCTTTTTGCCGACGTAATCGAACAATGGCTGGCCGACGAGCTCCTCAAGTTGACGAATCTGTAGGCTGACGGCAGGTTGTGTGAGTGACATTTCGTCGGCTGCGCGGCTGTAGGATCGTAAATCGCAGACCTCGTTGAAAATCTGCAGTTGACGCAATGTCATACGCATCAATGACTTACGCATTGGTTAACGCTCCAGCCGAGGGGTGATGTTTCAACTATAAGTCTTTACTTATGCATGACCCAATAATTATTCATTTTTGTTAATCCCTTGTGAGCGCTAGTGTGGCCCTGCGACTAAATTGAAACATTTGGTCACGCGTCGACCTGGGTCTAGCAGGTCGTGGGTACCACCGGCTCAAGGGAAACTCCAAGTGATAACAAAGATCCTGATCGCCAACCGTGGTGAGATTGCCGTACGAATCGTACGTGCCTGTGCCGAAATGGGCATTCGCTCGGTCGCGATCTATTCCGACGCCGACCGTCATGCTTTGCACGTCAAGCGTGCAGACGAGGCCCACAGCATTGGTGCCGAGCCACTGGCCGGTTACCTGAACCCGCGCAAGCTGGTGAACCTGGCTGTGGAAACCGGATGCGACGCACTGCACCCAGGTTACGGATTCCTGTCGGAAAATGCCGAACTGGCGGAAATTTGCGCCGAACGCGGGATCAAATTCATCGGTCCATCGGCTGAAGTCATTCGCCGCATGGGTGACAAGACTGAAGCTCGCCGCAGCATGATCAAGGCCGGCGTGCCAGTCACGCCAGGTACTGAAGGCAACGTGTCGGGCATCGAAGAAGCCCTGACCGAAGGCGATCGCATCGGTTACCCGGTGATGCTCAAGGCCACTTCCGGTGGTGGCGGTCGCGGCATTCGTCGCTGCAACAGCCGTGAAGAACTCGAACAAGCATTCCCGCGTGTCATTTCCGAAGCCACCAAGGCCTTCGGTTCGGCGGAAGTGTTCCTGGAAAAGTGCATCGTCAATCCGAAGCACATCGAAGCGCAGATCCTCGGCGACAGCTTTGGCAACGTGGTTCACCTGTTCGAGCGTGACTGTTCGATCCAGCGCCGCAACCAGAAGCTGATCGAAATCGCCCCGAGCCCGCAACTGACCCCGGAACAGCGCGCGTACATCGGTGACCTGTCGGTGCGTGCAGCCAAGGCCGTGGGTTACGAGAACGCCGGCACCGTGGAGTTCCTGCTCGCCGAGGGCGAGGTGTACTTCATGGAGATGAACACTCGGGTGCAGGTGGAACACACCATCACCGAAGAAATCACCGGCATCGACATTGTCCGTGAGCAGATTCGCATTGCCTCCGGCCTGCCGCTTTCGGTGAAACAGGAAGATATCCACCACCGTGGTTTCGCCCTGCAATTCCGGATCAACGCCGAAGATCCGAAGAACAACTTCCTGCCGAGCTTCGGCAAGATCACGCGCTATTACGCCCCCGGCGGTCCTGGCGTGCGCACCGACACGGCGATCTACACCGGCTACACCATTCCGCCGTACTACGACTCCATGTGCTTGAAACTGGTCGTTTGGGCGCTGACCTGGGAAGAGGCGATGGACCGTGGCCTGCGCGCCCTCGACGACATGCGTCTGCAAGGGGTCAAGACCACCGCCGCTTACTACCAGGAAATCCTGCGTAACCCGGAATTCCGTAGCGGCCAGTTCAACACCAGCTTCGTTGAAAGCCACCCTGAACTGACCAACTACTCGATCAAGCGCAAACCCGAAGAGCTGGCCCTGGCCATCGCCGCCGCCATCGCCGCCCACGCAGGCCTGTGAGGAATAGAACAATGAGCAAGCAAATCCACGTTACCGACACGATCCTGCGCGACGCCCACCAATCGCTGCTCGCGACCCGCATGCGCACCGAAGACATGCTGCCGATCTGCGACAAGCTCGACAAAGTCGGCTACTGGTCGCTGGAATGCTGGGGCGGCGCGACCTTCGACGCCTGCGTACGTTTTCTGAAAGAAGACCCGTGGGAGCGTCTGCGCCAGCTGCGCGCGGCGCTGCCTAACACCCGCCTGCAAATGCTGCTGCGCGGCCAGAACCTGCTGGGCTACCGCCACTACAGCGACGACGTGGTCAAGGCTTTCGTCGCCAAGGCCGCAGTCAATGGCATCGACGTGTTCCGTATCTTCGACGCCATGAACGACGTGCGTAACCTGCGTGTTGCCATCGAAGCCGTGAAAGCCTCCGGCAAACACGCCCAGGGCACCATCGCCTACACCACCAGTCCGGTGCACACCATCGAGGCCTTCGTAAACCAGGCCAAGCAAATGGAAGCCATGGGTTGCGACTCGGTGGCGATCAAGGACATGGCCGGCCTGCTGACCCCGTACGCCACCGGCGAGTTGGTCAAGGCTCTTAAAAGCGAGCAATCGCTGCCCGTATTCATCCACTCCCACGACACCGCTGGCCTGGCCGCAATGTGCCAGATGAAAGCGATCGAAAACGGTGCCGATCACATCGATACCGCGATCTCCAGCTTCGCCTGGGGCACCAGCCACCCGGGCACCGAGTCGATGGTCGCCGCACTCAAAGGCAGCGAGTTCGACACCGGCCTGAACCTGGAGCTGCTGCAGGAGATCGGCCTGTACTTCTACGCCGTGCGCAAGAAGTACCACCAGTTCGAAAGCGAATTCACCGCGGTTGATACCCGCGTTCAGGTCAACCAGGTTCCGGGCGGGATGATTTCCAACCTGGCCAACCAGTT
Source organism: Pseudomonas sp. P8_241 (assembly GCF_034008315.1). Lineage (NCBI taxonomy): Bacteria > Pseudomonadati > Pseudomonadota > Gammaproteobacteria > Pseudomonadales > Pseudomonadaceae > Pseudomonas > Pseudomonas sp. P8_241. The sequence goes on along the minus strand of NZ_CP125377.1, from coordinate 109,050 downwards.
GAAAGAGCAGGGCGCTCTGAATCGCATGAGCGAAGTGCTCGCGGAAATCCCTCGCGTTCGGGAAGACCTCGGTTTCCCGCCGCTGGTGACCCCGACTTCGCAGATCGTTGGCACCCAGGCGTTCTTCAACGTATTGGCCGGCGAGCGCTACAAGACCATCACCAACGAAGTGAAGCTCTACCTGCAAGGCGGCTACGGTAAAGCGCCGGGCACCGTGAACGAACAACTGCGTCGCCAAGCCATCGGCAGCGAAGAAGTGATCGACGTTCGTCCGGCAGACCTGCTCAAGCCAGAAATGGCCAAGCTGCGTGCCGACATCGGCGCTCTGGCCAAGTCCGAAGAAGACGTGTTGACCTTCGCCATGTTCCCGGACATCGGTCGCAAGTTCCTCGAAGAGCGCGCTGCTGGAACCTTGACACCTGAAGTGCTGCTGCCGATTCCGGAAGCAGGCAAGGTGGCTTCGGCGGGCGGCGAAGGTGTACCGACCGAGTTCGTCATCGACGTTCACGGCGAAACCTACCGCGTCGACATCACCGGTGTGGGCGTCAAGGCCGAAGGCAAGCGTCACTTCTACCTGTCCATCGACGGCATGCCGGAAGAAGTGGTGTTCGAGCCGCTCAACGAATTCGTCGGTGGTGGTGGCAGCAAGCGCAAGCAAGCAACTACGCCGGGCCACGTCAGCACCACCATGCCGGGCAACATCGTTGATGTGCTGGTCAAGGAAGGCGATACCGTCAAGGCTGGCCAGGCCGTGCTGATCACTGAAGCGATGAAGATGGAAACTGAAGTCCAGGCCGCCATCGCCGGTAAAGTTACCGCCATTCATGTGGCCAAGGGCGACCGGGTGAATCCGGGCGAGATCCTGATCGAGATCGAAGGCTGAGTTAACAGCCTCGATATAACGCTTTAAACCTCGGGGGGGCATGTGCTCCCCTTTTTTTTCGCCCGGGATTTGTGGCCAAGACGTTTAAAAAGTCATCCGCCACTGAGCCGTTGCGCCATGGTTTCGGCTGTCGGAAGCCATCTCGCCGGTTACCCCAACGCCTAGCGTATGTCGCGCCGAAAGTCCCAGCTCCAGACCTGCTTCCACCATCAGACTGTCTCGATCCAGCGGTGCGCCGGAAACGGTAAATTTGCGGCCAGCGGTGATCAGACGTTGGCGGTTTTGCGTGGCGATCTCTCCAAACGTGTGTTTCCAGCTGGCACTGAAACGTGGCGTCAGTTGCATGCCGTTATCCAGGCTGTTGATCTTCGCCAGCCGCAAACCGAACGTGCTGTTGAGATTGTTCTGTTCCTGAGCATCGACCTTCAACGCAGCTGAGCCGCCTTTTTCCGTGTAGGCATCGCGGTGATAGCGTTGGTAACCAAGACCTGCGAAGGGCTCGATGCTGACATTCTCCCGGCCGAGGTTGTAGCCCACTTCTGCAAACGCCTGCTGAGTACTGGAATCGTATTGGCCTTCGAGGCGGTCACTGAAGCCCTTGAAGGCTACCCGGCGTTTTGTGCTGCCGTCGTGGTTGCTGTGGGTCGCGCCGAGGCGCAGAGACATCGGGCCACTTTGGCGCAATGCATAGGCGCCCACATGCCAGCTATCGAGATCACCGTCGAGCTCGCGACTGTCCATGCGTGTTTGGGATTTGCCACCGATCAGGCCAATGCGCCACTCCTCGTCCACCGCCCAATCCGTACCCATGACCAGGCCGCGGGTGGAGTGTTTCAAGTTATCGACGTCGCGATCCAGTTTCCCGCCATGGCCCAATGCCTGGAACCAGACTCGACCACCGGTTTCGCTGCCAGCGGCCAGTCGTGGTGCTTTTTTTCGACTGCCAAAACTGGCGGCACCATCGAGTTGGCGCATGGCCGCGAGCATTGTCGCGCTGACTGGCGCATCGCTGTTCAACGTCAGTTTTGCGAGGTTTGGGATGCTGCCTCCGGCGAGTTGTTCGATGGCGGAAGACGCAGTTTTTTTATCGGCATCGAGCAGGGCCACGACTGCGGCGCTCGTCGCAACGGTAGCCCTGGGGACGGCACGACTTGTCGTGGCGGGTGAGGTCGAAGGTGCCGAGACGGGGTCGACAGTGGTGGGCGTCGAAGCGGCATCCGCAGTTTGCGGCGCAGACGTAGATAGATCCGTGGGCTCTTCAATGCTGCGGCCGAGCTCACGCCCGTTATCTGTGAGTGCGACGCTCTCGATAGAAACATCATTGCGTGCGTAAGTCAGCTCGACCGTTTTTTTCTCGTATTTCACCTCTGGTGTCATGAAGGCAAGACTGTTTTCGATGGTGCCGAATCGACCGACTATCTCGTTGGCTTCAATCACGGTGTACTGCCTGTTTTGCGAGTACTCCCCCGGCACCGCGACGATCTTCAGGGTTGAATCGCCAAGATTGGCAGTGCCTGCGACTTTGATCGTTTCGCCATGGCCGTCGGGAGTTACCTCGTAGGCAAGCACGGCGGTTTCTCCCAGGATCAGTTCGCGTTCAATCCTTGGCGCGCCATGCAAACGATCGACGTTCAGGCGACCAGCGACATACAGCTCGCCAACACTGCCTGCACCCGCAAAGGTGCCGGTCTTCGTGACATGGACATCGCCCTTTATGCTGCCTTTGTTTAAGAGGTTTGCGGTCGTAACGGCGCCACCTTCGATTGCTCCCTCATTGGTCAGATCTCCTCCTTCCACCAGGATGCCTTCTTTGAAATCTCCCTTACCTGTCAGCGTCCAGGCGCCTTCGGTTACATATAAACCGTTGAAGTTACGAGTTTCTCCCAGCACACCTCCCGCAGGGGAACGAAGCTGGATGAGGTTATTGCCACCACCACCATCAATCAGGCCCTTCACACTACCTCCTTCTATCAGGCCAACGAGCTCGTTGTCAGCGGTACCCGTAAAGCTGTCCTCTGGCTCGTGGATCAAGCGGGCAAAGGTGGTGTCAGCGTTGAGAAAAGCGGCAAGTCGTGCGAAGGGCTCTGCATCCGGCTGGGGCTCGGACAGCACCGGTGCTTCCAGAGTGGGAAAGGCCTCCGTAAGGGAAGGTGGTTGGGCGTTCGAGAACTCTGCATGACCAAGGGCCAGGGCAATCGCCAAGGCAATCTGTTTGGCTTTGTAGGGGTGTTGAGCGGGCATCAAGTTTGGCCTCTTTTGACAGGAGGCCAAACTTTAAAGATGGGCTAAAGCTACGGATGTCAGCTACTTCCGGTGCTTTTGCGGGGCGGGTCAGATAGTCATGTAAAAAAAGGATGACGGCTCAAAGCTGGTAGTCGTTTTCCCTTTGAGTTTGCGCTTTTTCCTACGGCAAACCAGGAGGTCGCTGTCTATGACCAAGTTCGGGAGTGCATTACCCCCGACACTCAACCAACCCTTTCACCTGTCCAGTCGCTGTCTGATTTTCATCGCTCAACCACATTTCGAACCCAGCGCCAATCGCAGGCCATTCCGAATCCAGAATCGAATACCACGCGGTATCGCGGTTCTGTCCCTTGACTACCATGTGCTGACGAAACACCCCTTCAAAACTGAAACCCAAACGTTCGGCTGCGTATTTGGAACGGGCGTTGCCGTTGTTGCATTTCCACTCCAGACGACGATAGCCCAGTGCGAAGGATTCCTTTGCCAGCAGGTAAACCGCTTCAGTGCTTTTCGGCGAGCGCTGCATCGGCGCGCCGAAGGTGACGTGGCCAATTTCGATGCGGCCCTGAGCCGGGACGATCGACATCAGGCTGAGGATCCCTTGTACGTCGCCGCTCGCACGGTCAATCACGGCAAAGAAATACGGATCGCTTTGGGCTGCATGGTTGTTCAACCAATCGTTGAACACGCTGCGCTCCGGGAAAGGGCCGTAGGGTAAATAATCCCACAGCTTGGGGTCAGCGCCCGGGCCTTGCAGGGCCTTGAACAAACCCTCGCTGTGGCGCGCCGGGTCGAGTCTTTCGAGGCGGATGAAACGTCCCTCGATCAGTTGAACCGTGGGTGCCGGGACGCCTTTCCAGTCGGCGAGTGAGGTCGACATATTGCTCTCCTTGAACCTTAAATGGCTTTGCGAAACTGAATAAAACCGGGGCGTTCGGCGATGCGCTCGTAGAGTTGGATCGCGGTCGCGTTGCTTTCGTGGGTCAACCAATGGACCTTGTTACAGCCGTCGGCCCTGGCTGTGGTATAGACGAATTCGATCAGCTGGCGGCCGACACCGGTGCCGCGGGTTTCTGGAGCTACCAGCAAGTCTTGCAGGTAACAGGAGTTTTCGATGGCCCAGTTCGAACGATGGTAGATGAAATGCACTATGCCCACCGCTTTGCCATCGGCCCAGGCGAGGGCGGCGTGGGTGGGTTCGTTCGGATCGAGCATGCGCTGCCAGGTGTTTTGGGTGACGGTCTGCGGCAATTCGGTTTTATAGAAGCGCAGGTAGGCTTGCCACAGCGGCAGCCAGGCAGCCTGGTCGTCGGCGCTGACCTGACGGATTTCGATCTGACTCATGTTCATTCCTTGGGCATTAAATGGGCGAGGGTCTGGTCATGCACGTCGCGGCTGGCGCTCAGCCCTTCGCGCACGCCTGCGATGTCGGCGGCATTGCGGTTCTGGCTGAGCTTGCGCTTGCCTTCCAGGCGTTGGACGGGCAGGGCAAAGCCGACGATGGCTCTGAGCATTCCTTCGATGTAGTCGACGGGTGCGTCAGCGACTTTCCAGGGTTGGGCGCGGCCCGCTTCATGGCGGTCTGTCAGAGCGCTGACCAGCTTGAGCAGGCGCTCGGCGTCGGTGAACACTTCAGCACTGCCGTAAGCGTGGACGGCGACATAATTCCAGGTCGGCACGACTTTGCCGTTTTCAGCTTTGCCTGGGTAAAACCCGGGGCTGACGTAGGCGTCGGCGCCGGCAAAAATGACCAATGCTTCAGCGCCGCTTTGCAGCTCCTTCCATTGCGGATTGGCTTTGGCGAAATGACCGTACAGCGTTCCGTTTGGCCCTTGCTCGGCATCAAGCAGTAGCGGTAGATGGCTAGCCTGCAGGCCTTGCTCACCGTGGGTGACCAGCAGCGCGAGGCGGGTGTCGAGTATCTGTTGCTGCATTTCCTGCAGGTCGTCGATGGCGAAGGCTTTTGGCGTGTACATGGAAATTTCCCTTGGCGAATGCTTGCATCCTAGGCAGGCTATTGGTCTGTTGTAAGAGCCATTTATGTGCAATTTCATAGGTCCATTGAAATGACCAACGAGCCACTGTCCTTGTCATTCAACCCTGCGGGTATTGAGCTTGATCGCCGTCAGGGGTTGAGCCGTCAGCTCTATCAAGCGTTGCGGATGCGGGTGCTGGACGGACGTCTGGCCAGTGGCACACGCTTGCCGGCGAGCCGCGATCTGGCGGTGGCGTTGGCGATTTCCCGTAACAGCGTAGTGCGTGCCTACGATCAGCTCTATGCCGAAGGATTTATTGAGGGTCGGGTCGGAGACGGGACTTATGTCGCACAACTGCCTCAGAGTGCGTTGGCGCCAAAAAAACTATCCACAAAAGTATCCACAGGCTTTTCAACAGGGTTACCCACAGCCTTATCCACAAATCGGGGTGATTTGCCTGTTGATCCATCCAGTAAAGTTATCCACAGCAGTGCACTGGGGCGTGTAGAAAAACACCATTTGCCCACGCCGCCGAGTGGTCCGCCTCGGGCGTTTCGGGTCGGTGTTCCGGCGTTTGATCTGTTTCCTTTCGAGGTCTGGGCCAAGCTGAATGCGGCTTTCTGGCGTAAGCCGGATTTGCAGCAGCTGTGTTACGGCGACCCGGCGGGTGATGCGCGATTGCGTGGAATGATCGCCGCGTATTTGCGCAGTTCCCGTGGCATGCAATGCACGGCTGAACAAATTGTGATCACCAGTGGCGCACAGCAGGGAATTAGCCTTTGTGCACAGCTGCTGGTGGAGCCGGGAGATGGGGTCGCCATAGAAAATCCGGGGTATCGAGCGGCCGGGCATGCGTTCGCGGTGGCGGGGGCTCGATTGCACGGCGTAACGGTGGACAGCGAAGGCATCGACTGTACTGAGTTGGCCGCGCTTGGCGATTGTCGTTTGGCCTATGTCACGCCCTCGCACCAGTACCCGACCGGGGTGGTCATGAGCCTGGCGCGTCGCCTGGAGTTGCTGGCCTGGGCCGAGCGCACCCAAGGCTGGATCGTCGAGGACGACTACGACGGCGAATACCGTTACAGCGGCGCACCTTTGGCACCGCTGGCGGCACTCGATCGTAATGGGCGGGTGTTGTACGTCGGCACCTTCGGCAAGGTGGCCTTCCCGGCCTTGCGCCTGGGGTATCTGGTGTTGCCGCCGGGGTTGGTGGATGCCTTCGCGCAACGCCGCGCGGTGGATGTGCGCCATTCTGAAGTCAGTACGCAGGTCGTGATGGCCGAATTCATGGCTACCGGGCACTTCCAGCGGCATATCCGACGTATGCGCCGCGCCGCCTTGAGTCGACGCAACGCGTTGATGAGCGGTTGGCCTGTGGATATTCCCGGTGTGGGCAGCCTGCCCGGTGTGGCGGCGGGTCTGCACATGACCGTGCCGGTAAAGAGTCTGGAGCGCGAACGTGAACTGGTTGAAAAGGCCTCCAGTGTCGGCGTGGAAATCAATCGCCTGAGCAGCTATTGGCTGCCCGACTCACCAACCCCGCAAGATCAGCGTGCAGGCCTGGTCCTGGGGTTTGCCGCTGTGCCTGAAGCAGCGATAGCGACAGCCCTTGAACAGCTCAATAAAGCCTGGCGCGACTAATAGGTGTCGGCCATCCGGCGTCAGGCTTTGGGTTGCAGATTAAAAAACACGGCGGGATCTGTGATTGCGCGCAATACGTAATCAATGGGGGCCAGATCGGTCAGTTCCTTCTGGCGTTCAGCACTTAACGTCGCCAAATGCTGATCGGCGATTTTCAGGTGTGCGGCGGTGAATTTTTCTTGCGCAGCTTCAGGTGTGGCGTAGTGAAAGTGCGCCAGCCACAGCGGCTGATCCTTGTTGGTGAGGTCGAGAATCCGGTACTCCTGGAAGTAATCCTTGCGTTGTTTGGTCCTGATCCGGCCTTGCTCATTCTTGACGATCCGCACCTGTTCGTTACTCAACATCCATTGCAGATACGCCTGTCTGGGTTTGCGCGCCTTGAGCATCATGGCGCGGGTCTTGATGCCCTCCTCACGTAGCCGGTTGGCATTGCCCCTGAGCATGGCAGGAAGGTTTGCGACACCGAGTTTGTTTGCGGGCTTGGCGAGGATGTGTTCGACCTCCCTGGCCATTTGCTCCATCCGGTTGGCTTGTATATCGAAGAGGTCCTGCATGTCCGCAGGAATTCGATGAGGTTTTTGCGCGTCTTTATGGGTTTTTTTGATGAAAGCACCAGCGTTCGCGTCCAGGTCCAACGCTTCGCTGACAATGTCTCTGTCGTCACGCTCCGACAATGGCGTGGGACGAGCCTTGATGGGCATGATCTCCTCAAACGCTTGATCTTCGGCGTTTGGCTCCTTTGGCTTGATGGATGCTCGAGACCGGCTTTTACTGATTTTTCCGGCCTGCCTTGAGGGGCCTGCAACGGCGGGCTTCGGGGTAGCAGGTTCGGGGAGTGTCAGGGTGCTGGGTAGCAGCCTGTCCAATTGAGTCTGGGCTAATGTCTTGAACTCGAGGATCAAGTTGCGCACCTGCTCCAACCCGGACGATTGAAGGTGTTCGGGGAAGTCGCCGGGTAGATCCTGCAAGCGTTGATCAGCATCGGCAAGGGTGTCGATCTGAGCACTCAAGCTATCAACGCGATTGTCGGTGGTTGTATCGACTTGAGTTGATTTCTGCAGCTTTGCCACGGTGCGGCTCGCGGTTGTCGCATCCACAATGACCTTCGCGATGGCATCGCGCGCCGGCTCCAGATCGACCTCAGCCGATTGCTTCAGACAAAGTTCGAACGAAATCGCAATTTCGTTAGCCTTCAAGTCCCACTCGGTAAATCCCGGAAGCAATTTCCTGAGCTTTGATACCTCAGAAAGGCCGAATTCGCCAACATCGAGGAGTCGATCCAGTGACGTGTGTGAGAGCTGAAGTCGAAGGACCATCTTGTTGCTCAACTCAATCGCCTTGGTGGCACTGTCGACGTAGGTTTGCGGCGTTGCGTTGACTTCGGGTTCCTGCGTCAGGACGTGAGTGATATCTGCATAAGTCTTTCGCTTGGCCACAAGCCACATGCAAATGTATTTGTGCAGTTCAGCCGTCAGGCGCACCAAGTCATAGACATAACCGCTGCTGCTCCCTCCTGCGTCGCGCCATTGTTGCAGTTGCTTGAGAACCTGTTCGTAATCGGTGATCTGTTGTTCAAGCAACGTGACGAATGAACCGTCTTTTTCCTCGTCGACTTTTTCAGGAACGCTGGTCAATTCCTCTTGGGCGGCGTCGAATGCGGTGCGTTTGTTCACCTCCAGCTCTTTGAACGCATGTATCGCGGCTTCCAGTTCCTTTTTTTGTTTTTCCTTTTCCTGGCGTCTGGCTTTCAACTTGCTTTTGAGGCTCTCCCCGCCAGCACCGCCGCGCAGCCGCAGGCGCAAGTCCAGATACCAGTTTCCCCCGAAATCATTAATCAACAGGGGGCCAGTGCGTTCCGGGTTGTCCGGGTAGGAAATTTTCACATCCCCGTCGTCATCTTCAACGACCTTGAACCAGCGCTCGCCGACTTGTGCGCACATGTTCTCACCCATTTGATAGAGGGGAGCGTTGCCGCGCTTGAGAACGACCCATTGTTTGCTTTCCAGATCCGGAGGAGTGGTTTTGATGCTGTCCAGGTAAATGCCCAATGCAGTGGGTGAACGACGTGGGACCGATCCGCCAACTTCAAGCGAGGAGTAGTGGTCGATTGGCAGTTCGCCAGCGAGGGGCGTATCGATAAGCTTCACATCAGGCAGGGCGGCTGGCTTAAGCACGGGCACGGTCTCGACCCAATCGCCGTGCTTTGATGCCGGCCTGACCTCTGTTTTACGTCTTGAGATCGCTCGATGAGCCAGCACCATTCCCACCATCAACAGCAGGTCACCCATCGCCGACCATTGGGCGGGCTTGTCGCCCCGCTCGTGTGCGTCCAGCGCTTGCTGAATATCGGCGAACGCCTGCCAGACCCAAACGGCAACACCCGCTGCACCGCTGAAGAAATTCGACGTGACGTTGAACACCGCCCAGCCGCTGTCGCGCAGCAGCGCCCAACGTCGTTGGGCGTTGGATTGTGATTGTCGATCAGCGAGTTCGGCCATTGCCTGGGCATTGCTTTTGAACAGGAAGGAAAACACGTCGCCAGTCAGTTCCCGTGGAGAAAGCCCTACCGGGCCAGCCCACGTGATCGATGTCCAGGGTTCGGCGAGCTCTTGGGTCGCCAACCAGGGTGAAGGCAGGCCGACGGGAAATGCGTACTGGGCGTATTTGAAACTCAAGGCGGTGTCGGATAGCCAGGCCAAAACTGAATCGCGAAGCTCTCCCGGCTGATGCAGGGCATAAATCAGGTTTTGCTCTGAAGGGAATTGCAGCAAAGGTTTTTCGAATAGCGGACGGTAAAGCAGGCACGGTGCGGCGCCAGGATCGCGTGCAGCGATGATGAACATATTGGTAACCGTATCACCGGTGTCACTGCCGCCATGCGTGAGGGTGAGGGGACGAATGACCACCGGCTTCTGATTGTCTGGTGTGGGTTCCAGCCACTCGCGAAGGGTGCGATAGCCTTGTTCATTGACGCCGCCAAGTTGACGAAGTTTGTGCTCAAGCGCCATGAGTGCAAGTGTTGCGCGCAGTTGCTGGATGAAGGCGCTTTCTTGCAGCGACGCTTGTGCTTTGTCCTCAATCAGCTTGCTCTTGATCAGCGTCGGGTATGCCTCACCGATATTGACTTGAGCTGCCTTGGCCGTCAGGTATTCGATAGTTAACCAGTCGGGAACCGGGTGTGCGTCCTGGAAACGCAGCGAGGCGAGGTAGGGCGCCTCATTTTCGAGCGCAAATTCGCCGAGGGTCTCGGTGTGCCTGTCGAGCAGGTTCGGGAGTGTCAAACCGCTTGCTTCGAAGCTGTTGGTGATGGTGATTTCGAGCTTGTCGAGGCGGAGCTCGGTTGACCTGTCCTTTTTGTCGGCCAGGATTGCTTCACACATTTTTTGCAGCGCAAAGTCAGCGATGGGCGGGATCTGGTAGAGCGCGCTGTCGGACAGCCTGAGCAGTTTACCCAGGGCTTTTATGGATTGGCTGTAGACATCCAGATCGGCAGCCGAGGCTTGGGATAACCAGTCAGGTATCGCCTTGTCGAGTTGGCTGTGCCCGGACGCTTCAGGTGTGCTTGCGTGCAGGTTTTTTTTCGATGGATTTCCCCCGGTGCTCGCGCTGAAGGTGTCAATTTGCGTACTGATCAGCGCCCAGGCCATATGGTCGAAAAAATCGCCATCAGGCTCGAACAAGCGCCATTGCATGTCGCGCCCCGCCAGTTCGTCTTCTATCCGTACCGGCAGCGAAGCGCCGAGTTTCTCCAGAGAATCGAACGATTCATAACCGCCTTCCACGGTGTACATCATCACCAGGTCGCGATCTTTGTATCGGCCTGTGATGACGGCCGCGCCGGCAATCATCAGATGCCGGGTGCCCTCGGTGTCTACAGTATCGATGTCGATCAGGCAGGCCCGGATATCTGCTGCGGTCCGATCATTGTGCTTTCTCTCCTGTTTATCGGGATCCAGGGACACGGCGCGGGCCACGTGGCATTGATCGCTGTCCCAGCCCTCGACGTCCTGCACGTTGAGCATCTTGCGCAGCGCGTCGGACAGTTCATGCCAGCGAGGTGCACTGCGCCCTTTGCCGTTCCAGAACGCCAGCTGGCGCTCGCCGAACAGAACGAACAACAGCGGAGCGTAGTCGTTGAGCAATGCGCCGATCTCTTCGATGCTGATGCTCAGGTGCACGACGGGCGAAATCAGTGGCAGGCGGGTCAGGAAGTGCTCGCCTTCGAGATAGTTGGCGGTGGATGAAGTAAAGAACTGCCGCACCAGTGCCTGGGTCAGCGTTTCGTACAGAATCGGCCCGGCACTCAATTCACCTTCCATGTACTGCCACTGCGGGGTGCCTATGAGTGTCTGGTCGGGGTCGAGGTCGCGGGTTGGAAAGCGTTCTTTCAGGGCCTGATGCAGCATTTGCGCCGCCACGTCGTTGACCGTAAGGACTTGGCTGGTTTCGTGGAGCGCCGTGCTTTTCTTCGGCAGTGGCGTGTTGACCGTCTCTTTCATTGTCATTTCCCTATGACGATGTGGGCGATGGGATCATCGCCTCGGGTCATCCACAGTAGGGGGACGCGCACCTGTCAGGGCGGTAACTATTTATCGGTCGTCTCGCCATTCACCCAGTAACTGTGGCGAGGGAGCAAGCGCCCTCGCCACGGGTTCGAGACCGCTTTGCTCATTGAGCGCTTTCAAATCCCTGCAGGACGTTCACGGCGTTGATGCCGATTTCTTCTACCGCGTAACCGCCCTCCATCACGAACAGCGTCGGTTTGCCGAGACCGGCGATGCGCTTGCCCATGGTCAGGTAATCCGGACTGTCGAGCTTGAACTGCGAGATCGGGTCGTCCTTGAAGGTGTCCACACCCAGGGAGACGACAATGATGTCGGCACCGTAGCTGTCGATCTCGTTGCAGGCTTGTTCCAACGCAGCGCTCCAGGTTTCCCAGCCTGAGCCGGCCGGCAATGGATAGTTGAAGTTGAAGCCTTCTCCCGGGCCTTCTCCCGGCTCGTCTTCATAGCCAAGGAAGAAAGGAAACTCGGCTTCCGGGTGGCCGTGGATCGAGGTAAACAGCACGTCGCTGCGCTCGTAGAAAATCGACTGCGTGCCGTTGCCGTGGTGGTAATCGACGTCGAGGATCGCGACTTTCTTGTGGCCCTGATCGAGGAACGCCTGGGCGGCGATGGCGGCGTTGTTGAGGTAGCAATAACCGCCCATCAAATCGCCGGCTGCGTGATGTCCCGGTGGACGGCACAGGGCGAATGCACTGCGTGCGCCGCCCTGGATCTCTGCCTGGGCGGTGAGGGCGACTTGTGCCGCGCTGTACGCCGCTTGCCAGGTTCCGGCCGTAATTGGTGCGCCGCCGTCGAAGCTGTAATAGCCGAGTTGGCCGTGCAGGCTGGTCGGTTTGACCTGTCGCAAACTACGGGCCGGCCAGGTGTACGGCAACAGGTCGCCGTCGGTGTTGAATTTGGTCCAGCGGGCCCAGGCACCCTTGAAGAAATCGAGGTAGTCGCGGCTATGAATGCGTTCGATAGGTCCGAGACCGAAATCCCTGGGCGCTTGCACCGGGCCCAGATGCTGGTTTTGCACCCTGGCCAATACATGGTCTGCGCGCGAAGGCATCTCGAAGCAGGGCTTGAGTTGCCCGTCTATCAATTCGCAACGGCCGTGGTGCAGGTGGTGATCGTCCGAGTAGATCGTCAGCATTTCTTGTTCTCCGCAGGCGGGTTCGATTGAACACAGTTTTGCGGCAAGGACAGTTTAGGAGAACGTCAGGAAAGGCCAAAAGGGGATCGATACGGCCAAAAAAACTGACCGAAATTCGCCCCCCTTACTTCTTGGGGCGCCACGAATTGGCGCATGTGAATTTAGGCAATAAAAACCGTCTGGGAACAATGAAATCTGCCTCAGAGGTTCGTAGCTTGCTCGAGCCTATATTTTGATAAAGTGCTTAATCAGCATCCTGGTCTGCATCGGAAAGCGTTCATTGCCCTGTCTGAAACGCACCGCGTTACCAATACAGCTATTTACCCGTATTGGCTGCAAGTATCAAAATCGTTTCCGATTAGTATGTCGCAAGCAGTAGAGCATTCCAGCACCGATACAGGAGCCTTCGCGCGGAAAATGAGCCTCAAGTGCGCCTCCTTGGCATAGCCTGTAAGCCTCTCCTCACCATCATGAAAAGTTTGGCACATTCTGAATGCTGCCTGGGAGTCAGCCTCGTTTGCGGCTTGTCTCAACCTTCAGCGATGCGCATCAACTCGACAGCTGACCATTTCACATCGCAGGCGAGCCCCTGAAGGTCGCGGCGCGGTTCTTGGTTTGGCTGAGTCATTGCGATTGCGCTATTTACCTTGCTGGCACTAATGGATCATTTTTCGGTCAGCGGCAACACGCTACTTCAGACCACTTTTTCCAAAGAAGTCGCGCAACTGGCAAGAATCCCTGGCCTTGAAGCGTTGACGAAAGCGCAGCGCCATAAAAATAGCATCAAGTGTCATATTTTAGTCGTCATTAATATGGCGAAAAGCTTGGCGCGCTAATGTGGCTCGGCTTCAGTAAATATATTGTCGCCATAAAGCTGACAACTAATTTCGCCTTACTATTGAATGACTGTGCTGCCGTTGTTTTGGCGCCATTAAGTCAAAATCATTATTTGTGGTTAATTTGTAATTGCTCTATTGCTTTGCTTTGTCTAAGTGCTCACCATGTGCCCCGACTTGGAGCTGCCGAAGAAGGGTTGCGTAGTTTCTGGAGTGCTGCACTTACTTCTCTATCGTCTGTCTTGTGCTTGCTAGTACCGTCGTTTGTTATGGCGGTCATTGGCTTTCGTGTGGGTTTCACAGAGATATTGAAGTTACTGAAGTTGATTTAATTTATATAGGGCGGCGTAAATGGCGCAGTCCTACTTGGTTACAGGTCGTGGATTAAAGTTGCCTGTAAATGGATATGGGAATGTTATAGGGACATTCCATGACCTTAAGTTGCAAGGAGCGTTCGTAGCATGCGAATCAGCATATTTGGTCTGGGTTACGTCGGCGCGGTATGTGCCGGATGCTTGTCGGCAAGAGGGCATGAGATCATCGGAGTCGATGTTCAGGCTCTCAAGATCGATATGATCAACAGTGGTAAATCGCCCATTGTCGAGCCGGGGCTGGGCGAGCTGCTGCAGCGAGGGGTCGCCAGCGGCAAGCTGCGCGGCACCCTGGATGTTCGCGAGGCCGTCCTCGAAACCGATATTTCCTTCCTCGCACCGCCGACGCCGAGCAAGCGCAACGGCGACCTCGATCTGTCCTACATCGAAGAAGTGTGCCGGCAGATCGGCCAGGTTCTACCGTTCAAGACCACCCGTCACACGGTGGTGGTACGCAGCACGGTGCTACCGGGCACTCTGCGCAATGTGGTGATTCCGACCCTGGAACAGTATTCCGGGCTCAAGGCCGGTGTGGACTTCGGTGTGGCGGTGAACCCCGAGTTCCTCCGCGAGAGCACCGCGATCAAGGACTACGACTTTCCGGCGATGACGGTGATCGGCGAGCTGGACAGCACCTCTGGCGACCTGCTGGAAGAGATCTACCGCGAGCTGGATGCGCCGGTCATCCGCAAGACGATCGAAGTCGCGGAGATGATCAAGTACACCTGCAACGTCTGGCACGCGGCCAAGGTCACCTTCGCCAACGAGATTGGCAACATCGCCAAGGCGGTCGGCGTCGACGGCCGTGAGGTGATGGAGGTGATCTGCCAGGATCGCAAGCTCAACCTGTCCAGTTACTACATGCGCCCGGGCTTCGCCTTCGGCGGCTCCTGCCTGCCCAAAGATGTGCGCGCTCTGAGCTACCGCGCCGGCCAGTTGGACGTCGAGTCGCCGCTGATCGATTCGCTGATGCGCAGCAACGCCGCGCAGGTGCGCAAAGCTTTCGACATCATCGCCAGTTACGACAAGCGCAAGGTTGCGCTGCTGGGGCTGTCATTCAAGGCCGGTACCGACGACCTGCGTGAAAGCCCGCTGGTGGAGCTGGCCGAGATGCTCATCGGCAAGGGCTTCGACCTCAGCATCTACGACAGCAACGTCGAGTATGCCCGTGTTCACGGCGCCAACCGCGACTATATCGAGTCGAAGATTCCCCATGTTTCGTCGTTGCTGCGCTCCAATTTCGACGAAGTGATCGCCAATGCCGACGTGATCGTCCTGGGTAACGGCGATGAAGCCTTCGCGCCCCTGGTAGAACGGGCTTTCGCCGACAAGCAGGTCTTCGACCTGGTGGGGTTTATGCGGCAGTCCAGCGGTGGCGGGTTAGAGGGTATCTGCTGGTAGAACCGTTGCAGTGATGCTCTTGGGGCGCCCTGGCAACAGGCACGGCGCTCCTGTTGCCATATTGTTGATAAGTCATACAGGTCCGAAACATGGATGTTTTTCAGAGTCGCCTGCGCACCGCCGCAGGGTGGTTACTGCTGGTAACCACGCTCATGGGGATGGCATTGCTGCTGCCGCGAAGCACATTCAACCCGGAGTCCGTCGATTTCATTCTTCTGCTGGGTGTTATTGGCATCTGGCGATATTCCATGGGCGCCGTGCATTTCGTGCGGGGGATGATTTTCCTCTATCTGGTGTTCCCCTGGTATCGGCGCAAAGTGCGGCAGCTTGGTGCGCAAGCGGCCCCATCCCACGTGTTCCTGCTGGTCACCAGCTTCCGCATCGAGGCGCTAACCACCGCTCAGGTCTACCAATCGGTGATCCGCGAGGCCATCGCCTGCGGCTACCCGACCACCGTGGTGTGTTCCATCGTTGAGCGCTCGGACGAGCTGTTGATCGAGAGCCTGTGGCGGCAGATGAACCCACCGGAGCGGGTCAGTCTGGACTTCGTGCGCATCGCCGGAACCGGCAAACGCGATGGCCTGGCCCACGGCTTTCGCGCCATTTCCCGGCACCTGCCCGACGACGATGCGGTGGTGGCGGTGATCGATGGCGATACCGTACTGGAGCAGGGCGTAGTGAAGAAAACCGTGCCTTGGTTCAAGCTTTTCCCCAATGTCGGTGGTCTGACCACCAACGAGTTCTGCGAGGTGCGCGGCAGCTACATCATGAGCGAGTGGCACAAGCTGCGCTTCGCCCAGCGCCACCTCAACATGTGCTCCATGGCGCTCTCCAAGCGTGTGCTGACCATGACCGGGCGCATGTCGGTATTCCGCACCAGCGTGGTGACCAATCCCGGCTTCATCGCTGACGTCGAGACCGACCATCTGGAACACTGGCGCCTCGGACGCTTCCGCTTCCTCACTGGCGACGACAAGTCCAGTTGGTACAGCCTGATGCGCCTGGGCTACGACACTTTCTATGTGCCGGACGCGTCCATCAACACAGTTGAGCACCCGCCGGAAAAGAGCTTCATCAAGGCCAGTCGCAAGCTGATGTTCCGCTGGTACGGCAACAACCTGCGGCAGAACTCCCGCGCCCTGGGCCTTGGCCCGAATCGTTTGGGTTGGTTCACCTGCCTGGTGCTGGCCGACCAGCGCGTATCCATGTGGACCAGCCTGCTGGGGCCCACCGTGGCGATCATTGCCAGCCTCAAGTACGGCTTCGCCTTCCTGATGGTGTACCTGCTGTGGATCGGCCTCACTCGCCTGGCGCTGACTCTGCTGCTGCTGGCCTCCGGGCACAAGGTGGGGCCGGCCTATCCGCTGATCCTCTATTACAACCAGATCATGGGCGCGCTGGTGAAGGTGTACGTCTTCTTCCGCCTCGACCGGCAATCCTGGACCCGCCAGAACACCAAGCTTAATCGCGACCTGGCCAGCTTTTCGCGCTGGTTCAACACCTGGTCTTCGCGCGCTATGACCTTCTCCGCGGGCAGCGTCTTTCTTGCCCTGCTGATGTTCGTGGTGTGATCGGCGAAAGGACCCAAATCCCTTGAAGCCAGGTTCAACTTACTAATTTGAAAGGAAAAAATTATGAGTGCAGTGATCAGCCCGGTGGGCAACGCCAATATGGTGCATGAGTCCGAGGCGCAGCGTCAGCATGCGCGCCTGAAGCTGCCGGCGAAGCTCCGGTTCCAAGGCCAACAGGGCGGCGTCCAGGAAGTCGAACTGGTAGACCTGTCCGCTGGCGGTTTCAGCTTCGAGCAGGGCAGCCAGTCGGTGGTCGAGGGCAAGCTCTATCGCGGCAAGCTGATGTTCAAAGTGGAGGGCATCGGCTTCGCCATGGATGTCGAATTCCAGGTGCGTTCCATTATCGGCGGCAAGCGCGTTGGCTGTGAATTTCACAACCTGCGTCCGCGCGAAATGTCGGCGCTGCGCTACATCATCAGTTCCTTGATCAGCGGCGAGCTGGTGAATGTCGGTGGCCTGATCAGCATTCTCCAGCGCGAGAACTTCACCAAGGCCCGTGGCGGCAAGGGGAATGAAAAGCTCAGCCTGCTCGGCCGCCTGCGCGCCATGGGTTTAACCCTGGTGATCCTGCTCGTTGGCCTGGGTGCCTTCGCCTACGTGCTGTACCAGTTCTATGACATCTACTTCGTCACCCACGCTGACTCGGCCCAGGTCAGCGTGCCCGGCGCGCAGGTCGCGATGCCGCGCGAAGGCACTGTGCAAAGCCTGGTCACCGTGGGTAGCACTGTCAGCAAGGGCGCACCGGTGGCCACCTTCACGGCGAACATGCTGGATGCCCTGAAGGGTGCCCTGCCGGAATCGGAGATGACCCCGGACAACCTTGAGCGCCTGTTCAACAAACGCTTCCAGGGCACCCTGACCAGCCCCTGTGACTGCAAAGTGGTCAGCCAACTGGTGGGTGATGGTCAGGTGGCGCCCAAGGGCACCCCGGTGTTCCTGCTGGCGCCGGTGGACAGCGTCGCCACCGTCGAAGCACGCTTCCCGTACCGCGCTTTCAACAAGCTGCAACCAGGCACCCCTCTGACCTTCCTGGTGGGTGGCGAAACCACCGAACGCGGCGGCCGGATCGACAGCATCGCCCTGCAGGACGGCGGCCTGGCTTCGGACATCCGCGTGCACATCCAGCCAGACGAGCCGCTTGCCAGCGATCTGGCCAAGCGTCCGGTGGACGTGCGCATTCGCCCGTTGAATGGCGTCTTCGCCAATAACAGCCTGAGCAGCCTGGTGTTCGGAAAATGAAGAGCACCGGACTAGCATGCGGGCTGCTGAGCTCGCTCAGCCTCGGTCTGCTGGCCGGTTGCGTGGCGTTGCCCGACCTGCAGCTGGCCAAGGCGTCCAAGGGCGGTGGTGACCTCGCGACCGCGGAACAGAATTACCGCGTCCTCGCCAGCCAGGGTTACGTCGAGGCCCAGATCGGCCTCGCCGACCTGCTGGTACGCAGTCCTTTGATTGAGCAACGGATGCAGGGCGAGACGCTGTACCGCCAGGCCTTCGATCGCTCTCCGTTGGCGCCAGCACGGCTGGGTAAATGGCTGGCGAGCAAGCCGCAGGCGAGTCCTGCCGAGCGCCTGGAGGCCGAGCAACTGCTGCGCCAGAGCCTGGCGGCCGGCGACAACAGCGCACTGCTGCCGCTGGTGCAGCTACAGCTGCAAGATCCGCAAAAGCTTGCCGACGGCAAGCTGGAACGCGAGCTGGAGCAATGGCAGGCGCAAGGCATCGGCGAAGCCCGGCTCGGCAAAGTGCTCCTGTACCGTGTGCGCGGCAACTACGAACAGAAGCTGGACGAGATCGAAGCCATCTGTGAGGGCTGGCTGGACCAGGCCAGTGAATGCTATGTCGAACTGGCCGAGGTCTTCCAGCGGCGTGGCAATAAAGACAGCCAGCAGCAGTTGCTGGCGCGGCTGGACTCGGCCTACCAGGCCGGCCTGGTGTCGCCTGAACGTGTGATGGGCGTTGCCAAGGTCCTGGCCGACAGCAGCCTGGGCGAAGCTGATCCAAAGGCTGCCCAGGTGCTCTACACGCGTATTGCGCCAGCCTACCCGGATGCCTGGTGCGGTTTGGCCGAGCTGGTCCTGCGCTTCCCCGACCAGGGGGATGCTGCCGTACTCACTGGATACCTGAACAAGGGCATCGAAGCTGGTTCCAGCCGCGCCGCGCTGATGCTCGGGCAGTTGTACCTCAAGGGCCAAGTCGTACCGGGCGATCCGCGGGCGGCGGAGCAGTACCTGCTACAGGCCGCGCCCGCCCACCTCAAGGCGCACCTGCTGCTGGGCCGGCTGTACCGGGATGGTGCGCTGGGCGACATCGAGCCGGAAAAGGCGCTGGAGCATCTGCTGATTGCCGCGCGTGCGGGCGACCCGAGCGCCAACATCGCGCTGGCCCAGCTGTTTGGCGAGGGCAAGGGCGTGCGGATCAACGCCGTCTACAGCTACACCTTCGCCACGCTCGCGTCGCGTCAGGGCGTGGCCCAGGGGCAGATCCTGATGGAGCGCCTGGCGCCGAGGCTGCAGGCGCAGGACTACCAGCAGGTGGAGAGCCTGCTGGCCCGTGAAATCGAGGCTCGCGGTGGCCAGCAGGTCACCGCCAGGAATCAAGCTGATCAAGCGCAGGAAGTGCTATGACTTCGAAATACCGTCCAGTCACCACGCTGGCCTGCATGGCCGGATTGCTGGCCAGCTCCGTCGTCCTGGGGGCGCAGCCGCAACCCGGCTTGTCTTATGGCGCCAATCTCAAACTCACCGCGCAGTCGATCGATGACCTCGATCTGGGTACCCGCGACGGTGGCGACTTCAATGGCGTCGGTCTCAGCGTGCGGCCCTGGGTCTACAACCGTCAGGGCGACTGGAGCGCCTTCGCGCTCGGCGAGGCGTTCCTCGCCACCGACACCATCGAGTCGGACACCAGCGAATCCGACACCTTCGACCCCAACGACGCCCGCGAGCGAGAGGACCAGTTCCTCGCCATGCACGAGTTCTGGGTCGACTATGGCGGTCTGAGCGCTTATCCGGGAGAGTCCTTGCGACTCGGTCGGCAGAAGATCCGCAGTGCCGACGGCCTGTGGTGGGACAGCAATATCGAAGCCTTGCGCTGGAATTTCGAGACAACCCTGCTCAGTGCCCACGTCGGCATTGCCGAACGTTTCAGTGACTACCGCACGGACCTGGATGAACTGGCGCCCGAGGACGAGGATCGCCTGCACCTGCTCGCCGACCTGTCCTGGCAGTGGCAGCCGGGTCACTGGGCCGGAGTGAAGCTCCATCACAGCGATGATGGCGGCAACCTGCCGGGGGTGGGTGAGTCGGTGGACCAGATGAGCAAGACCACGACCGGCGACCTCACCTGGTTGGGGGCTGAACTCAATGGCGATTTCTACAACGAGCGCAGCAACCTGCCGCTCAATTACTGGGTCGCCGCCACGTGGCTGACCGGTAATGTCGACACCTTGCGCACCAACACCGTCAACGGCCGGCGCCAGGCCAACGGCCAGGTCAGCCAGGATGTCGATGCCTGGGCGGTCGACCTTGGCCTGCGCTGGAACATCGACCAGAACTGGCGCGTCGGTACCACCTACATGCGTGCCAGCGGCGGCTCTGACGGCGACGACTCCGAGCAGTTCCAACAGACCGGGCTGGAGAGCAACCGCTCCAAATTCACCGGCACCGGGAGTGCCATCAACCGCTTCGGCGAAGCCTATCGCGGTGAGATGAACAACCTGCAGGCGGCCAGCGTGTTCAGCGGCTGGCAGTTGGCCGAGGACTACGACGCCAGCCTTGTCTACCACCGCTTCTGGCGGGTGGATGACCAGGCCGACAGCAGCAGCGGCCTGAAGGCCCAGTTGGTGCCTGGCGAGAAGGATATCGGGCAAGAAGTCGACCTGGTGGTGACGCGCTACCTGAACCGCGGGCAGATCCCGGCCGGGATGGAGTGGTTGAAGGCATCCTCCGCGCTGGTCCGCTTCCGGGGCGGGCTGTTCTTTCCGGGCGATGCCTTCGGCAAAGGCACGGATTCGAGTATGCACCGCGCATTCGTTGATTTTGTCTGGCGCTACTGAATGCCGCCTGCCGAGCTGACCATGGAGTTGGACGCTATGTATTTACACACAAGAAACAGGCACCGCTGGGTCGCCGGCGTGGTCCTCGCGGGTAGCCTCGCGTGGGCGGCCGTGGCACCGGCCGGGGAAGGCGCCGCAGCCGCTTACAAGGTGTCGAGCATCCCCGCAGAGTCGCTGCTGATCGAGCCGCCGAAGCTGCCCGATCTGTCGCCCTATACTGCCGAGGCGGCCAATGCCCGGATCGTACGCAAACCCACTGGCAACGTGGTGCTCAAGCGCATGATCGGCCCGAACCAATTGGTGGAGTTCACCGGTGGCGACGAGCGTCTGCGTGAGTGGGTGAAGCGCCAGGGTGAAATGCCCCAGGCGATTTTCATCGAGGGTGGCTATGTCACGTTGAAAGATCTCGCCCGCAGCCTGCCGAAGAAGTATTTCGAGGAGACCGAGCCGGGTATCTACATCGCTCGCCTGCCGATCGTCGTCAGTCAAGGCGCGACCCTGCACGTCGGCGCCGAAACCCGCGACTTGCGCCTATCCAGCGAGCGCGGCGCGTTCCTGATCAACGACGGCAAGCTGTTCATCATGTACACCCGCCTTACTGCCTGGAGCGAGACGGAAAACCAGCAGGACTGGTTCAAGAAGAAGGGCAAGTTCCGCCCCTTCCTCAACGCTTGGGGCGGTACCGAGACCTATATCGTCAACTCGGTGGTATCGAGTCTTGGCTACACCGCGAGCAAGTCCTATGGCGTATCCATCTCCCAGTACAGCCCGGCGATGCATCCGACCATGCAGCGCGACCATCCCAGCGGCTGGCTGATTGACTCGATGTTCGACGACATGTGGTACGGCTTCTACTGCTACGAAGCCTATGACGTGGTACTCAAGGGCAATACCTACCGCAACAACCTCGTCTACGGTATCGATCCGCACGACCGCTCGCGGCGCTTGATCATCGCCGAGAACACCGCCTATGGCACCCGCGAGAAGCACGGCATCATCGTCTCCCGCGAGGTGAATGACAGCTGGATCTTCAACAACCGCTCCTACGAGAACACCCTCTCCGGGATCGTGGTCGACCGCTCAAGCGTCAATAACGTGCTGGCCAACAACGAGGTTTATCGCAACGGCTCCGATGGCATCACCATCTACGAGAGCGGCGACAACCTGTTGTGGGGCAACCGGGCGTTCAACAACGCGCGCCACGGTATTCGTGTGCGCAACAGCGCCAATATCGGGCTCTATGAAAACCTCGCGGTGGCCAACGGCCTGCTCGGCATCTACGGGCACGTCAAGGACCTCGTCGGCACGCCCCGCGACCTGATACTCGACCCCTTCGACATGAACCTCTCCCTGACCGTGGTTGGCGGTCGCCTGATCGGTAACGAATCGGGCGCCATCTCCGTCGTGTCGCCGCAAAGCGTGAAGCTCTACGGTGTGGAAATGCTGATGCCGACCCAGCCCAGCGGCATCGGCATATTCGGTGCACTTGCCAAGGAGCAGAGCCGAATCATCGACCTGATGGTGCGACAGAAGCAGGCCGTGCTGGTCCTGCCGCTCGATAAGTTGGCGCAACTTCAAGTGAGTGACAAACAATGAAACGGAGTTCAATGGGCCGCTTTGTCCAAGGGTGGCTGGCGTGCGCCTCTATTGCGACGCTTTTCACCAGTTCCCTGAGCCTGGCTGCCGATGCGCCCGAATACGAGATCGAGCGCTGCTGCCAGATCTGCCCGCAGGCGCTGCAGGACAGCAGCTACACCGGTGATCTGGGCGATTTCAGCCAACTGGTGCAGGGGCACGAGGATTGGCTTTTCCGCAGCAAGATCGACTTCATGACCAACATCGGCACCACGCCCGAGGGTTTCAAACTGCTCCAGGATCTGCGTGATGCGCTGAAAGCCAAGGGCGTGGAACTGGTGATGGTCTACCTGCCGCCGCGTGGCCTGCTCGTCACTGAGATGCTCAACCCGCAGGAGCGCAGCAGCTTCAATGCCGAACTGTCGCGCAGTAATTACCTGGCTACCATCGAGCGCCTGCGCAGCCTGGGTATACGCGTGCCGGACCTCTCCGCACTGCTGGACCTGCCGGCCGAAGTGCGCAGCAAATTCTTCTTCAAGCGCGATAACCACTGGACGCCGCAAGGCGCTGAGCTGACCGCGCAGTTGCTGGCCGCCGAGATTGGTAAGTCGGGGGTCTTCAAGGGGATTGCGCGCAAGGAATTTGCCACGCGCACGGAAGGCAACCTGTACAAGGCCGGCTCACTCAACCAGGCATTCGGCAAGATCTGTGGCAATGGTTACGCCAATGAGTATTTCACGCGCGCAGTGACGGAGCCTAAAGAAGAGAGCAATGAGCTGTTTGGCGATACCGAACGGCCCGATGTGGTGCTGGTCGGCACCAGTTTCAGTTCCGCACAGTACAACTTCGACGGCTTTCTCAAACAGTACGCCAACGTCGACGTGGATAACCGCTCGGTGACAGGCGGTGGCTTCCACAGTGCCATGCTGCAGTACCTCGGCACCCAGGACTTCCAGGACAAACCGCCGAAGGTACTGATCTGGGAGGTCAACAGCTATTACGACCTGGCCATGGCGACTTTCTATCGCCAGGCCATGCCCCTGCTAAATAACGGTTGCCGGGACGTAACGGCGGACATAGACCAGAAGCTGACCCTGCGGCCAGGCAAGAACGAGGTGCTGGTCAACACTGGGGTCAAACCGATCCACAGCGAGGACGCCGTCGTCGAGATTCAGTTCAGCAAGCCCGCGATCAGCGATTTGCGCAGTACCGTCTGGTACATGAGCGGCTCGAGGGAAAACCTGTTGATCAGTCGGTCGCGGGAAGTCGAGTCGAACGGCCGCTTTGTTTTCCGCTTGCGTGAGGACGCCGAGTGGGCTGGGCAGACGCTGCTGTCCCTGGAGATCGATATGCCAGCAGACATGCCCCCGGGACTGCAGGTCGAGGCGAAGATCTGCCGCAGGGCGGACAAACCCGCCAGCGTGATGCAAGCCAAGGCCGATTGACCGGATGGAGCCATGCGCCTGGCGCATGGGCTCCTTAGGGCAACGATGATCATTCAAAAGGAGATTGAGAGCGTGGTTTTTTCTTCCAACGTGTTCCTGTTCCTGTTCCTGCCGATTTTCCTCGGCTTGTACTACCTGGTCGGAACGCGCTATCGAAACCTGCTGTTGCTGGTCGCTAGCTACATCTTCTATGCCTGGTGGCGCATCGACTTTCTGGTGCTGTTCGCTGTCGTGACAGTGTTCAACTACTGGATTGGACTGCGCATCGGCGCGGCTGGAGTGCGCACGAAAACTGCGCAGAAATGGTTGCTCCTCGGTGTGGTGGTCGACCTCGGCGTACTCGGCTATTTCAAGTACGCCAATTTCGGCGTCGACAGCCTCAACGCCATCATCACCTCGTTCGGCATGGAGCCCTTCGTGCTCACGCACATCCTGCTGCCGATCGGGATCTCTTTCTACATCTTCGAGTCCATCAGCTACATCATCGACGTCTACCGCGGCGACACCCCAGCCACCCATAACCTGGTGGACTTCGCCGCTTTTGTGGCGATCTTCCCGCATCTGATTGCCGGCCCGGTACTGCGTTTCCGCGACCTGGTGGACCAGTTCAACCACCGTACCCACACTGTGGACAAGTTCGCCGAGGGCTGTACGCGCTTCATGCAAGGCTTCATCAAGAAGGTCTTCATCGCAGACAGCATCGCGCCCATCGCCGACCATTGCTTCGCACTTTCCGACCCCACCACGGGCGACGCCTGGCTTGGTGCGCTGGCCTATACCGCGCAACTGTATTTCGACTTTTCCGGCTACAGCGACATGGCCATCGGCCTGGGCCTGATGATGGGCTTCCGCTTCATGGAAAACTTCAAGCAGCCGTACATCAGCCAGTCCATTACCGAGTTCTGGCGACGCTGGCACATCAGCCTCTCCACCTGGCTGCGCGACTACCTGTACATCAGCCTGGGCGGCAACCGCGGAACCTCCTTCCAGACCTACCGTAACCTGTTCCTGACCATGCTGTTGGGTGGTCTGTGGCATGGCGCCAACTTCACTTACATTCTCTGGGGCGCCTGGCACGGCGCCTGGTTGGCCATTGAGCGTTCCTTGGGCGTGAACGCCGCGCCACGCGTGCTCAACCCGCTGAGGTGGGTCTTCACCTTCATGCTGGTGGTGATCGGCTGGGTGATTTTTCGCGCCGAGAACCTCGACGTCGCCTGGCGCATGTACGCTGCCATGTTCAGCTTCGCCGACTTCCGGCTCTCGGAGCTCTACCGCGCTCAGCTCACCAGCCTGCAGATCGCCACCCTGGTGCTGGCCTATGTCGTGCTGGCCATCTTCGGCATCCGTCAGTTCTACAGCCAGCCGCTGGCCGCAGGACCCAAGGCCAGCGCCCGTGAAGACGACGGCATCATGATCAACGCCAACGGCCGAGCCGCCGTGGCGCGCCTGCGGATAGGCGCCGTGGCCTTCCACGCTGCCGTGCTCCTGCTGTTCACCGTCTCGGTGCTGAAGCTCTCGGCGCAAAGCTTCTCGCCCTTCCTTTACTTCCAGTTCTGAGGGGAATCGACTATGAACAGAACCCTGAACCTGCTCTACAGCCTGATCTTCTGCAGCCTGTTGCTGGTGCTCTGCCTATGGTCCCTACGCGCGGTATTCGGCTTCTCCACAGCCAGTGAAACCAGCGTGCTGGACGGCAAACTGGCGCTGGCCTTCGAGAAGCACTACGACGCCGAGTTCCCGGTCAAGCAACTGGGCACCAATCTCTGGGCGCTGGCGGGCTACAGGCTTTTCGGCGAAGGCCGCCAGGGCGTGATCATCGGCCAGGACGGCTGGCTGTTCTCGGACGAGGAGTTCAAGCCGGCGAGCAAACCTGATCAGTTGCAGGACAACTGGCGGTTGGTGAATGCCGTACGGGCGGAACTCGAGCGTCGAGGAGTGACGCTGGTGCTGGCGCTCCTGCCAGCCAAGGCTCGACTCTATCCGGAGCATCTGGATGACGAGCTACCCGCGCTGGCTCAGCAGCGCCTGTACCCGAAGGTCCTGGACATGATGCGCCAAGCCGGGTTGGACGGGCCGAATCTGTTGCCTGCCCTGCAGCAGGCGAAGGCGCAGGGGCCGGTGTTTCTGCGTACCGACAGCCACTGGACCCCCTTCGGCGCAGAGGTCGCGGCCAGGAGTCTGGCCGAGCATCTGGCGCGGCAGGGTATTTGGCAGCATGGCGACCAGACCTTCGTCACCGAGGCTGTCGCCAGCAGGGAGCACAAAGGCGACCTGCTGAGCTTCCTGCCCCTTGAACCGTACTTCGCCGACCTGCAACCACCGGCCGAGCGCCTGCGCCCGCGCCTGACCCGGGCCGCCGAGGGACAGGAGGCGAGCGCCGAGGATGAGCTGTTCGTCGACGCCCTGCCATCGATCGCGCTGGTCGGGACCAGCTACAGCGCCAACCCGGACTGGAACTTCGCCGGTGCTCTGAAACAGGCCCTGGGCAGCGACCTGGTCAATTACGCCGAGGAGGGCAAGGGCCCACTGGTGCCCATGCTGAACCTGCTGCAGCAGGGGGATAAAGAGCTCGCCGGGCTGCGCCTGGTGATCTGGGAGTTCCCCGAGCGCTATCTGATGCTACCAAGCGACCTGTCCGGATTCGACGCGGCCTGGCTCGCCCGGCTGCACAACGGCGAGGAACCGGTCAGCCGCGCGCTGCGCACCGCCACCTCCACCTCCACTGAGCCCATCCTGCAATTCTAGGAGCACCTGTATGTCCCTTTTTTCCTCGATGTCCTACACCCTGCGCTTGGGCAGCCTGCTGCTTGGCCTGTCCGCCCCGTGGGTGATGGCTGACGAAGCGGCGCTCTACGGTCCGGCGGCACCGTACGGCTCGGCCTTCGTGCGCGGCTTCAACGCTGCAAACAGCAGTTTTGACGCCAACCTCGGCCCTGTCCGCATCAATGACCTGGGCGCCAAAAGCAGCAGCGATTTCGCCTTCCTGCCGGCCGGTAGTTACACCGTCGGTGCAGATGGCAAGAGCCTGGCGGTGAAGCTCGACGCCGAGCGCTACTACACACTGGTGCAGATGCCGGATGGGGCGCTGGAGCTGGTGGATGAGCCGCCGTTCAAGAATCGCCAGAAGTCCCTGCTGCGCCTGCAGAATCTATCCGACACCGCCCTGTCGATTAAAACCGCCGACGGCCGTACCGAGGTCATCCACCCGGTCTCGGCTAATGCCCGTGGCGAGCGCGAGATCAACCCGGTCAAGGTGCGCCTGACGCTGTTCGCTGGCGACCGCAAGATTCGTGACCTCGACCCGCTGGTGCTGGAGCGTGGCGAAGTGGTCAGCCTGTTCGTCACCGGTTCCGCCGACAAGCTGTCTCCGGCCTGGGTCAAGCGTCCGGTTGCGACCAACTGAGGAATGGCTATGAAACCCTGGCAGATTTGTTCGCGGATGGCGCTCACCGGCCTGGCCCTGTTGCTGGCCGGCGGCTGCAGCAAGCCCCTGGAACGCAACGCCGGCGCCAGCCTGGTGCCGCCCAGCGGCTTCTACCTGGCCGCTCCGTCCCCCAAGGACAAGGTGGCGGATTGTCCCGAGGCACCCGCGCCCTATTCGGGCGACCTGCTGTTCCCGAGCAAATACGAAGGTTCGGACTCGGCCAGGGACAAGCTCAACCCGCAGGCCGCAGCGCGCTACAAGCGGCTGACCGGTGATGTGCGTACGCTGGAAAGCGGCGTGAGCAAACTGGTCGGCAAGTATCTCGAGGATGGTCGTCAGGAATACGCCGACTGCGCCTTGACCTGGTTGAACACATGGGCCGAAGCCGACGCGCTGCTCAGCCGAACCTACAACCACACCGGCAAGTCGGTGCGCAAATGGGCGCTGGGCAGCCTGTCTTCCGCCTATTTGCGGCTGCAGTTCTCCGGCTCCGAACCCTTGCGTGGGCATGAGGCCGAAACTCGCGCCATCGAGCAGTGGTTCGCCCGGCTCGCCGACCAGGTGGTGCACGACTGGAACGAGCAACCGCGCGAGCGGCGCAACAACCACCAGTACTGGGCTGCCTGGGCGGTGATGGCAAGCGCCGTGGTGCTCGACCGCCAGGACCTGTTCGACTGGGCGGTCGAGCAGTACCGTCATGGCATGGAGCAGGTCGACGCCGAGGGCTACCTGCCGCTGGAGCTGTCCCGGCACACCCGGGCGCTTGCCTACCACAACTACAGCCTGGGGCCGCTGGTGATGATCGCGGCATTCGCCGAGGCCAACGGGCTGGATCTGCGTGGCGACAACGGTGGTGCCCTGCAGCGGCTCGCCCAGCGGGTCGAAAAGGGCGTGCACAACCCGCGCCTTTTCGAGGCCCGGTCCGGCTACCCGCAGGAGCTGGAGGACTTGCAGGAGGACGGCAAGTTCGCCTGGCTGGAACCCTACTGTGCACTTTATCGCTGCTCGGCCGAGACCGACGCCTGGCGACGCTCCCTGGAGCCCCTGGAGACCTATCGGTTAGGAGGGGATGTCACCCAGTTGTTCAATCCTTGATCGCATCGATGCATTCACTCTCCCGGTAGTCCGAGGCAGGGCCTCGGCGGGGACAAGTATTTTTTTGAAATGGAACTTTAATGAGGCTTCTCCCATGATTCCGGTAATTCTTTCTGGTGGTAGTGGTTCGCGCTTGTGGCCCCTTTCGCGCAAGCAGTATCCAAAGCAGTTCCTCGCCCTGACCAGCGAGCTTTCGCTATTCCAGCAGACCCTGCAGCGCCTGGACTTCGAAGGCATGCAGAGCCCGCTGATCGTGTGCAACCATGAGCACCGCTTTATCGTCAACGAGCAACTGGAGCGGATCGGCGTCGAGGGGCACTCGACACTGCTCGAACCCTTCGGTCGCAATACCGCGCCGGCCGTGGCTATGGCCGCCTTGCAACTGCTGGCCGACGGCCGCGACGAACTGATGCTGGTGCTGCCGGCTGACCATGTGATCGAGGACCAACTGGCGCTGCGCGAGGCACTGGAAGTGGCGCGCGCGGTGGCCGAGGAAGGGGAGATGGTGTTGTTCGGCATCCCGGTCAAACGTCCCGAGACCGGCTTCGGCTACATCAAGGCGACCCGCGCAGGTGACGGCGACGGCATGCATCCCGGCGTCTACCGGGTCAGCCAATTCGTCGAGAAGCCCAATGCAGAACTGGCCCGCGAGCTCGTCCGCACGGGCGGCTATTACTGGAACAGCGGCATGTTCCTGTTCCGTGCCAGCCGTTATCTGGACGAGTTGCTCAAGCATGCGCCGG
Organism: Pseudomonas sp. P8_241; assembly: GCF_034008315.1. NCBI lineage: Bacteria > Pseudomonadati > Pseudomonadota > Gammaproteobacteria > Pseudomonadales > Pseudomonadaceae > Pseudomonas > Pseudomonas sp. P8_241. The sequence goes on along the minus strand of NZ_CP125377.1, from coordinate 80,094 downwards.
GCATCTACGACGCTTGTGCGCTGGCCCTGGAGCGTAGCCACCGCTGCGGCAATGTCATGACCATCGATACCAACACCTTCGAGTGTTGCCCGGACAACTCCATCGACTACGCGGTGATGGAGAAGACCTCCCGGGCCTGCGTGGTGCCGCTCGCCGCTGGCTGGAGTGACGTGGGCAACTGGTCCTCTCTGTGGGACGTGCATGAGAAGGACCAGGCCGGCAACGTGCTCAAGGGCGATGTGCTGACCCACGACAGCCGCAACAGCTTCGTACACAGCAGCAGCAAGCTGGTGGCCTTGGTCGGTGTGGACGATCTGGTGGTAGTAGAAACCAAGGATGCGGTGATGATCGCCCACAAGAATTCGGTTCAGGACGTCAAAGCACTGGTCAACCGCCTGGATCTGAAGGGCCGCTCGGAAACCCAGAGCCATTGTGCGGTCAATCGACCTTGGGGCTGCTACGACTCGGTGGACAACGGTATTCGCCATCAGGTCAAGCGCATCACCGTGAAGCCCGGCGCGCAGCTGTCGCTGCAGATGCACCACCACCGCGCAGAGCACTGGATCGTTGTGTCCGGCATCGCCCAGGTGACGTGTGACGATAAGGTGTTCCTGCTGGCCGAAAACCAGTCCACCTACATCCCGATCGCCTCGGTGCACCGCCTGGCCAACCCTGGAAAAATCCCCCTGGAGATCATCGAGGTGCAGTCCGGCAGCTACCTGGGTGAGGACGACATCGAGCGCCTGGAGGATATCTATGGTCGGACCGGCGAGGCGCTGCTGGCACCCCAACTGGTCGTCGGCGTTTGAGCCAAAGTACCCGCATCAGCCGGTGGGTCCACGCACGCCGCCTCCTTGGCTGATTACCGATGCACGTCAGGTGCTGCTCAATGCAGCGCTTGAACGTTGCATTGCCACTGGCGCAGGTGCTGGGCTGGTTGTGGCAGCACAGTGGGCGCGCTTCAAGTCGTTGCGCTGCCATTCGCAGCCAGCCTTGCAAGATGTCGGCATCGGCCAACTGGAACGGGTCGGGATGCTGGCGCCTCTTGGCACAGTGCTATCACCCTGCGCATACTCAGGACGTGTCCGGGTGTGCTGTCCCCGTTTCAGTTTTATACATCGATGACAAGGAAGTTTACCGTTGTTAAAAAAGAAAATATTGTCCGCTTTGATCTTGGCCGGTGCGTCAGTCTTTACAGTGTTCAACTTTTTCATCCTGTTTTTTTCTGGATGTAAGTCATCCATTCGGCGATCAGGTCGCCTGATCGGCGAGCGCGAACTTATGTGCGACGGTTGTGGCTGAGCAGTCGTTAAGGGCTAATCCTGGAAGACTTGGAACTTGATGATTTAAGGAATTCGATTGCTTGTCAGCGTTAAATATGGAGTTGAAAAGTCAGTATGGATACCGAGCACTTTGTACAAGTTATTGCTATCGCTAGCGGTAAGGGCGGCGTAGGCAAAACTACTGTGGCTGTGAATCTGGCATTGGCGCTAGCGGAGCTTGGGCGCCGAGTCGTTTTGCTGGATTCAAATCTTGAGTTCCCGAATGTCGACGTCCAATTGGGGCTTGTGCCACGGTATACGCTTGTCGATCTAATCGAAGGCCGCTGTGAATTGTCCGATACCCTGATGGAAGGACCGGGAGGCGTGCGCGTAGTCGCATCTGGTTCAGGTGTCCCGAGTATGGTGCGCCTGTCGCCGGCTCAGCATTCAGGCCTGATACAGGCATTCAGCGAGATAGCGGACAGCCTGGACGTGCTGGTGATCGACACCGCCACGGGTATTGGCGAATCGGTAGTCAGCTTCATTCGAGCTGCCCATGAAGTCTTGGTGATTGTATGCGATGAGCCGACTTCCATCTCCGGTGCTTACGCTTTGATCAAAGTACTTAATCATGAGCACGGGATGAAACGCTTCAGGGTTTTGGTCAACATGGAAATTAACCCTCTGGAAGGGCTGAGTTTGTTTGCCAAGCTTATTAAACTCACGGACCACTTCCTGGATGTTTTCCTGGAGTATGCGGGAGCAATTCCTTACGACGAATATGTACGTAATGCCGCGCAGACACGGCGGGCGGTTTACGAGAGACATCCGCGATGCAAATGCAGTAAAGCCTTTCAGGAGGTTGCGCTCAAGGCTGACGCTTGGCCATTGCTGGGCGCTCCAAGAGGGCATGTAGAGTTTTTTGTCGAGCGACTTGTCAGCAACTCAAAAAGGTAATAACTCTCTGGTGCTTCGTGTGATCACTCGGGCGTCATCATCACCGCGAGCGTCATCTTGATAATCCTCATTGCGGTCGATTGTGTCCAGGGCGTGATACGGGAGCTCCGCAGAAAAGTTTTTATTATCTAAATTCAAATGGGAGCGGCAAGCCTGCTTCCAGAGAGTTACCCGTGCGGCCTGAACTGGCTCGGCGCGACACCACTCCAGCGCACAAACGCATGGCGAAAACTCGCGGTCTCGCTAAAGCCCAACGCCTCGGCGATTTGATAAATCGGCAGTTGATCCTCGCACAGCATTTGCTTGGCCTGCTCGAAGCGCAACTCGTCGAGCAGTTCCTGATAGCTGCAACCCAGATCCTTGAGGTGTCGGCGCAACGTGCGCGCTGAACAGTTCATCTGCTCGGCCAGCCCTTCGAGTCCTGGTGCTGCGTTGAGCTGTGCACTGAGCAATTGCCGGATCCGCCCCAGCCAGGCCTGGCGTCCTGTGAATTCTATGTTTTGCTTGCGGCAACGTTCGGCCATGGCTTGATGGGTGATGATATCGGCCAGTGGCAAGGGTTGATCGAGCCAATGCTTATCGAAGGCGAACGCATTGTTTCGGCCCCCGAAGTGCAGCGGGCAGTTGAAGTGTTCGGCGTAGGTGGCTTCGTAGTCTGGGGCGGTATGTTCCAAGCGTGCGGCGAGCAAGGGCAATGGATGACCGAGCAAATCGTCGCAGATGACTTTCAGGGAGACCAGGCAGAACTCGGCATTGAACACGGCCATGGAGGGACTTTCGCGGTAATCGGCGGCAACGAACCATACTCGTTCGCCTTCCTCCTCCACGCTCAGCTCGAAAACTGTTCCCAACAGCGCCGGATAGCGAATCGCCAGACGCAAAGCGTCACCAAAGGTGGCACTGGTGAGCAGGGCGTAACCGAGCATGCCGTAGCAGGAGACGTGCATCCGCCGGCCCAGTTCCAGGCCGATATCGCGCTTGAGCGCGACGGCGTTGGCGCAGACCTGCATCTCTTGATTGGTGGTGATGTGTGTGTCGGCTCGGCTCAGGTCCGCCGCACTGATGCCGCTGCCGGCCAGCAGCGCCTCGCTGGACAAACCTTCGGCCTTGAAGGTGTTGAGGATCAGCGAAACGGCGTTGAGTGTGGTGAGGTGGGAGTGGAGCATGGGAGTGTTCCAGCCTTGAGATGACAGGACCGCAGCAAGTTGTATGCCGAGACAGGCAGGGCAGGCTTCAATCCTGTAGGAGCGGGCTTGCCCGCGATTGCGGTATGTCATTCACGAGAATGCCGGATGTGCCGCCGTCATCGCGGGCAAGCCCGCTCCTACAGGTTTTGCATTGTGTCAGGTCAAATCAGTTCGCCGCACAGGTCCAGTTCGACAAGTCGCCGTACTTCCTCTGTATCAAGCCCCGCACCCAACAGTGCATGCAACTTGCCGAACGCCGCCTCGCGGGTCATGCCGCCACCCGACAACACGCCCACATCGCGCAAACGGCTGCCGGCCTCATACACATCCAGCTCGACGCCGCCTTCATGGCACTGCGTCACCGCGACCACCACCACACCCTTGTCCCGCGCGCGGCCCAGGCTGGCGAGAAACTCGGGGTTGTCGCCCGGCCCGGTGCCGCTGCCGTAGCACTCCAGCACCAGACCCTGGATGCCGCTGTCGACCAGGCCATTGAGTATCCCGGCGCTGATGCCGGGAAACAGCGGCAATACCGCAACGTTCGCCATCTGTTTGGGTGGCTGGTAGTTCAGCTGTTGCGGCATCGAAGACACTTTCACGCCACCGCCCTGACGCTTCAGGCGCTTGAACGGATGGCGACCAAAACTGCGGACCTTCGCGCAATGGGTCGGGTCGAGCAGTTCGCCGTGAAAGTACAAGTGAACGCCCGGTGCCAGGCCTTGGCCAAGGGCAACCAAAGCGCCGCCGAGATTTTCCCAGGCATCGCTGTCGGTCACGCCGGCCGGTAGCATGGAGCCGGTGAAACACACGCGAGCGTGCAGGCCGAGCAACTGGAAACTCATGGCGGCGGCGCTGTAGGCCAGAGTGTCGGTGCCATGCAGGATCAGCACGCTGTCGCAGCCTTGCACATCCACCGCATCGACCACCGCTTCACGCAATTGCTGCCAATACGCCGGCGTCATGTTGGCGCTGTCGATCAGCAGCGACATCTCGCGAAAGCGCCACTGCGGCACCACCAGTTCAGGCTGACTGTGCAGGTAATCGCGCATCCGCGCTTCGAAACCGGATGCGGGGGCCAAGCCGTGCGCGCTGGCTTGCATGCCGATGGTGCCGCCGGTGTAGAGCACCATGACGTGCTGGGCGGCAGGGTAGGTCGAGGCATTCATGGAGGATCTCCGAAAAAACTGAAACGGCTTGAAGCGGAGCATGACGCTGAGCGTCAGCCGTGTCACGTCGTACGGCGCTGAAAAAAAAGCAAAAAAAAGGGCCTGGAGAATGATCTCCAGGCCCTCAAAAGGTGAGAGGTGTCTAGTCCCTCGACCTGGTGAGCGGTGCTACAAGTGGTGCGTCGGTTCAGGCTTTGAGCGGAACCAGACGCGGAGCAATCATGTTTTCCGGGCGCAGGATGTCGGCGAGCATGGCTTCGTCGAGCAGACCTTCTTCGCGCACCAGTTCCAGCACGCCGCGGCCGCTTTCAAGGGCGAGGCCGGCGATACGGGTGGCGTTTTTGTAGCCGATGTACGGGTTCAGCGCGGTGACCAGGCCAATCGAGTGCTCGACCAGTTCACGGCAGCGGGCTTCGTTGGCGGTGATGCCGACGATGCAGTGCTCACGCAGCATGTCCATGGCGCGTTGCAGCAGGCGGATCGAGTCGAAGATCTTGAACGCGATCAGCGGCTCCATCACGTTCAATTGCAGTTGGCCGCCTTCGGCTGCCATGGTCAGCGCCAGATCGTTACCGATGACCTGGAAGGCCACCTGGTTAACGGCTTCCGGGATAACCGGGTTGACCTTGCCTGGCATGATCGAACTGCCTGGCTGACGCGCCGGCAAGTTGATTTCGTTGATGCCGGTGCGTGGGCCGCTGGACAGCAGACGCAGGTCGTTGCAGATCTTCGACAGCTTGACCGCGGTGCGCTTGAGCATGCCGGAGAACAGTACGAAGGCGCCCATGTCGGACGTGGCTTCGATCAGGTCGGCCGCCGGAACCAGCGGTTGACCGCTGATCAGTGCCAGACGTTGTACCGCCAGGGCCTGATAGCGCGGGTCGGCGTTGATGCCGGTGCCGATCGCGGTGCCGCCCAGGTTCACTTCAGTCAGCAGTTCCGGGGCCAGCGTCTTCAGACGGGCCAGGTCTTCGCCCATGGTGGTGGCGAAGGCGCGGAATTCTTGACCCAAGGTCATCGGCACAGCGTCTTGCAGCTGGGTACGACCCATCTTCAGGACGTGGTTGAATTCCTGGCCCTTGGCCGCGAACGCCTGAATCAGGCTGTCGAGGCTGGCCAGCAGCGCGTCGTGACCCAGCAACAGACCCAGGCGGATCGCCGTCGGGTAAGCGTCGTTGGTCGACTGCGCCATGTTCACGTCGTCGTTCGGGTGCAGGTACTGGTATTCGCCTTTCTGGTGACCCATTGCTTCGAGCGCAATGTTGGCGATCACTTCGTTGGCGTTCATGTTGGTGGACGTACCGGCGCCACCTTGAATCATGTCGACCACGAATTCTTCGTGGTAATCACCACGGATCAATCGTGCACAGGCTTCGCTGATGGCTGCGTGTTTGGCTTCGCTCAGATGACCCAACTCGCGGTTAGCGTCGGCAGCGGCCTGTTTGACCATTGCCAGACCCACAACCAGTTTCGGGTAATGCGAAATCGGAACGCCCGAGAGGCGGAAGTTGTTCACCGCTCGCAGGGTCTGGATGCCGTAATACGCTTGAGCCGGTACTTCGAGGGCGCCAAGCAGGTCGTTTTCTGTGCGGAAAGATGCAGCGGAGGACATGATAGAAATCATCTCGATATGAACCCGGTCAATGCCGGAACGCTGCGAATGCTAGGCTCGTGTAGATTTTTGGGCCAATGCTGTTAAACACTGGGCTATGCATATTCGGCATAATGCCCGTGTGACGCCGGGTTGCCGGCGAACGTGTGACCTAAATTGGTGCGTGTCCGGGAGGGCGTGATGAATCTGGAAAGCAAATGGCTGGAGGACTTTAGTGCTCTGGCCGCCACCCGCAGTTTCTCCCAGGCGGCTGAACGGCGTTTCGTGACACAGCCGGCGTTCAGTCGGCGCATCCGCAGCCTGGAGGCGGCGTTGGGGCTGCAGTTGGTCAATCGCTCGCGCACGCCGATCGAGCTGACGGCGGCGGGGCAATTGTTTCTGGTCACCGCGCGAACCGTGGTTGAACAGCTTGGCGAAGTGCTGCGCCATCTCCATCACCTGGAAGGCGGGCAGGGCGAGGTGATGCAGGTCGCGGCCGCTCACTCGCTGGCACTGGGTTTCTTTCCGCGCTGGATCGCGCAGCTGCGCAACGAAGGTCTGAACATCGCCACGCGCCTGGTGGCAACCAACGTCGGTGACGCTGTGCATGCGCTGCGTGAAGGTGGTTGCGATCTGATGCTCGCCTTCTATGACCCGGACGCGGCGATGCAAATGGACCCGGAAATTTTCCCGTCGCTGCACCTGGGCCATACCGAAATGTTGCCGGTGTGTGCTGCCGATGCCGAAGGCAAGCCGCTGTTCGATCTGGAAGGCGAGGGCAGCGTGCCGTTGTTGGCCTACAGCGCTGGTGCGTTTCTGGGTCGATCAGTGAATATGCTGCTGCGTCAACGGGCACTGCGCTTCACCACCATCTACGAAACCGCCATGGCCGATAGCCTGAAAAGCATGGCCCTTGAAGGTCTGGGCATCGCCTGGGTGCCGCAGCTGAGTGTGCGCGCCGAACTGGCGCGCGGTGAGTTGGTGATCTGCGGCGGCCCGCAATGGCATGTGCCGCTGGAGATCCGTTTGTACCGCTGCGCGCTCGTGCGCAAAGCGAATGTGCGATTGTTGTGGCGCAAGTTGGAAGGTGGAGCGGCAAGTCCTGCAGTCTGATCGGACACGAGGGTGCAAGTCGCAGTGACGGCTTGCTCCCGTGTGCCGACTGGCATTGGGATGTTTCATTCGAATCGATCAAGATAGTTGCGAATGTTTTCCCTGTTCTTGTCACTGTAGCGATGGGCGTTTCCCCGCATACTGGAAAACTCGTCCGTTAGCATGATTGTGTCGTGCCACCAGCCGTCATAGATCACTTCGCTGTCCTCATGTTTTGCGCCAAGCATATGGCCAATTTCATGTGCGGGAACATGAGTGGATGTGATCGCTGCAATTGCACAATGACCTTTGTACCAGCTAATGCCTCTTGTTCCTCCGAGGAGTCCACTGGCTGTCACGTTGATATTGTTTCTGGTCAATAGAAGGACTTTAGTCAGGCTCGGCGTATGTTCACCGGATTTTTTTAGAGTGATGAACCAGTCGTTTATCAGGTCCGTCCAGCCTTGCAGCGCAGCGTTGCTATCTTCGTTTCTGTAGTTGTACCCTGACAGCTCCGCTACTTCATCATGACGATACATTAACAACCTGATATCTCGCCCAGAGAGGGACTCAAGTTCTGACTTGAGCCAGGAAAAATAATCCGCATATAGATCGTTTTTTTTGATAATTGTAAAGATCTCTATGAATGACGATCATTATTGAGATAGGTTTTTTCATGTTTTGAACTCCCTGTTCAATTGAATATATGAGTCATCGATAATTGTGTTAGTTCGGGGGTTTTGACAAGTTTCAAATTGTTTTAAGTTGTTTAGCCTTTTTTGAATATTGATTTTTTTTGATGGAAATCACTGATCTCGACAACCAGAGAAGTTCACGATCTCCAGGCATTCAAGTGACTGACTTTATAGTCAAGAAAAGCGTGTTTTCGCCCGCATGACAGATGGTCGCCACAGGGGCTGTTTATCTGCTTCTTTGAGGTATACTGCGCGGCCTTCGGCCGGTTACGACCGGCCATAATTCGTACAATCAAGCCACGCATCCTGCGTGGCTTGTTGTTTTTTGATGCGCCTGCGGGCGCCCAGAGAGAAGAGGCACGACGATGAGTGCATTGGTTGGCGTGATCATGGGCTCAAAGTCCGATTGGTCCACCCTTAGCCACACCGCCGATATGCTGGAAAAGCTCGGCATCCCTTACGAGGTGAAAGTGGTTTCTGCCCACCGCACCCCGGACCTGCTGTTCCAGTACGCTGAAGAAGCCGAGGCGCGTGGCATCGAGGTGATCATTGCCGGGGCCGGTGGTGCGGCCCACCTGCCAGGCATGTGTGCGGCCAAGACCCACCTGCCTGTGCTTGGCGTGCCAGTCCAGTCGGCGATGCTATCGGGCGTCGATTCGCTGCTCTCTATTGTGCAGATGCCTGCGGGTATCCCGGTCGCCACCCTGGCCATCGGCAAGGCGGGTGCGATCAACGCTGCGTTGCTGTCGGCGAGTATCCTGGGCGCCAAGCACCCGCAGTTCCACGCGGTGCTGAAAACCTTCCGTGCTGAACAGACAGACAGCGTCCTGGAAAATCCAGACCCACGCATCGCCTGAGGTTGTTGACGATGAAAATCGGTGTAATCGGTGGCGGCCAGTTGGGTCGCATGTTGGCACTGGCGGGCACTCCGCTGGGCATGAACTTCGCTTTCCTCGACCCGGCACCGGACGCTTGTGCGGCGGCGTTGGGCGAACATCTGCGGGCCGATTACGGCGATCAGGATCACCTGCGTCAATTGGCTGATGAAGTCGATCTGGTGACGTTCGAGTTCGAAAGCGTTCCAGCCGAAACCGTAGCGTTCCTGTCGCAATTCGTGCCGGTATACCCGAGCGCCGAAGCCCTGCGCATCGCCCGTGATCGCTGGTTCGAAAAAAGCATGTTCAAGGACCTGGGGATTCCAACCCCGGCGTTCGCCGACATCCAGTCCCAGACTGACCTCGACGCTGCCGTGGCTTCCATCGGCCTACCGGCGGTTCTCAAAACCCGCACCTTGGGTTACGACGGCAAGGGCCAGAAAGTTCTGCGCACGCCTGAAGACGTCGTCGGGACGTTCGCCGAGTTGGGCAGCGTGGCGTGCCTGCTGGAAGGCTTCGTGCCGTTCACCGGCGAAGTCTCGCTGATCGCCGTGCGCGCTCGCGATGGCGAAACGAAGTTCTATCCGCTGGTGCACAACACCCACGACAGCGGCATTCTCAAGTTGTCCGTGGCCAGCACCGATCACCCGCTGCAAGCCCTGGCCGAAGACTACTCCAGTCGTGTGCTTAAACAGCTGGATTATGTCGGTGTGATGGCGTTCGAGTTCTTTGAAGTCGACGGTGGCCTCAAAGCCAACGAAATCGCCCCGCGTGTGCACAACTCCGGGCACTGGACCACCGAGGGCGCCGAGTGCAGCCAGTTCGAAAACCACTTGCGGGCTGTTGCCGGTCTGCCGCTGGGTTCGACGGCCAAGGTCGGCGAGAGCGCAATGCTCAACTTCATCGGTAAAGTGCCGGACACCGAGAAAGTGATCGCTATCGCCGATTGCCATCTGCATCACTACGGCAAGGCGTTCAAGGTCGGTCGCAAGGTCGGTCACGCCAACCTGCGTTGCGCAGACCGCGAGACGCTGGCCGCACAGATCCTCAAGGTCGAAGCGCTCATCGCCGAATAGTTTCATGTGGCAGCGGTGGAACCATTGAGGTCGCACCGCTCTCTGATGGCAGGATGCCAAAGTCTGACTAGGCTTTGGCTAGGACCCAGCCAATTCAATCAGAGGGAAATGCCATGGGTATTATCGGAACCATCTTTATCGGCTTGATCGTCGGGCTGCTCGCACGGTTCCTCAAACCGGGCGATGACAACATGGGCTGGATCATGACCATCCTGCTCGGTATCGGCGGTTCGCTGGCAGCCACCTACGGCGGCCAGGCCCTGGGTATTTATCAGGCAGGTGAAGGTGCCGGCTTCATTGGTGCACTGGTAGGCGCTGTTGTATTGCTGGTGATCTACGGCCTGGTCAAAAAGAACTGATTCAAGCGACAAACCCCTCTCGGCCGCGCAAGCCGGGAGGGCTAGAATGCTCGGCGATTTCCTTATCCTTACCGAGCACCTTCATGCGCCGTCTTCTGCTGACATTTCTATTACTGGGTGCGGGCCTTGCCCATGCCGGCGAGCTGCCGGAAACCGACTGGCTCGAACTGATGCCCAAGTCGGACCAGAAAGCCCTCGAGGCCATGCCCGAAATCGACCACGACTCGCCCGAAGCCACTGGCACCTTTACCGAGAAGGGTGGGATGAAGCAGGCCAAAGGTTTGCCGGCGGTGATGTATTCGTCCAAAACCGTGGCGTCGATGAACGACAAGAACATCCGTATTGGCGGTTATCCGGTGCCGTTGGAAACCGATGGCAAGGGCCACAGCACGTTGTTCTTCCTCGTGCCGTATCCGGGCGCCTGCATTCATGTGCCGCCTCCACCGCCGAATCAACTGGTGCTGGTGCGATATCCGAAAGGCTTGAAGCTGAACGATATCTACACACCGCTGTGGGTGACCGGCACGTTGAAGGTCGAGAAGGTCAGTAATGATCTGGCGGATGCGGCGTATGCGCTGGATGCGGCGAAAGTGAGAGTCGTGGAAGAGTCGGATTTGTAAAAGTACTGTAGGAGCCGGCTTGCTGGCGATAGCGATCTTGAGGGCGCCATCGCCGGCAAGCCGGCTCCTACAGGTTTACAGTGGTTTGCTGCCGATACTCACGCCAAGGGTATGACTGGAACCCGGCGCCAGGTTCACCACATCACCCATCACATTCGCCGTTTCGATGCACAGCATGCGTTGCCAGCCATCGTCAGCCATGTCGCTGAACGCGGCGGCGCGGTCGATCCATGGATTCCAGATCACTGCCGATCGCGAACCGCTGCTGGTGAGTTCGATGCGACGCTCCCAATGCGGATCAACGATGTTCAATTGCGCTGGTGTGTCGAGGTAGATGCGGTCGGTCTCGCCGGTAAAATGCAGATCACCGTTTTGAGTGACGGTTTTCCAGTCGTCCAGTGTCTCGATGTAGTTCAAGCCATCGAGGCCTTCGACATGCACCTGGCGCACATCGCTGACGGCGAAGTAACTGTGCAGCGCCTGGCTGATGCTCACGGTCTCGTTGCCCTGGTTGAGGCTGGTCAGGCTGATGTGCAGTTGCTCATCCAGACGAATGCTCAGCTTCAAATCCACCTGATGCGGCCAGCCCGGCAAGCCGCCTTCGGGGTAGGGCAGGAGGAATTCGATCTTCAGGCTTTCGCCATCGGCTTCGATGCCGCCCAGCTCCCAGTCCATCGCTCGCACCAAACCGTGAGCCGTCGGCGCTTCATCGCTGACGCGCATCGCCTGGACGCTTTGCGGATTGCGCGCCAGATTGCCAAACCACGGCCAGCAAACCGGCACGCCGGCACGGATGCTCTTGCCGGTCTTGAATACGGCCTCATCATTAAGCCAGATCAGCGGCGGCTCGCCCGCCAGTTGATAACTGAGGATGTGCGCGCCTTGCTGGGCCACCAGTAATTCGGCCTGACCGTGGCGGATGCGCCAGCAGTTCAGTTCATCCAGTTTTACCGCTTCAACGTCGGGCGTGCTCATGGGGACAGCTCTCGATCAGGAACAATGACGACTACAGACCGCAAAACAAACGCCAGGTTTAGAACCGCCTTCAGCGAGCCCTTGCTGGAACCGAGCGAGTGCGGCCGCTGCCATCGATGGCGACGAACACAAACACCGCTTCGGTTACTTTACGCCACTCGCTGGACAACGGATCGTCGCTCCAGACTTCAACCATCATCTTGATCGAGCTGCGACCGATTTCCAGCGCCTGGGTATAAAAGGAGAGCTGAGCACCCACCGCTACCGGTACCAGGAACGCCATGCGGTCAATCGCCACGGTGGCGACGCGCCCGCCAGCAACCTTGCTGGCCATCGCGGTGCCCGCCAAATCCATTTGCGCCACCAGCCAACCGCCGAAAATATCGCCGAAGCCGTTGGTTTCGCGAGGAAGCGCGGTGATTTGCAGGGCCAGATCGCCTTGCGGGATTGGATCTTCTTGTTCGAGCTCTATCATGCCGGGGGTGCCTCTGACCCGTGACTCTTCGTTGGTACTGCTGGTGGTAGCCGTCTTCGGGAAAAACGATTCAGCACCGAACATACTACGTTCGTCACGTTTTCCTAAGGCGCCTAAAGGGAAACTCTGCGAAATCGGCTGGTACCGTTGAGTAGGGCCAACGACGTCTTCGCACAGCAACCCCTCAAAAACCGGAGCAATGGTGTAAGTATATCGGTCGGTAGACTCCGAGACGACCGTCGGGTTCTCATTTTGACCGTCAAAAACGCACCTCTATGTGCTTTTTCGAACAATTTGCTATCGTGCCGGTCCTGCCCAAGCCTCCACCAGCGTTGTTGAGGTTGCAGATCCGACTATAAGAGAAGCCCTTGCCATGACCCCAGCGCCCTCGAGCATCGCGCAACCCGAGCAACCCGCACGTCCATTGACCGGTAATGACTACAAGACGCTGTCGTTGTCCGCCCTGGGCGGTGCGCTCGAGTTCTACGACTTCATCATTTTCGTATTTTTCGCAACGGTGGTGGGCAAGCTGTTCTTCCCGCCGGACATGCCTGAATGGCTGCGGCTGATGCAGACCTTCGGCATCTTCGCCGCCGGCTACCTGGCACGGCCGTTGGGCGGCATTGTGATGGCGCATTTTGGCGACCTGCTGGGCCGCAAGAAAATGTTCACCTTGAGCATTTTCATGATGGCCGTGCCGACCCTGATCATGGGTCTGTTGCCGACTTATGCGCAGATTGGCCTGTGGGCACCCATCCTGTTGCTGTTGATGCGGGTGATTCAGGGCGCGGCCATTGGCGGTGAAGTGCCGGGAGCGTGGGTCTTTGTTTCCGAACACGTCCCGCAGCGTCACATTGGCTACGCCTGCGGCACCCTGACCAGCGGCCTGACGGCGGGCATCTTGCTGGGTTCTCTGGTCGCCACTGCGATCAATAGCATTTATACCCCGGTGGAAGTGGCGGATTACGCCTGGCGGATTCCGTTCTTGCTGGGCGGCGTGTTCGGCCTGTTCTCGGTGTATCTGCGTCGCTGGTTGCACGAAACGCCAGTGTTTGCCGAGCTGCAACTGCGCAAGGCGCTGGCCGAAGAGGTTCCGCTGCGCGCGGTGCTGCGTGATCATCGTGGTGCCATTGCCATTTCGATGCTGCTGACCTGGCTGCTCTCTGCCGGGATCGTTGTATTGATTTTGATGACTCCGACTGTTCTGCAAACGGTCTATCACTTCTCGCCGACCACGTCCCTGCAAGCGAACAGCCTGGCGATCGTGTTCCTGAGTTTTGGTTGCGTCATTGCCGGCGCGCTGGCCGATCGCTTCGGTGCGGGACGCGTCTTGGTGTTTGGCTGTGCGGCGTTGCTGGCCAGTTCGTGGACCTTCTATCACAGCCTGGCCGACCATCCCGACTGGCTGTTCCCGATGTACGCCCTGACCGGTTTGCTGGTCGGCACGATTGGTGCGGTGCCGTACGTGATGGTCAAGGCGTTCCCTCCGGTGGTGCGCTTCAGCGGTCTGTCGTTTTCGTACAACGTCGCCTACGCGATTTTCGGTGGCCTGACGCCGATGGTTGTCAGTCTGCTGCTCAAGGAGAGTGCGATGGGGCCCGCTTATTATGTGGCGGTGCTGTGCGGGGTCGGGATTGTGGTGGGTGCGTATCTCTGGAAGAAGGGACGCTGATCTCGACTTTTTTCATCCTCTGTACTAGCCCAATCGCCAGCAGGCTGGCTCCCACATTTGGAATGCATTTCAACTGTGGGGGCCAGCCTGCTGGCGATTGAGGGCGGCGCGAATCACCCTGAAAAGAACGGAATGCTGGCCTTTCATCCAATTGTCATATTTCAGCCATAGAGTGTTCACACGGCCTGCTGATACTTGGCCCCGACTTAACACACCCTATCTGCTAGGAGTAAGGCATGAAACTGAAGCGTTTGATGGCGGCAATGACTTTTGTCGCTGCTGGCGTTGCGACTGCCAACGCGGTTGCCGCTGTTGACCCTGCTATCCCGAGCTACACCAAGACCACTGGTGTGTCGGGCAACCTGTCCAGCGTTGGTTCCGACACCCTGGCCAACCTCATGACTCTCTGGGCTGAGAACTACAAAAAAGAATACCCGAACGTAAACATTCAGATTCAGGCCGCTGGCTCCGCCACTGCACCTCCTGCGTTGACTGAAGGCACCTCCAACCTGGGCCCGATGAGCCGCAAAATGAAGGACACCGAACTGGCTGCCTTCGAGCAGAAGTACGGCTACAAGCCAACCGCTATCCCGGTTGCCGTGGATGCCCTGGCGGTATTCGTACACAAGGACAACCCGATCCAGCACCTGACCATGGAACAGGTCGACGCGGTCTTCTCGTCCACTCGTCTGTGCGGCGCTAAAACCGACGTGAAAACCTGGGGTGACCTGGGTGTGACCGGCGACCTGGCCAACAAGCCGGTGCAACTGTTCGGTCGTAATTCGGTATCCGGCACTTACGGCTACTTCAAAGAAGAAGCCCTGTGCAAAGGCGACTACAAGCCAAACGTCAACGAGCAACCAGGCTCGGCTTCGGTCGTGCAGTCGATCAGCTCCTCGCTGAACGGCATCGGTTACTCGGGCATCGGCTACAAGACCGCTAGCGTGAAGACCGTGGCACTGGCCAAGAAAGGCAGCCAGGACTTCGTCGAAGACACCGAAGAAAACGCCCTGAACGGCAAGTACCCGCTGTCGCGCTTCCTGTACGTGTACGTCAACAAAGCTCCGAACAAGCCTCTGGCCCCGCTGGAAGCCGAATTCGTGAAACTGATCCTGTCCAAACAGGGTCAGGAAGTTGTCGTGAAAGACGGGTACATCCCACTGCCAGCCAAGGTTGCTGCCAAAGCGCTGGCTGACCTGGGTTTGAAGGAAGGCGGCGCTGAAGTCGCAAAAAAGTAAAACCCTGAGTCCGGGTTTACCTCGGACTCTGTAGGAGCCGGCTTGCTGGCGATGGTCATCCATCCGCAGAAAATGTATCGGATGTACCATTTTCGCCAGCAAGCCGGCTCCTACACCGCCCAAATTTCCCGATCCGCTGCTGGTTAACCCCAACGGCGGATTTGCTGCGTCACTGCACTGTCATCTTTCTGTCATACAGGATCGCTAGGGTGTGCGAATGAATGATCTGGCCAATTCCAACATGACTACTAATCCCCCCAAGCGAATTGATTTCAATACGCCTGAGCTGCAACGCAAGCGCCGCATTCGCGCGCTCAAAGATCGCCTGACTCGCTGGTACGTCCTCGTGGGCGGCCTCGCTGTTCTCGGCGCGATCACCCTGATTTTCTTCTTCCTTGCCTACGTCGTTGCGCCCCTGTTCCAGGGTGCCAGCCTGACGTCCAGGGACGCCATCACGCCAGCCTGGATGCAAGACGCCGGCAAGCCGCTGATGATCTCCCTTGAAGAGCAGAACCAGGTGGCCATGCGGGTATCCGACAAAGGCCAGGCATTGTTCTTCGATATCGACAGTGGCGCCGAACTCAAGCGCGTCGATCTGCCTGTTCCAGCCGGTACCACCGTGACCTCCATCGGTGAAGACCAGCCAGGTCAACCGCTGGTGGCCGTGGGCCTGTCCAACGGTCAGGCACTGGTGTTCCGCCACACTTACAAAGTCAGCTACCCGGACGGCAAGAAAACCATCTCGCCGGCCATCGAGTATCCGTATGGCGAAGCGCCAATCGCGCTGAACGAAGCCGGCGGTGCCCTTGAGCACGTCAGCCTCAACGCCAACGATTCGACCCTGATGCTGGTCGGCTCCACCGGTTCGCAACTCAATGTTCTGTCGCTGACCAGCGAAGAAAACATGATGACCGGCGAAATCACCAACGAACAGAAGCGCATCGACCTGCCGCAAATGACCGAGCCGGTGAAGAACATCTTCGTCGACCCGCGTCAGCAGTGGCTGTATGTGATTAACGGGCGCGCCCAGGCCGACGTATTCAGTCTGCGCGACAAGAGCCTCAACGGTCGCTACAAACTGCTGGAAAACGGCGACGCTGAAATCACTGCCAGTACTCAACTGGTGGGCGGTATCTCGCTGATCCTGGGTGACTCCAAAGGTGGCCTGGCCCAGTGGTTCATGGCCCGCGACCCGGATGGCGAACAGCGCCTGAAGCAGATCCGTACCTTCCAGATGGGCACCACGCCTATCGTTGAAATTACCGCCGAAGAGCGCCGCAAGGGCTTCATTGCACTCGACGCCTCCGGCAAGCTCGGCGTGTTCCACAGCACCGCCCACCGCACTTTGCTGGTGGAACCGGTTGTTGAAGGCGAGGGTGTTTTCGGTCTGTCGCCACGGGCCAACCGCGTGATCGTGGAAGCTGGCGGCAAGTTGCAACCGCTGCTGCTCGACAACCCGCACCCGGAAGTGTCGTGGAGCGCGTTGTGGAGCAAGGTCTGGTACGAGAACTACGACGAGCCTAAATACGTCTGGCAATCGACCGCCGCCAACACCGACTTCGAACCCAAGCTGAGCCTGTCGCCCCTGACCTTCGGCACCCTGAAAGCTGCGTTCTACGCCATGCTTCTGGCTGCTCCGCTGGCCGTTGCCGCGGCGATCTACACTGCGTACTTCATGGCGCCGGGCATGCGCCGCAAGGTCAAGCCGGTGATCGAGCTGATGGAAGCGATGCCGACGGTGATCCTCGGTTTCTTCGCTGGTCTGTTCCTCGCACCTTATGTGGAAGGACATTTGCCAGGCATCTTCAGTCTGCTGATGTTGCTGCCGATCGGCATCCTGGTCGCCGGTTTCACCTTCAGTCGCCTGCCTGAGTCGATTCGCCTGAAAGTCCCTGACGGCTGGGAAAGCGCCTTGCTGATTCCAGTGATCCTGTTCGTGGGCTGGCTCTCGCTGTACATGAGCCCGTTCATGGAGAACTGGTTCTTCGGCGGTGACATGCGCATGTGGATCTCTCACGACCTGGGCATCACCTACGACCAGCGCAACGCACTGGTGGTGGGTCTGGCCATGGGCTTCGCGGTGATCCCGAACATCTATTCCATTGCCGAAGACGCCGTGTTCAGCGTGCCGCGTGGCTTGACCCTGGGCTCTCTGGCCCTCGGTGCGACGCCATGGCAGACCATGACGCGCGTGGTGATCCTCACCGCCAGCCCGGGCATCTTCTCGGCGCTGATGATCGGCATGGGTCGTGCGGTCGGTGAAACCATGATCGTGTTGATGGCCACCGGCAACACACCGGTCATGGAAATGAACCTGTTCGAAGGCCTGCGCACTCTGGCTGCCAACGTTGCGGTGGAAATGCCCGAATCGGAAGTCGGCGGCAGCCACTACCGCGTGCTGTTCCTCTCGGCGCTGGTGCTGCTGTTGTTCACCTTCGTCATGAACACCCTCGCAGAACTGATTCGTCAGCGTCTGCGCAAGAAATACTCGTCGCTTTAAGCAAAGGTAGAAGTCTGTGAAACAGAACTCCCTGAAAGGATGGTTCAAGAGCGGCGCCCCTGGCGTCTGGATCAGCGGTGGGGCGGTGTCCATTGCGGTCATCATGACCATTGGCCTGCTGGCAGTGATTGCCGTGCGCGGTCTGGGCCACTTCTGGCCGGCGGACCTGATCCACGCCAGCTATGACGTACCGGGCCAGGCTAATCATCTGGTCATCGGTGAAGTGGTCCAGAAAGAAGAAGTGCCACGTGCACGACTCAAGAGCGCGGGTCTTCCGGTGCCGGATCAAGGCCCTGAGTTCATGACTCGTGAGCTGATCAAGGTCGGTAACCGAGACCTGAACGGCAGCGATTTCACCTGGATCGTCGGCGAGTGGCTGACCAATCAGCAGACGCCACCTGAGCTGATGGCCATCGAGCGTCGCGAGTGGGGCAACTTCTACGGCTACCTGGTCAACGTCAAGCAGGACGGCAAGGTCATTGCTGAAGGCGAAGCCGCATGGCCGGAGTTGCAGGCCCGTGTCGAGCGCGTGAACAAGCTGGCCGCCCAGCTCAAGAGCCTGGAAAAAACCGATATCGGCGCGATCAACGCCGGTCTTGAACGCATCCGTTTGCACGGCCGCAAGCTGGAGCTGGAAGGCAAGCTCGATGCCACCGCACAAGCGGACATGGAATCGGAGCGTGCCGAACTCAATGCTCGCTATCAGGATATCGAAGCACGTCTGGCTGACCTGCATGCGCAGTTCAACCGCGACAGCCTTACCGCTCGCGACGCGAACGGTAAGGAAATCGTTATCGACATCGGCAAAGTGGTTCACGCCTATCAGCCGAACGCCATGGGGACCTTTACCAAGATCGGTTTCTACTTCAGCAAGGTCTGGGAGTTCCTGAGCGACGACCCGCGTGAAGCAAACACCGAAGGCGGGATTTTCCCGGCGATCTTCGGCACCGTGATGATGACCTTGATCATGGCGATGATCGTGACTCCGTTTGGAGTGCTGGCAGCGGTGTACTTGCGTGAATACGCCAAGCAGAACGCGTTGACCCGGGTGATCCGCATCGCAGTGAACAACCTGGCGGGTGTTCCGGCCATCGTGTACGGCGTGTTCGGCCTGGGCTTTTTCGTCTATGTGCTGGGTGGATCGCTGGACCGTCTGTTCTTCCCCGAAGCCTTGCCGGCACCGACCTTCGGTACACCGGGTTTGATGTGGGCTTCGTTGACCCTGGCGCTGCTGGCGGTGCCGGTGGTGATCGTGGCTACTGAAGAAGGTCTGGCGCGGATTCCTCGCACCGTGCGTGAAGGCTCGTTGGCCCTCGGTGCGACCAAGGCTGAAACCTTGTGGAAGATCGTGTTGCCGATGGCCAGCCCGGCGATGATGACCGGCATGATCCTCGCGGTGGCCCGTGCCGCCGGTGAGGTGGCACCGCTGATGCTGGTTGGCGTGGTGAAATTGGCGCCGTCGCTGCCGGTGGACGGTAACTACCCGTACCTGCACCTGGACCAGAAGATCATGCATCTGGGCTTCCACATTTATGACGTCGGCTTCCAGAGCCCGAACGTTGAAGCAGCCAGACCGCTGGTGTATGCCACGGCGCTGCTGTTGGTGCTGGTGATCGCCACGTTGAACCTGTCGGCGGTCTACATCCGGAACCACCTGCGCGAGAAATACAAAGCGCTGGATAGCTGATCAACCCTGTAGGAGCCGGCTTGCTGGCGAAGGCATCACCATGGTGAGCCTGCTGCACCGAGTTGCCAGCATCGCCAGCAAGCCGGCTCCTACAAAGAATTGTGTAACCCGCGGGCACGGCCCGCGGTCTACTGAACCGAATTTGTTAGCACAGGGAGCCTCCCATGCAGCACGAAACACATACCCACGGCATCAACATGTCGGCCCTGGGTCGCGACAAGCAGAGCCTGAATCTCGATCAGGAAACCGTAGCCATCGAAGTGCCGGGCCTGAGCCTGTTCTACGGCGACAAACAAGCGCTGTATGACGTCAGCATGAACATCCCGAAACAGCGCGTGACCGCCTTCATCGGCCCGTCCGGCTGCGGCAAGTCCACGCTGCTGCGGACCTTCAACCGCATGAACGACCTGGTCGATGGTTGCCGCGTAGAAGGCGCCATCAACCTGTACGGCAACAACATCTATCGCAAGGGCGAAGACGTGGCCGAGTTGCGTCGCCGCGTCGGGATGGTGTTCCAGAAGCCGAACCCGTTCCCGAAAACCATTTACGAAAACGTGGTCTACGGCCTGCGTATTCAAGGCATCAACAAGAAGCGCGTGCTCGACGAAGCTGTCGAGTGGGCATTGAAAGGCGCGGCACTGTGGGATGAAGTCAAAGACCGCCTGCATGAATCGGCACTCGGCCTGTCCGGTGGTCAACAGCAACGTCTGGTCATTGCCCGCACCATCGCCGTAGAGCCGGAAGTGCTGCTGCTCGACGAACCGTGCTCGGCACTCGACCCGATCTCCACGCTGAAAGTCGAAGAGTTGATCTACGAACTGAAATCGAAGTTCACCATCGTCATCGTGACCCACAACATGCAACAGGCCGCGCGGGTTTCCGACTACACGGCGTTCATGTACATGGGCAAGCTGGTGGAGTTCGGTGACACCGACACCCTGTTCACCAATCCGGCGAAAAAGCAGACCGAAGACTACATCACCGGTCGCTATGGCTAGCAGCAGCTTCAAGCCGCACGCTTCAAGCGGCAAGTAGAGCGGTTCGGGTACGACACACAGCAGCTTGCAGCTAGTAGCTTGCAGCTCACAGCTTTTGCGGAGCAAACAACATGATTTCTAAGGAAGGCCTGACACACCACATCTCCCAGCAGTTCAACGCCGAGCTTGAGGAGGTGCGCAGCCATCTCCTGGCAATGGGCGGGCTGGTCGAGAAGCAGGTCAACGACGCGGTGACCGCGCTGATCGAGGCCGATTCCGGTCTGGCCCAGCAGGTGCGCGAGATCGACGACCAGATCAACCAGATGGAACGCAACATCGACGAAGAATGCCTGCGCATTCTGGCCCGTCGTCAGCCGGCCGCGTCCGACTTGCGTCTGATCATCAGCATCTCCAAGTCGGTGATCGACCTGGAGCGCATCGGTGACGAAGCGACCAAGATTGCCCGTCGCGCCATTCAGTTGTGCGAAGAAGGCGAAGCACCACGCGGTTACGTCGAGGTTCGCCACATTGGCGACCAAGTGCGAAACATGGTCCGTGATGCACTGGACGCTTTTGCCCGTTTCGATGCCGACCTGGCTTTGTCGGTGGCGCAGTACGACAAGATCATCGACCGCGAATACAAGACCGCCCTGCGCGAGTTGGCAACCTACATGATGGAAGACCCGCGTTCTATTTCGCGGGTCTTGAGCATTATCTGGGTTCTGCGCTCACTGGAACGCATCGGCGACCACGCGCGCAACATTTCGGAGCTGGTGATTTACCTGGTGCGCGGTACCGACGTGCGACACCTGGGCCTCAAGCGCATGAAGGAAGAAGTTGAAGGGACCAGCGGCGAAACCGCTAATGTTCCGGGCAAATCTGACGATAAGTAAGGTTGCCCAAGTAAAGCGCCCAGCCTTTTGGCTGGGCGTTTTTGTTTGCGGCTCACGAATCCGAAAAGCAGCACCCCGCGAACGAAACGTCCGGCGTGACTGAGGGTTTTGGCAAAGTGCCATTAGCAAAGCGTTGTGCTGGCCGGGATTTTTTAAAGGGGTTTTTGGATGAGTAAGGTCAGTGTGTTGGTCGTGGACGATGCGTCGTTCATTCGTGACCTGGTGAAGAAGTGTCTGCGCAACTACTTCCCCGGCATGCGAATCGAAGACGCAGTCAACGGCAGAAAGGCGCAAGCCATGCTGGCCAAGGAAGCGTTCGACCTGGTCCTGTGCGATTGGGAGATGCCGGAAATGTCCGGCCTGGAGCTGCTGACCTGGTGCCGCGAGCAAGACAACCTGAAAACCATGCCCTTTGTGATGGTGACCAGCCGTGGCGACAAAGATAACGTCGTCCAGGCGATTCAGGCCGGGGTATCCGGTTATGTCAGTAAGCCATTCACTAACGAGCAGCTGCTGACCAAGGTCAAACAGGCGCTGCACAAGGTTGGCAAACTCGATGCTTTGATCAATATCGCTGCCACCAAGACGAGCCCCGCCTTCGCCAACGATTCCCTGAGCGCTTTGACTGGCGGCAAGCCTGCCGGGGTTGCACCCACGGCACCTGCCGCCGCGCCTGCCCGTGGCCTGCTCAACAGCCAGCCGGTCAAGGCGACAGTGGTCGCAGGCGCCGGCGGAGGGCGTGGCCAGGGTCAACTGCGCTTGCCCAGTGGCATCACCCAATGCGTGATCAAGGCCTTGAGCCTCAAGGAAGCGCTGTTGGTGGTCAAACGCACCGAGTCCCTGCCGCAGGTTCTCGACAGCGCCGTACTGGATCTGGAGCAGGGCGAGAGTGCTGAAATCGCTCGCCTGAACGGCTACCTGCATGCTGTCGCAGCCCATGAGCCAAAGCCTGACAGCGACTGGTTGCAACTGACCTTCCGCTTTGTCGATCAGGATGCGCAGAAACTCGACTACATCTCCCGCCTAATTGCCCGAGGCACGGCGCAGAAGCACTTCATTCCAGGCGCTTGAGGTGTGTCGCCTGATAGGCCGCCATTGTCGGATCGCCGCGTGGAGCGAGCTCGCGACGGGGCCATCACGGCTACCGCACATCTGCTGAACACGCGTTCTGAAACATCTGCCGACTAGCCGGGTCCATTGCAGCTGCTAGGCTGAGTTCCAGGCCTAACTCGACAGAGCCTTTGCCCATGTTCACGCGCCTGCTGTTTTTATGTGGCCTATTCATGGTCGCCACCTCGGCCGTGGCGATGACCATCTACAAATCCAAAGACGTCTATGGCGTGGTCACCTACAGTGACCGCCCCAGCAAAGGCGCCCACGTGTTCGTTTTTCGCGATCGCATGGAGGAGCACCTTGAGCGCCAGGTACGCCTGATCGTCATGAAGAAAAACGGCGTGCACAGTGTGTACGTGCGCAATGACCTGTATGCGCCGGTAGAGGTTGAATTGAGTTTCGCCGGGGTGAAGAACGCCAGCGGGGTGCCGAAGCGGACAATTCGGCGGGTGATACCGCAACGTTCCAGCGTTCGTCTGGCGCAGCTCACGGCGACCAATGCTGGAAAGCCCCTCGCGTATGTCCCGACGTTCAAATACTCCCTGGGCGACCCCTCAGGTTCCATGGTGGGCTATCGGTATCCATTGCCCTGGCGTGGCGGGCCGTTCCGGATAAGCCAGGGCGCCAATGGCCCCTACAGCCACTTCGGCCCCAAGAGCCGTTATGCGATAGACATTGCGATGCCTGAGGGCACGCCGATCATTGCCGCCCGAGGCGGGGTGGTGGTGAAAACCGAGAACAGACAGCGCGCGCGCGGCAGCGATGCATCCGGCAATTTCGTGCGGGTGTTGCACGAAGACGGGACCATGGGGGTTTACCTGCACTTGAAGAAAGGCTCGGTAAAGGTTCGAGAAGGGCAACAGGTGGCGGTGGGCAGTGCCTTGGCGCTGTCGGGAAACACCGGCAACAGCACCGGGCCGCATTTGCACTTCGTGGTGCAGCGCAATACCGGGCTGGGGCTGGTATCGATTCCGTACCAGTTCAACCAGCCGGTGAGCGCACTGCCCAACTTTGCGTTGGGCAGTAGGAGCCGGCTTGCTGGCGATGAACGATAACGCGGTATCACATGACACCGCGGCGCACCCATCGCCAGCAAGCCGGCTCCTACAGGTTCGCGATAGACGTCAATCCAGCATCAACACCTTGGCCAGCACAATCTTCGGCCCTTTCATTTTCTTGATGATGATGCGCAGACCTTCGACTTCCAGCACTTCTTCCTCTTCCGGCACCCGCTTGAGGCTCTCATAGACCAGCCCGGCAAGCGTTTCTGCTTCCACGTGGTCGAGGTCGATGCCCAACAGGCGCTCAACCTTGAACAGCGGCGTATCGCCCCGGACCAGCAGCTTGCCTGGTTGATACGCAAGAATGCCGCGTTCGGCCTTGCGGTGCTCGTCCTGGATGTCGCCGACCAGCACTTCAAGCACATCTTCCATGGTCAGGTAGCCGATGATGTTGCCGTCGGCCTCTTCGACCACGGCGAAGTGCGAACCGCCCTTGCGGAATTGCTCTAGCAACTGTGACAGCGGCATGTGCCGCGACACGCGCTCCAGCGGGCGGGTCAGTTCGGCGAGGTTGAACGACTCCGGGATGTGGTCCAGGGCCGCTAACTCAAGCAGCAGGTCCTTGATGTGCAGCAGGCCGACAAACTCCTGGCGCTCGCTGTCGTACACCGGATAACGGCTGAACTTGTGGCGACGGAACATCGCCAGGATTTCCTTGAGCGGTGCGTTGAATTCCAGGGTCACCAGGTCTTCGCGGGAGTTGGCCCAGTCGACCACTTCCAGTTCGCCCATTTCCACTGCCGAAGCCAGCACACGCATGCCTTGGTCGCTGGGGTCCTGGCCACGGCTGGAGTGCAGGATCAGTTTCAGTTCTTCACGGCTGTAGTGATGCTCGTGATGCGGGCCGGGTTCACCCTGGCCGGCGATGCGCAAAATGGTGTTGGCGCTGGCATTGAGCAGGTAAATCGCTGGGTACATGGCCCAGTAAAACAGGTACAGCGGCACGGCGGTCCACAGCGACAGCAATTCGGGTTTGCGGATGGCCCAGGATTTCGGAGCCAGTTCGCCGACCACGATGTGCAGGTACGAAATGATGAAGAACGCGGTGAAGAACGACACGCCCTTGACAATCTCGGCCGACTCGACGCCGACGGCGCTCAGCAACGGCTCAAGAATGTGCGCGAAGGCCGGCTCACCGACCCAGCCAAGACCCAGGGACGCCAGGGTAATACCCAGCTGACAGGCCGACAGGTAGGCATCGAGCTGGTTGTGCACGGTGCGCAGGATGTGCCCGCGCCAGCCGTTCTGTTCAGCGATGGCTTCGACCCGGGTCGAGCGCAGTTTGACCATGGCAAATTCCGCCGCAACGAAGAATCCGTTGAGCAAAACCAGGATCAAAGCAAAAAGAATCATGCCGAAGTCGGCGAAAATTGTAGCGAGGGTAAAGCCAGGGGAAGGGTCCATGATGGAGTTTTGCGGGTTCCGTGTAATTCGAAAGGAAAGGAAAAGTCGTGCCTGAAAGGCAGGCACAAGTCAGCCAATGTAGCGGCTGACTTGGCAATTGCCTAGTGGCGCGTGCTGGCCGGTATCAATCCGTGGCGCTGATGGCCCGTGTTTGAGTGACCTGGGCCGGTGCAAAATGGCAGGTAAAGGTGCTGCCGTGGCCGGGTACGCTGCTGATTTCCATCCGCGCCCGGTGTCGTAACAAAACGTGTTTCACGATCGCCAACCCCAGGCCGGTGCCGCCGGTATTGGAGTTACGGCTGGAATCAACGCGATAGAAGCGTTCGGTCAGGCGCGGCAAGTGTTTAATGTCGATGCCGATTCCTGAGTCTTGCACGCTCAGATGTGCGCCCTGGTCATCGCCCCACCAGCGAATGCGGATACTGCCTTCGGCCGGGGTGTACTTCACCGCGTTGAACACCAGGTTGGAAAACGCGCTGCGCAATTCGGCTTCGCTGCCCTTGAGCAGTATTGTCGGATCGGCTTCCAGGGTGATGCGCTGGTTTTTGTGCCCCGAGAGCTGCTGGGCATCGCCCTTGATCGATTGCAGCAAACTGTCGATGGGCACCGGTTGGTTGTCCGACGGGTAATCGGTGGCTTCCAGTTTGGCCAGCAGCAACAAGTCGTTGAGCAGCGTTTGCATGCGCCCGCCCTGTTGCTGCATTTGCTGCAAGGCACGGCTCCAGCGCGGGTTCACGTCCTCGACGTTGTCGAGCAGGGTTTCCAGATAGCCGCAGATCACCGTCAACGGTGTGCGCAGTTCATGGGAAACGTTGGCAATGAAGTCTTTGCGCATCTGTTCCAGCTGATGGATGCGCGTGACGTCGCGCACCAGCATCAGGTGCTCGTTGTTGCCGTAGCGGGTGATGTACAGCTGAATGCGCACGCGATCGTTGGTCGGTGAAGGAATCTCCAGCGGTTCGGCGTAATTGTCCTGCTCGAAATACTCCTTGAAGCGCGGGTGGCGCACCAGGTTGGTCACTGGCTGACCGCTGTCTTGCGGGGTCTTGAGGCCCAGCAACGTTTCAGCGGCGCGGTTCCACCATTCCAGATTGCCGTCGGTATCGAGCATGATCACCGCATCTTTCAGCGCGGCGGTGGACTCCTGAACGCGCTCGATCACCGCTTGCAGACGCCCCCGTACGCGTTGGTCGCGGCGCTGCAGGTGATAGATGCTGTCGAACACTTCGCCCCACAAACCGTAGCCGTCAGGTGGCGCTTCATCGGGTTTATGCAGGCGCAGCCATTCGTGCAGGCGCAGCAATTGTTTGAGGGTCCAGGCCAGGTAAAGACCCAGGCCTGCGGCGAGGCTCCAGCCGTAATAGCCGGTGATCAGGCCGATCACCAGGCAGGCGGTGACCAGCAGCAGCATGTGGCGAATCAGGGTGCCATGCCAGTTTTGGTTCACGGAAAATTTGCGTCCTTGTCAGCGAGTCTGGCGGTTGGATCAGGCCTTGGTCGAGAACCGATAGCCAGTGCCGCGCACGGTTTGTACCAGATTTTCGTAAGCATCGCCGAGGGCTTTGCGAAGACGGCGGATGTGCACGTCGACGGTTCGCTCTTCAACGTAGACGTTGCCGCCCCAGACCTGATCAAGCAACTGGCCACGGGTGTAAGCGCGCTCCTGATGGGTCATGAAGAATTGCAGCAGGCGGTATTCGGTCGGGCCCATTTCCGCAGGACGGCCATCGATGGTCACGCGGTGGCTGATCGGGTCCAGCAGCAGGCCGCCGACTTCGATCGGGGCTTCGCCATCGGTCGGACCGGCGCGGCGCAGCACGGCCTTGAGGCGCGCCACCAGTTCTCGCGGAGAAAACGGCTTGGTGATGTAGTCGTCGGCGCCGACTTCCAGGCCCTGGATCTTGTTGTCCTCTTCGCCCTTGGCGGTGAGCATGATGATCGGAATATCCCCGGTCAGCTCATCGCGCTTGAGACGACGGGCCAGCTCGATGCCGGAGGTGCCGGGCAGCATCCAGTCTAGCAGGATCAGGTCCGGTTTACGGTCGACGATAATGGCGTGGGCTTGCTGAGAGTTTTCAGCCTCCAGGCAGTCATAGCCGGCCATTTCCAACGCAACGGCGATCATTTCGCGAATGGGCGCTTCGTCGTCGACGATCAGAATGCTCCTGCCAACCATGCCTTAATCCTCTTGTCATTTAACTGTCTTGTGCCGCATTAGATAACGGAATTATTGCAGTCGTGTGACAGTATTTTAGACACCCGGCGATTGGCTGGATCCTGGACTAAGCTCTAAGTCCGAATCCTGACAACCACAAAAGGAAGGTTTCCATGACACAACACTCGCATTCCTTCAAAGCGTTGCTACTGGCGGCCGCGCTGCTCTTGCCTTCGATGGCCTTTGCTGCCGAACCGGCGATGATGAAAGACGGCATGATGACCGACCATAAAGGCATGACCTTGTACACCTTCGACAAGGACACGGGTGGCAAGTCGGTGTGCACCGGGCAATGCGCAGAAAACTGGCCACCGCTGAAAGCCGAAGCGGGCGCCAAGCCTGAAGGTAAATGGACAGTCATCACCCGTGACGACGGGACGATGCAGTGGGCTTACGGTGGCAAACCGCTGTACTACTTCGTCAAGGACAAAGCGCCCGGGGACATGACGGGCGACAAGATGAAAGACGTCTGGCACGTCGTCCGCGAGCATATGTAAATCCAACAATGATCGCAGCTTTCGTAGGAGCTGCCGCAGGCTGCGATCTTTTCAACGGTCACCGCAAGGCATAATCCAGCACAATCCCGACAAAAATCGCCAACCCCGCCCAATGGTTGTGCAAAAACGCCTTGAAGCAACGCATCCGGTCCTTGTCGCGGGTGTACCAGAACTCCCACGCAAAGCAGCCCGCCGCCGTCAGCAAGCCGAGGTGGAACCAGCCGCCAAGGTCGAACTTCGACCCCGCCAGCAACAGGCAGCCCAGCGCCAAACCTTGCAAGGTCAGGATGATCGCCCGGTCCGCGTCGCCAAACAGAATCGCGGTGGATTTCACCCCGATCTTCAGGTCGTCATCGCGGTCGGTCATCGCGTAGTACGTGTCGTAACCCACCGTCCACATCAGGTTGGCGATCCACAGCAACCAAGCGACAGCCGGCAATTCACCGGTTTCTGCGGTGAACGCCATCGGCATGCCCCAGGAAAACGCCGCGCCCAGCACCACTTGCGGGTAATAGGTGTAGCGCTTCATGAACGGGTAACTGAACGCCAGCGCCAGCCCGCCCAGCGACAGCCAGATCGTGGCAGCGTTGGTGCACAGCACCAGCAGGAAACTCACGCCCATCAGCAGCGCAAAGAACACCAGCGCTTCTTTGGAGCTGATCTTGCCGCTCACCAGCGGGCGCTGCTCGGTGCGTTTCACGTGGCCATCGACCTTGCGGTCGGCCCAGTCGTTGATCACGCAACCGCCTGCGCGGGTCAGCACCACGCCGAGGACGAAAATCACGATGTTCGCCAATGAAGGCGAGCCCTTGCCCGCAATCCACAACGCCCACAGCGTCGGCCACAGCAGCAGGTAAATGCCGATCGGCTTGTCCATGCGGGTCAACTGAATGAAATCCCAGGCCCGTGGATTCAAGCGGTTCAGGGACTTGAGCAGGCTCTGGTACATCAACGGTTCTCCGGTTGGACGCCGGCGGCGTTCCACAGGGTCGGCAGGAATATTTCAGCCACCAGGATGCTCAACGCACCCCGATCGAAACGCGAACGGCGGCCCCATAATTCAGGTGCCCGCACGTCGCTCGGCAACCACGCTTGCGGGTAATGGCAAACCTCAATGGCCTGGCGCTGGAACGCCCGGTCGCAAAACAGCAACTCACCCAGCGAACGGCTGCCCAGTTCGTCCATGTGCAAGCCGTCGCCTTGCAAGGCACTGCGTGATGCCACGCTGCGGGCGAACACCCACGTTTCGCCATGACCACGCAAATACACCTCGCGCACCCAGCCTTCACTGCCTTCGGCCAGGTCCAGCGCAGCGCATTCATCGGTGCGCAGCGGCTGCCAGCCTTCGAACAACGGCGTGACGCTGAAGGCATCATTCGACAGGTGAATAAGGCGTCGGGTCAGCGAGCCTTTGTCAAAAAGCCAGTCCAGAATGGGGGCGTCGGGCAGGGGCGCCAATCGGCTGCGGGAGAGCCAGAGCGGGGCCGGGGAGGGGGAGTCTGTGTGATGCACAATGAGTCATTGTTGGCAGCAAATGAGGCGGCGAGCTTACCATGTCAGCCACCGATATTGATTCAACGGCCCGCCGTTGCGCCGAACAGGCTTGCATCTACCGGGCTCGATCAGTACAAAACGCGCTGAGCCGGACGGCAGCGCTTCAACCATCGACCGTCCGCGCCGGCAAAACGCCTGAAACCTGAGGAAGTACCTGAATGAAAAAGTGGCAATGTATCGTCTGCGGCCTGATCTACAACGAAGCCGACGGCTGGCCGGATGACGGCATTGCGCCTGGCACTTTGTGGCAGGACGTGCCCGAAGACTGGCTGTGCCCGGACTGCGGCGTGGGCAAAATGGATTTCGAAATGATCGAAATCAACTAATCAAACATTGGGAGTTGGGAATGAACGCACCTGTCGTAATCGTTGGCACCGGGCTCGCTGGCTACAACGTGGCCCGCGAGTTTCGCAAACTCGATAGCGAAACCCCGCTGCTGCTGATTACCGCCGATGACGGCCGCTCTTACTCCAAGCCGATGCTCTCCACCGGTTTTGGCAAAAACAAAGACGCCGATGGCCTGAGCATGGCCGAACCCGGCGCCATGGCCGAGCAACTGAAGGCCGAAGTGCGCACCCACACGCGCATCAGCGGCATCGACCCGGGCCACAAGCGCCTGTGGATCGGCGAAGAAGCGGTGATCTACCGCGACCTGATCCTGGCTTGGGGCGCCGAAACCGTGCGCGTTCCGATTGAAGGCGACGCTGCCGATTGCGTGTTCCCGATCAACGACCTCGAGGACTACGCCCGTTTTCGCGCCGCAGCGGCCGGCAAACGCCGTGTCTTGCTGCTCGGTGCCGGCCTGATCGGCTGCGAATTCGCCAACGACCTGACCTTGGGTGGCTACGAAGTGCAACTGGTCGCCCCGTGCGAACAAGTCATGCCGACCCTGCTGCACCCGGCCGCCGCCGCCGCCGTGCAGGCTGGCCTCGAAAGCCTTGGCGCACGTTTCCACCTCGGCCCGGTGCTCAATCGCCTGCAAAAAGTGGCGGACGGCCTGGAAGCGCACCTGTCCGACGGCCAGGTGATCCCCTGCGACGTGGTGGTCTCGGCCATTGGCCTGCGCCCACGCATCGACCTGGCTGCAGCGGCGGGCTTGCAGGTCAATCGCGGGGTGGTGGTCGACCGCCACCTGCAATCCTCCCACGCCAACATTTACGCATTGGGGGACTGCGCCGAAGTCGACGGCCTGAACCTGCTGTACGTCATGCCCCTGATGAGCTGTGCCCGGGCGCTGGCCCAGACCCTCGCCGGCAGCCCGACCGCTGTGACCTATGGCCCGATGCCAATCACCGTGAA
This sequence comes from Pseudomonas sp. P8_241, assembly GCF_034008315.1. Lineage (NCBI taxonomy): Bacteria > Pseudomonadati > Pseudomonadota > Gammaproteobacteria > Pseudomonadales > Pseudomonadaceae > Pseudomonas > Pseudomonas sp. P8_241. Next base: position 49,654 of record NZ_CP125377.1, on the reverse strand, counting down.
AACCCCGGTGTGCCCGTTGGTGGTTTCCCCGCCACCACGGGGCGCAGAAGGTATTTGGACCGTCGAAGGGCAGGGTACCGACATCAAGGTTTTATGCCGCGATGCCTCGGGCAAACTGCTCGGTTATGCCCTGACGGGCGCGGCCGTGATGGAAAAACTGGCCCTGAACAAAGAGCTTCCGGCTCTGTTGGCGTAAATACTGGTCGTTCTGTCGGAATCACCCCCCTTTTGCCCCAACAATGGCCGCGCCGATACTGGCGCGGGGCCTCACTGCGTGCCATCCTCACTCCCGTCTGCCGCAGAGTAGAGCACCTGCGGCGCTTTGGGCGCTGCTCCGCAGAGAGCAGCACGGACATAACAACAACAAACCGTCAAAGGGGCTTCACTCACATGCGTAAACCAGATCTCGCCGCCGCCATTGCTGAAAAAGCAGACCTCACCAAAGAACAAGCCAACCGCGTTCTCAACGCCGTGCTGGAAGAAATCACCGGCGCCCTGCACCGCAAAGACAGCGTAACGCTGGTGGGCTTCGGCACCTTCCTGCAACGCCACCGCGGTGCCCGCACCGGCAAAAACCCGCAAACCGGTGAACCCGTCAAAATCAAGGCCAGCAACACCGTAGCGTTCAAGCCAGGCAAATCGTTGAAGGACAGCGTCAATCCGTAAATGATATCTACCTCTCGCGTCTTGCGAGACGGCATTAAAAATGGGCACGCCAACCAGGTTGGGTGCCCATTTTTGTTTCTGGCTTTAAACAACGGCCTGTTGATTTTTGTGTGTTCGGTGTGGGAAGTGCGTATTCACGTGATGAAAACATCAGAAAATTTGAGGAAGCATCTGACAACTTTTTAGGGTTGGCCGTCGGAAGCGCGGAGGTTAGCGTGATAACTCCAACTTCTCACGGAGATACACCATGCCCTATGTCACCCACTCAGGCGCTGGATCAGAGTCCGAAAGCGGCATTGCATACGCATCCACTTCTTCAAAGAAACCGCAGGACGCGGTCGACCGTGCGTTGGACTACTACTTGAAGCCGACAACTGTCATGGCCACCGTGCATGCGCCGAGCTCAATTTTTGTTGTTGCACCTGACGTCGACAATGAAACGCTACTAGCCCATGCCTGCGAGTCATTAGCGTCAGCAAGTGTGATGGCGAGTGAATTTGCCGGGGTATTGGAGGGCGTGCATCGAAATACCATGTTAGCCCTTCAGCAGGTACTCATGCTGGGTGAGCTCGCGGTAAATCGAGTGTTGGACAATGTTCATAAACCGTAAGGTTCATAGGGGGGGGCGTCCCATCAATGTTCTTCAGACTTCGCTTGAAAAGTGAAATGAAAAAATCATGACTTGGTAGTCATCATGGGGTAATTGTCGGACATCTTCCGCTAACGCAACGCGATACTGGAGTTATTGTCCGAAGTCGATACACTGCCCGGGCCGTTCATTTTACTTTTGAGGCTGTACAGATGAAATTTCGTTTTCTGCTGTGGATGCTGGGTTTGTTGATGGGGAGGGCAAGCCGGTCCAATCCGGCGTTTCAGCAGCAGTTGGGGGACAAAGACCTGGTGTTTCAACTGCAGACCCTGGACGGCAAGGTGGCGCGGCACTTTCGTGTGAAGGGTCAACGCATCACCAGTCAGTCCGGTGTACATGCCGAGCCTGCGTTCGCGATTGCCTTCAAAGACGCCGCGTACGGCTTTGCCACGATGCAGGCGAAAAACAAGCAGCTGGCGTTCATGACGGGGATTCAGGACAAGTCGATTCAGATCAAGGGCAATCCGGCGCTGGTGATCTGGTTCCAGGGCTTGACCAAGTATTTGAAACCGAAGAAGGCGTAGGCCCGAGCTTGCTTTGGGCGGCGTTCCGACGAAGAGATCAAGCGCGCCACGTTTATCCAGGATATGCGCGTCATCGTTGACGATTTCGCGGGCAAGCCTGCTCCTAAAAGGATTACCTGAATCCTGTATGAGCGGGCTTGCCCGCGATGCTTTTCAGCCCTGGCTGAATTGCGAAGCGAGTTCACGCAGCAGCACTTCGGCTTCCAGCACTTTGCTGACGACGTCTTCGGCTTTGCTGCGGGTCAGGCCCAGGCGTTCGAGCAGGGCGTCGGGTATGTCTTCGTCCGGGCCGGAGCCGATGCCTCGGCTTCGCAGCAGTCGCAACGACAGGCACACCAGATTCGGGTACTCGGCATAGTCACCGTCGTAGTTGGCATCGTGCTGGAAGCGCAGGGCGGTGGCCAATTCCTCGGGCATGTCCCAATGGCGCATCAGCCACGAGCCGATCTGCTCACGGCTGATGCCCAGCAGGTGTTGCTCGATAAAGCTGTGGCACAGGTGCGGGTTGACCTCCAGGTGGCGGCAGATCAGCGAGAAGTGCGGCGGGAACACGTGGGCCAGCAGCAAGTAGCCGAAGTTGTGCAGCAGGCCTGCCAGGTAGGTCAGGCCGGCTTCCGGGCGCTGGGCGCGTGGCATGGCGCGGGTCAGGCCTTCGATGACGGCGGCGGTGTAGATCGATTGCTGCCAGTACGGTGTGGAGTGTTGCGGCTGGTCCTTGGGCAGGCTCAGGGTTTTGCCCAGGGCCAGGCCCAGCGCGAGGTTAATCACCAGATCGAAACCGAGCACACGCACAATGGCATCTTCTACCGAACGAATCTTGCCCGGCGAGGCGTAGTACGGCGACGCCGCCCAGCTCACTACTTGTGCCGCCAAAGCCGGGTCGGTTTCGACCACGCCGGTGATGTCGTCGATGGTGGCGTTGGGGTCAACACGCAGTTTGATGATTTTTTGCGCGGTTTCGGCCAGCGGAGGGATTTCGATGGTCGCTTCCAGACGCTGCTGGATGCGTCGCGCGGTGAACGCTTGAACAGCCTGGGTGATTTCCTGGCGATCGTCACCCGGACGGTCGAGGTTCGGTCGAATGCAGGTCAGGTTTTCGCCGAAGTTGGCGGCGCTGGCCTTGGTCAGCATGGTCTTGAAGTCTTCGCTGGCGATTTCCAGCAACACGCCCGGCTCACCCGAGTTGACCAGTAACTTCGGTTCGCGCAGCAGGCTTTCGTCGTACAGGCATGGCGCACTGGTCAGTGCCGGCAGGCCCGGCAGCAGGCTGAGGTTGTGCTTGCCCAGCATCTTCACCAGGCGCTCGTTGGAAACGGCAGTGAGGCGGCGCCCGGTGAGTTCGGTCAGACGATTGAGGTCCAGCAGCTGGTTTTGCGCAAACAACACCATCAGCGTGCCAACGCTGTCATCGAGCAGCACGGACTGGATCTTGCGCGCGGCGTTGAGGCCGTGGTGATCCAGCACTTCTTCGTAAGCGATGCCTAGCTTGTCCAGCATCAGCCGAATGACCGACGGAGCGTGCGGGGAAGCGGGTGCGAGGGCAACTTCGGTCATGGTCTGTATCCGGACTAAAACAATGGCGGGAGTATAACCAGCTTGATTAGCGCGATGCTTCAGAAACTGAGACGGTGCTCACACTTGGCCGTATTGCTGCCCATGCCGTAACCAGCGGTCGAGTAGCGGGCTGACGTGGTCCGGCCAGCGCTCCAGCAAGGCTTGTGCGGCGTCGCGCACGGCGGGCAGCAAGTCGGCGTCGCGCATCAGGTCGGCGACTTTGAATTGCAGCAAACCGGTTTGCCGAGTGCCGAGCATTTCGCCGGGGCCGCGCAGTTCGAGGTCTTTTTCGGCGATGACAAATCCGTCGTTGGTTTCGCGCATGATGCCCAGCCGCTGACGGCCGATCTGCGACAGCGGAGGATGGTAGAGCAGCACGCAATGGCTGGCCGCGCTGCCCCGGCCGACGCGGCCGCGCAACTGGTGCAGCTGCGCCAGGCCCAGACGTTCCGGATTTTCAATGATCATCAGGCTGGCGTTGGGCACATCCACGCCGACTTCGATCACGGTGGTAGCGACCAGCAGTTGCAGGTTACCGGCCTTGAATTCGGCCATCACCGCAGCTTTTTCGACGGGCTTCATGCGGCCATGGATCAACCCGACCTTCAGCTCGCCGAGTGCGGCAGTGAGGTCTTCGTAAGTGGTTTCTGCTGCTTGGCAGGTCAGCTCTTCGGACTCTTCAATCAGTGTGCACACCCAGTACGCCTGACGTCCTTCGGCACACGCACCGCGGACCCGTTCGATAACTTCGACGCGTCGGGTGTCGGTGATCAGTACGGTATTGACCGGGGTTCGGCCGGGCGGTAATTCGTCGAGGATCGAAGTGTCGAGATCGGCGTAGGCGCTCATCGCCAACGTGCGCGGGATCGGGGTGGCGGTCATGATCAACTGGTGCGGACACATGCGTCCTCCAACGCCTTTTTGCCGCAACGCCAACCGCTGTTGCACACCGAAACGGTGTTGCTCATCGATGATCGCCAATGCCAGATTCTTGAACTGCACTTCGTCCTGGAACAGTGCGTGGGTGCCGACCACCATCGGCGTGCCGCTGGCAATTTGCTCCAGCGCGGCAATGCGGTTCTTGCCCTTGAGCTTGCCGGCCAGCCATGCGACTTCGATGCCCAGCGGTTCGAGCCAGCGTTTGAAGGTGATGTAGTGCTGCTCGGCGAGGATCTCGGTGGGCGCCATCAGCGCGACTTGATAACCGGCCTCCAGAGCCTGGAGCGCGGCAAGGGCGGCGACCACGGTTTTACCCGCGCCGACGTCGCCTTGAATCAGCCGCAGCATTGGCTCGTGCTGGCTCAGGTCGTAGGCAATTTCGTTGCCCACCCTTTGCTGGGCACCGGTTGGTTCAAAGCCGAGATTCGCCAGGTATTTGGCTGGCAGTCGGGTGGCTTTGGGCATGGCGGGTGCCCGCAGGGAGCGCATGCTTTCGCGCAGGCGCTGCTGTGACAGTTGATGGGTCAGCAGTTCCTCGAAAGCCAGGCGGTGTTGCGCCCAATGATGACCGAGCGCCAGTTCATCCACGTCGGCATCGGCGGGTGGGTTGTGCAGGTAGCGGATCGCGTCGGCCAGCGGCGCCAATTGATAGTCCCGGGCCAGCTCTTTGGGCAGCCAGTCGGGCAGGCTGCTGGGGCCGAGCAGGGTGAGGGTCTGCATGCACAACTGGCGCAGGCGTTGTTGGGTCAGGCCTTCGGTCAGTGGGTAGACCGGGGTCAGGGTTTCATCCACGGGCGGTGGCTCGTCGCCGGTGATGGCGCGGTATTCCGGGTGGTAGATTTCAAGCCCCGAAGCGCCGGGCCGGGCCTCGCCGTAGCAGCGAACCCGCGTACCGCGTTTGAGGCCTTCTTTCTGCGCGTTGCTGAAATGGTAGAAGCGCAGGCTGAGCCCGCCGGTGCCGTCCTGCAAGCGCACGACAAGACTGCGGCGCCGACCCATGACCACATCGGCACCGCTGACGGTGCCTTCGACGACGGCGTCTTGCCCCGGTCGCAAGTGGCCGATCGGCACCACGCGGGTGCGATCCTGATAGCGCAGCGGCAGGTGAAACAGTACGTCCTGAAGATTCTCCAGGCCGACTTTGGCCAACTTCTCGGCCATGGCCTCGCCGACACCCTTGAGTGCCGTCACCGACACTTGCGACAACTCCGTCATAACAACGGCTTAACCGGCAGCGACCGGTGCCGCTGGCTTGGCCACCGAACACAGGCGAATGGAGTCAGCGAGGATTTCAATCGCCTTCGGGCGCGGGAAGCTTGCGCGCCATGCAATCGCTACGGTTCGGAACGGCACCGGTGCCGAGAGCGGGCGCACTTCGATCACGCCGGGGGCGTAGTGATGGCTGTCGACCGCCGACAACGGCAGGATCGAGATGCCAAGACCGGAGGCCACCATGTGACGGATGGTCTCCAGGGAGCTGGATTCCACGGTAGTGTGTTTGGCGCCGTCGCTGCCTTTGGCAAGGGTCGGGCAGGCTTCGAGCACCTGATCGCGGAAGCAGTGGCCTTCGCCGAGCAGCAGCAGGCTCTTGTCGTTGAGCAGACTGGCGTCGATGGATTCTTTTTGTGTCCACGGGTGTTGGGCCGGCATGAGGACATAGAACGGCTCGTCGTAGAGCTGCAAGGTCAACACGTCAGCTTCGTTGAACGGCAGGGCGATGATAATTGCATCGAGCTCGCCGTTGCGCAGTTTGTCGCGCAGCACGTGGGTGAAGTTTTCTTCGATGTACAACGGCATCTGCGGGGCGACCCGGTGCAGTTGTGGAATCAGGTGTGGGAACAGATAGGGGCCAACCGTGTAGATCGCGCCGACTTTCAGCGGAGCGGTCAGCTGGTTCTTGCCGGCTTGGGCCAGTTCGCGGATGCCTTGGGCCTGCTCCAGCACTTTTTGCGCCTGGGCCACGATGCCTTCGCCGACCGGGGTCAGGCGCACAGCGCTTTTGCTGCGCTCGAAAATCAGCACACCGAGTTCGTCTTCAAGCTTTTTCACGCCCACCGACAGAGTCGGCTGGCTGACGTGGCAACGCTCGGCCGCATGGCCGAAATGCTGCTCTTGGGCGAGGGTAACGATGTAGCGTAATTCTGTGAGGGTCATAGCAAGCGTCCATGAAGTTGCACGCCAAGCATAACGGCTGCAATCGATAGACGCACGTTATCAGACTGAATGCGTCAAGTGACACCGGGCAATGCCGGTTTGCCGCTGGCAGATAGGCAAAAAGGCACCTTTCGGTGCCTTTTCTTGTGCAAATGAATCCCCTGTAGGAACTGGCAAGTCAGCTCCTTCAGGATTCGATGTTTACCGCCGGCGTTTTTCCAGCGAGTACACAAACGGTGCAACGATTTCGATCGAGCCGTTGGTCAACATGTCGGCCGGCGGCTTGGGCAGCGGTTGGGCACGACGGATCATTTCCAGGGTCGCTCGGTCCAGATCCGCAGTACCTGAGGCGCCGACCAATTCAAACGACAACACATTCCCTTCCCCGTCGACCACGAAACGCAGACGGTTCATGCCTTCCTTGCCCCGCGCCTGTGCACTGGCAGGGTACTTTTTGTACTTCTGCAAGTGTGCCAGCAGCGTGCCTTGCCAGCTGGCTTTGGCCGCCAGTTGAGCGGGCGAAGGGCCTGGAGCAGGCTGAGCGGACTTCTCCGTCGGAGCTTGAGTCTGCTGGGTTTCGGCAGGTTTTTCTTCAGACGGTTTTTCCTTCGGCGGCTCGGGTTTTTTTTCTACCGGCTTGGGTGGCTGCGGCTTGGGCTTGGGCTTGACCGGCTTGGGCACGGCAATTTCGGCTTTCGGCGCTTCGGCAAGCTTGGGTATCGGCAGTTCTTCAACCGGAGCCGGTGGCTGCGGAGGCGTGACGACTTTGGGCGGTGCCGGCGGTGGCGGGGCGGGAACGGGTGCCAGTTCGACCATCATTGCCTGGGGGGGCAGCTCGATGGGCGGGCGGGCAGACCAATTCAGCGCCAGCGCGATGGCCAGTGCGTGAACGCCCAGCACCACGGCCAGGCTACCGCTGTAACGCGTCAGCTTATGGCGCGTCGTGATCATTTCTTGGCTGCCGTCTCGAGTCCAACCAGACCCACTTTCAGGTAACCGGCCGAGCGCAGGTTATCCATCACGCTCATCAGGTCGCCGTAATCCACACCTTTATCGGCCTGGAAGAAGATCGTTGTGTCTTTCTTGCCTTGGGTCCTGGCGTCGAGGGTGGCGCCGAGTGCTTCGGCCTTCACTTCCTCTTCACCGAGGAACAGGCGCTGGTCAGCCTTGACGCTGAGGAACACCGGTTTTTCTGGCCGCGGCGCCGGTTTGGCGGTGGACGCGGGCAGGTCGACCTTGATGTCCACGGTGGCCAGCGGGGCCGCCACCATGAAGATGATCAACAGCACCAGCATCACGTCGATGAACGGCGTGACGTTGATTTCGTGGTTTTCGGACAGATCGTCGTCTGCCCCTTCTTTCAAATGCAGGCCCATGGCCGATTACCCCACTTTCACCATGTGCGGTTGCGAGCTGCTGCGCTCAGGCTGGTGGTCGAGGTCACGGCTGACCAGCAGCAGGACCTGCGCCGATGCGTCGGACACCTGGGCTTTGTAACCGGCGATGGAGCGGGCGAAAACGTTGTAGATCACAACGGCGGGAATCGCTGCAACCAGGCCCAACGCTGTGGCCAGCAGGGCTTCGGCGATGCCGGGGGCCACGACGGCGAGGTTGGTGGTCTGGGTTTTGGCGATGCCGATGAAGCTGTTCATGATGCCCCATACCGTACCGAACAGGCCGACAAACGGCGCGGTGGAGCCGATGGTGGCGAGTACGCCGGTACCGCTGCTCATGTTGCGACCACAAGCCGCGACCAGGCGCTCAAGACGGAAGCTGACGCGTTCCTTGATGCCTTCTTTTTCGCGGCTGCTGGCCGAGAGGCGCATTTCTTCAAGGGCGTCGTGGACCAACAGGTTGGCAAGCGTGCCTTCCTTGGCCGCGGTAGCGCTGGCCTCTTTCAAGGTGGCGGCTTTTTTCAGGTGGGCGATTTCACCGCGCAGACGACGTTTGGCGCCAATCAGCTCGAAGCCCTTGGCGATCCAGATGGTCCAGGTGATGATCGAGGCGATGGCCAGACCGATCATCACGATTTTTACGATGATGTCGGCGTTCTGGTACATGCCCCAAGGCGACAGGTCATGGGCCATGCCCAGTGTGTTGTCTGCTTCGAGGACTTCCGGCACGTCTTCACCCAGGGCGTCTGCCGGTACGGCTTGTGCTGGATCGGTCGCAACGGGAGCAGCGTGATCGGCTGCAGCAGGTGCGGTAGCGGCTGGCGCAGTGGCAGGTGCCTGGGCATCAGCGAAAGCGGCGACCGGCGCCAGCATCAGACTGAGGAACAGGGCGGCCACCGCGCTCCAGGCGCGAGGTCGATTGGTTGGCGAAGCGGAGAAATGATTGCGTGTCATGCTGGGCCGGACCTGAGTGAAAAAAACGGATGATGTTCTTCCAGGCCTCGAAAGGCCGAGAACAAAAGTGGGGCGTATTATTGCAAGTAATTCTTGTTAACAAAAGTAATAGAGTATCTTTTTTTCCTGCATTGCTAGCCGCTCGTCTATTGCCAGCGCTAGTCTGTCCGTTTCCTAGGGGAGTTTTTTGATGTCCGCGCCTTCTGTTTTGATCGCCGGTTGCGGTGATGTCGGCAGCCGTCTGGCCACCCAATTGCTGAACGCCGGGTGGGAAGTTCATGGCCTGCGGCGCGACGTTTCACGCTTGCCTGAGCGGGTCATCGGCGTTGCCGGTGACTTGTTCAACAAGGATTGCCCGGCCACTTGGCCGATTGGCGCGGTGGACTATCTGGTGTATTGCGCGGCGGCCACCGATCACGATGAGGCTGGTTACCGCGCGGCTTATGTCCAGGGTCTGGAGCATGTGCTGGAGTGGCTTAACGACTACGGGCAAATGCCCAATCGCCTGTTGTTCGTATCCAGCAGCAGTGTTTATGGTCAGCAGGAAGGTGAGTGGGTCGACGAGACTTCACCGGCTGTGGCCAGCAGTTATTCAGGGCGTGTGATGCTCGAAGCCGAGCAGGTCGCCCTTAAAAGCGGTATCCCGGCCAGCGTCGTGCGTTTGACCGGTATTTATGGTCCGGGCCGCGAATGGCTGCTGACACAGGTGCGTCGGGGGTATCGCGTGGTAACCGATCCGCCGTTGTATGCCAACCGTATCCACGCCGACGACGCCGCAGGATTGATGGCGTGCTTGCTGGAGGCGGATCGTCGTGGCGTGGCGCTGGACGATTTCTATATAGGTGTCGACGACGCGCCAGTCGCACTGGCGGATGTGGTGGGCTGGTTGCGGGAGTATCTGGGTGTGACGGAATGGGCCGATGACGCCAGCGTGCGTCGAACTGGAAGCAAGCGGTGCACCAATGCGCGGTCAAAAGCGTTGGGCTGGACGCCGACGTATCCGAGTTTTCGCGAGGGGTATGCGGCGATTCTTGAGGGGCGTTGCTGATTTCCTGACAACCCGCACATTGTAGGAGCCGGCTTGCTGGCGAAAGCGGCGCACAACCAACATTGATGTTGAATGTAACGACCCTTTCGCCAGCAAGCCGGCTCCTACAGTGGGCTCAATTCAAGCTCGGATCACTGCTTTTCCAGTAACCATTTGCGATCACCCGGCGTGTACGAAGGCATTTCGTCTGCCTGCGCGGTGTTCACGGTCTGGAAAATCTCCAGCTCCTTACCCTTGCGCGCAAAGATCCAGGCGTTACCTTGGCCGTTGAGTTGCAGCCACATGTTGTCGTTGCCGCCGCTCATGGACGCACAATCGCCGGCCAGGCACAGGGCGTAGCGATCACTGCCCGGCAGGCCGGTTACCTGGCCGTCAGCCTGGAATTTCACCTTGCCGCCTTCACCGGGGCCGCTGACAATAGCCCAGCTGCCACCCATGTAAGCGGAATACAGCGCTCGTTCAAAGCTGGCACCCATCGGTGCGCCTTCGGGTACCTGGATCTGTACGCGGTCGAAAATTTGCTCAGGCTCATTGTCGCTGGCGGCCTGGCTCAGTTGTTTGCCGTCCCGCTTCAGCTCACTGGCCGAGCTGCCATAAAAATCGACTTTCCAGGCGCCGGACTGTTCGCCCAGCAGCTTGCCTTCGACATTCTCAAAACCATTGGTGTAGCGGGCCTGGCCGGCCTTGGTGTTGACGTCCCATTCCAGGTTAGGGCCATAGGCCTGGAGCGCTTCGCGCAAGGGAACACCTTTGGCTGCTGCGTCGATCGCGACCTGGTTGATCCAGGTACCGCTGATATCGCGGTCGGCAGGGTCGCTGGCACATCCGCCCAGAAACAGGGCGAGCAGCGAGAGAGCAAGCGCATTGCGCATTGTGGAATCCTTTCAGACTTTCTTTACAGCCGAGCAGTCGGCGCAGCCCTGGGCTGCGCCGTACGCATTACTCGATGACCAGGATGGCATCCATCTCAACCTGCGAACCCTTTGGCAGGGCTGCAACGCCGATGGCGGCGCGGGCTGGGTATGGCTGGTCGAAGTATTTGCCCATGATCTCGTTGACCTTGGCGAAGTGGCTCAGGTCGGTGAGGAAGATGTTCAGCTTGACGATGTCCTTGAACGAACCGCCGGCAGCTTCAGCCACGGCCTTGAGGTTCTCGAACACCTGGACGGTCTGGGCTTCGAAGCCTTCAACCAGTTCCATGGTTTTTGGATCCAGCGGGATCTGACCGGACATGTAAACGGTGTTGCCAGCCTTGATCGCCTGGGAGTAAGTACCGATGGCGGCCGGGGCCTTGTCGCTGGTGATAACAGTCTTGGTCATGTAGGACTCCTTGTAATGAGGGGGGCTTAGGCGCGCATGCGGGTGATTCGAATCACCCCGGTCAAGGCGCGCAGTTTCTTGATCACGCGGGCCAGGTGCACGCGGTCGTGCACGCTGACCACCAGTTGGACCACGCTGATGCGACCATCGCGTTCATCCATGCTGATTTTCTCGATATTGCCGTCGGCCGCGTTGACGCTGCTGGCCAGCAAGGCGATCAGCCCGCGCTGGTGTTCCAGTTCGACGCGCAGCTCGACGTTGAATTCGCCGGTGACATCCTTGGCCCATGAGAGCTGGATGCATTTTTCCGGATTGTGGCGGATTTCGGTGATGTTGCGGCAGTTGTCCAGGTGCACAACCATGCCTTTACCCGCAGACAGGTGCCCTACAATCGGGTCGCCTGGAATCGGCGTGCAACACTTGGCGTAGCTGAGCACCAGGCCTTCGGTGCCGCGAATCGCCAGCGGACCTTCCGGGCTTGGCAACTGTTCGCCTTCGCCCAGCAGCCTGCGGGCCACCACATAGGCCATGCGGTTGCCCAGGCCGATGTCTTCGAGCAGGTCTTCGATCAATTCCAGGCGGTACTCGGCGAGCATCGCCTTGACGCGCTCGGCCGGGATTTTTTCCAGCGAGCTGTCGAAACCGTTGAGGACCTTGTTCAGCAGGCGTTCGCCGAGGCTGACCGACTCGGAGCGACGTTGCAGTTTAAGCGCATGACGGATGTGCGTGCGCGCCTTGCCGGTAACCACAAAGTTGAGCCAGGCCGGGTTCGGCCGCGCGCCTGGGGCGCTGACGATCTCGACCGTGGAACCACTTTGCAGCGGTTCGGACAGCGGCGCGAGACGACGGTTGATCCGGCAGGCGATGCAGCTGTTACCCACGTCGGTGTGCACCGCGTAGGCGAAGTCGACCGCAGTGGAGCCTTTGGGTAGCTCCATGATCCGGCCTTTGGGCGTGAATACGTAGACCTCGTCCGGGAACAGGTCAATCTTCACGCTTTCGATGAATTCCAGCGAGTTACCGGCGCGTTGCTGCATCTCCAGCACGCCTTTGACCCACTGGCGGGCGCGGGCGTGAGTGCCTTTCGGCTGCTCGTCGCCACTGGATTTGTACAGCCAATGGGCCGCGATGCCATTGTTGGCCATCTCTTCCATTTCGCGGGTGCGGATCTGGATCTCGATCGGAACACCGTGCATGCCGAACAGCGTGGTGTGCAGCGACTGATAGCCGTTGGCTTTGGGGATCGCGATGTAATCCTTGAAACGCCCCGGCAACGGTTTGTACAAATTATGAACAGCGCCTAATACGCGGTAGCAGGTGTCGACCTTGTCGACGATGATCCGGAACGCGTACACGTCCATGATCTCGTTGAAGGCCCGACGCTTGCCGCGCATTTTCTTGTAGATGCCGTAGAGGTGTTTCTGACGACCGCTGACCTCACCCTGGATGCCATCGATGGCCAGGCAGTGGCTGAGGGACTCTTCGATCTTGTTGACGATTTCCTTGCGGTTGCCCCGGGCGCGTTTCACGGCCTGGTAGATCCGCGCGGAACGCATCGGGTGCATGGCCTTGAAGCCGAGGTCTTCGAATTCTATGCGAATGGCGTGCATGCCCAGCCGGTTGGCGATGGGCGCATAGATTTCCAGGGTTTCCTTGGCGATGCGCCGGCGTTTTTCGCCGGACAGCACTTCCAGCGTGCGCATGTTGTGCAGGCGGTCGGCCAGCTTGACCAGGATCACGCGAATATCGCGGGCCATGGCCATGGCCATTTTCTGGAAGTTTTCGGCTTGTGCCTCGGCCTTGGTCTCGAAGTTCATCTGGGTCAGTTTGCTGACCCCGTCGACCAGTTCGGCCACGGTTTCGCCGAACTGCGCTTGCAGCGCTTCCTTGGCAATGCCGGTGTCTTCGATCACGTCATGCAGCATCGCAGCCATCAGGCTTTGATGGTCCATGTGCATGTCGGCAAGAATATTCGCCACCGCGAGTGGGTGCGTCACGTACGCCTCACCGCTACGGCGGCGTTGACCGTCGTGGGCTTGTTCGGCGTAAAAATACGCTCGGCGGACCAGGTTGACCTGGTCGTTGCCGAGGTAGGTCGATAAGCGATCGGCGAGGGCGTCTATGCTCGGCATGATGTCTCCTGCCGCAAGCTGTAATCCCGCGCCGTGCTACGTCGACCAGGCATAGGCTTAGACGGCCTCGTTGGACTCGTCCTCGAACGCTGCGAACAGCGGTTCGTCTTCGACGATTTCGGCGTTGGCGATGAACTCGTAGCTCATCAGGCCTTCCGCGATTTCACGCAGGGCTACAACGGTAGGCTTGTCGTTTTCCCACTGGACCAGTGGCTCTTTGCCGCCGGTGGCCAGTTGACGGGCACGCTTGGTAGAGAGCATGACCAGCTCAAAGCGGTTTTCCACGTGTTCTAGGCAGTCTTCAACGGTTACGCGGGCCATGGTATTCCTCGGAGCGAATGCAATATGCGCGCTGCCCGGTTGGGCGAGCGGACTCGACAGTTTAAAAAATCACCAGCGTTTAGGGAAGCGCTGATTTTTTGACCAAGCCCTCCAACGCGCTACAAGTGCCAATGTAAAGCCCCTGCAGCGGTTTTGGGAAGAGCTGTTTAGCCGAGTAATTCAGCCAGCAATTTGCCGAAACGTTGCTGCTGGCGTTTCTGAATCAGCTGATTGGCGCGGAAAATCGCCTTCAGATCGTGCAGCGCATGGGCGAAATCGTCGTTGATGATCAGGTAGTCATAGTCGACATAGTGGCTCATTTCGCTGACGGCTTCGCGCATCCGGCCGTCGATGATCTCGTCGCTGTCTTGGCCGCGGTTCGTCAGGCGCTGGTGCAGCGCCTCGAGTGATGGCGGCAGAATGAAGATCGAGCGGGCCTGAGGCATCAACTTGCGCACCTGCTCGGCACCTTGCCAGTCGATTTCCAGAATCAGGTCGTGACCTTCATCCAGCGTCTGCTGCAGGTGACTTTGCGACGTGCCGTAGAGGTTGCCGAACACTTCAGCGCGCTCCAGGAAATCCCCGTGCTCGATCATTTTCACGAACTGTTCGCGCGAAACGAAGTTGTAGTTCACGCCGTCCACTTCGCCCGGACGCATGGCGCGGGTGGTGTGGGAGACCGAAACGCGGATCTCCGGATTGGCGTCGGTCAAAGCCTTGACCAGGCTGCTCTTGCCCGCGCCAGAAGGGGCGGAGATGATGTACAGGGTGCCGGTGCTGTGGGTCATGTCGGGGGTTGCCTTACTCAATATTCTGCACTTGTTCGCGCATTTGCTCGATCAACACCTTGAGGTTGACCGCAGCCAGGGTGCTGCGCGGGTCGAAGGCTTTGGAGCCCAGTGTGTTGGCTTCGCGGTTGAGTTCCTGCATCAGGAAGTCCAGGCGTCGGCCGGCCGCGCCGCCGGACTTGAGCACCCGTCTAACTTCGATGATGTGAGTGCTCAGGCGATCCAGTTCTTCGGCGACGTCGCTTTTTTGCGCGAGCATGACCATTTCCTGCTCCAGGCGCTGCGGATCCATCTCGGCCTTCATGTCGGCGAAACGGTCGAGCACTTTCTGGCGCTGGGTGGCGAGCATTTGTGGAACCAGCTCACGCAGGGTTACCACGTCTTCTTCAATGGACGTCAGGCGCTCGTTGATCAATCGGGCCAGCTCCGCACCTTCGCGCTCGCGGCCGGCCTTGAGTTCTTTCAGGCCGAGGTTGAACAGCGCCAGTGCTTCGGCATTCAGGGCTTGCGGGTCGGTCGCATCACCCACCAGCACCCCAGGCCAGGCCAGGACTTCGAGCGGGTTCAGCGCTGCGGGATTTTTGATCAGACCGGCAATGGTTTCGGCGGCTGCGACCAGTTGAGCGGCGCGTGCCTGATCTACTTGCAACGCTTTGGCGGTGTTTTCTTCGGTGAAGCGCAGGGTGCATTCAAGCTTGCCCCGGGACACGCCTTGGCGCAGGGCTTCACGCACCGCGCCTTCGAGGTCGCGAAAGGACTCCGGCAGGCGCAAGTGCGGTTCCAGGTAGCGGCTGTTGACCGAGCGCAGCTCCCAGCTCAGGGTGCCCTGAACGCCGGCTTTCTCGACGCGGGCGAAGGCGGTCATGCTGTGCACCATGGAGGTACCTCGCAATGCGGATCGGCGCAAAACTGACGTTCCGGCAATCCGCTATCAATGAATTAAAGCCGACTGGCAGCAAAGGCGCAGGATTGTAGCGCAGTGGCGCCAATGCGCCCAAACACACGATGTGACAAACGGCTGCAGGTCGTCGGGTACGGGATGTTCAGAGCCCTCGCTCGTCAGAGGATTTTTTTAGACGTGCCCAGGCGTGGCTGGCGGCTCTATAATGCTCCGCAGTTTTCCGTCCCCGTACAGGTATCCCTTATGAAACGTCCAAGTGGTCGCGCTGCCGATCAGCTCCGCTCGATCCGCATCACCCGCAACTACACCAAACACGCCGAGGGTTCTGTACTGGTCGAGTTCGGTGACACCAAAGTCATCTGCACCGTCAGCGTCGAAAACGGCGTACCACGTTTTCTCAAAGGTCAGGGCCAAGGCTGGTTGACTGCTGAGTACGGCATGCTGCCGCGCGCCACCGGCGAGCGTAACCAGCGTGAAGCGAGCCGCGGCAAGCAAGGCGGCCGCACCCTGGAAATCCAGCGCCTGATCGGCCGTTCCCTGCGCGCCGCGCTGGACATGTCAAAGCTGGGCGACGTGACCCTGTATGTCGACTGCGACGTGATCCAGGCGGACGGTGGTACCCGCACTGCGTCCATCACCGGCGCCATGGTTGCACTGGTCGACGCCTTGAAAGTGATCAAGAAGCGCGGCGGCCTGAAAGGCGGCGACCCGCTCAAGCAAATGATCGGTGCCGTATCGGTCGGTATGTATCAGGGTGAGCCAGTGCTCGACCTCGACTACCTGGAAGATTCGGCTGCCGAAACCGACCTGAACGTCGTGATGACCAGCACCGGCGGTTTCATCGAAGTCCAGGGTACCGCCGAAGGTGCACCGTTCCAGCCTGAAGAGCTGAACGCCATGCTGGAGCTGGCGAAGAAAGGCATGAACGAAATTTTCGATCTGCAAAAGGCTGCACTGGCTGACTGACTGGATGGTTCCACGCAAGGAGGATGTTATGAGTGATGAACAATTGCCGCTTCCCACGCCGAGCCGTGAGGTTCGCCAATGGGCCATGTTTTGTCACTTGTCCGCCTTGCTGGGGATCTGGATTCCGTTCGGTACTTTGATCGGCCCGCTGATTCTCTGGCAGATGAAGCGCGAGATGGATCCGTTCGTCGATGCGCAAGGCAAGGAGGCGCTGAACTTCCAGATTACCGTCGCGATTGCTTCGGCCATCTGCTTCTTGCTGATGGTGGTGATTGTCGGGTTTTTCCTGTTCGGTCTGGTGGCGATTGGTGCGTTGGTGCTGACGATCATTGCCGGGGTTAAGGCCAATGAAGGGTTTCCTTACCGGTATCCTTTTACCTGGCGATTGATCAAATAACGATCAGTGAAGGTCCCCTTGCAGAAAGCGGATCATTGCCCACAAAAAAGCCGACATCGCTGTCGGCTTTTTTGTGTCTGCGAAACGGCGCTTAGATCGTAAGCGTCCAGTCGTAGTCCACGATCAGCGGTGCATGTTGCGAGAACCGCGGCTGTCGTGGCAGGCGCGCACTGCGTACAAAGCGGCGCAGGCCCGGGGTCAGCAACTGATAGTCGAAGCGCCAACCGAGGTTGAGCATTTCCGCCTGTTCGTTGTCCGGCCACCAGCTGTACTGGTCGCCTTCACGACTGACTTCCCGCAAGGCATCGACATAGCCCATGTTGCCCACAATCTCGTCCATCCAGGCGCGCTCAGGCGCCAGGAAACCCGGTGATTGCTGGCTGTCGCGCCAGTTCTTGATGTCCAGCTTCTGTTGCGCCACATACAGCGAGCCACAATAAATGTACTCGCGGCGTTTGCGCCGTTGCTTGTCCAGGTACTTGGCGAAGTCGTCCATGAGCTTGAATTTCTGGTTCAAGTCTTCATCGCCGTTCATGCCGGACGGAAGCAACAAGGTTGCAATACTGACTTTGTCGAAATCGGCTTGCAGGTAGCGCCCGTAGCGGTCGGCCGTCTCGAAACCGAGACCGCTGATGACAGCCTTCGGTTGCAACCGCGAGTACAAAGCCACACCACCTTGGGCGGGAACTTCGGCATCGCAGGCATAAAGGAAGTATCCATCCAGTTGGAAGGCTGGATCGTCCAGTTCAAAGGCGGAGGCACGGGTGTCCTGCAGGCAGATGACGTCGGCATTCTGTGCCTGCAGCCAACTGAGCAAACCTCGCTCGACTGCAGCCTGAATACCATTGACGTTCACACTGATGATCCGCATAAATGGCCCCAAAAATCGCGTGCGTGTATGATACACGGCGTCAAGCTAATTAGCTAAATCCGTGGTATTTGGGGTTTTTTACATGCAAGCGTATCAGCGCGATTTCATTCGTTTTGCCATCGATCGCGGCGTTTTGCGCTTCGGTGAGTTCACCCTGAAGTCCGGGCGCACCAGTCCTTACTTCTTCAACGCGGGCCTGTTCAACTCGGGTTCGGCGCTGGCACAGCTGGGGCGTTTCTACGCCGCAGCCATTGCTGAAAGCGGTATCCCCTTCGACGTTCTGTTCGGTCCGGCCTACAAAGGCATCCCGTTGGCAGCTACCACTGCCGTGGCGTTGGCCGAGCATCACAACCGTGACCTGCCTTGGTGCTTCAACCGCAAGGAAGCCAAGGCCCACGGCGAAGGCGGCAGCCTGGTTGGCGCGCCGCTGACCGGTGATGTGCTGATCATCGACGACGTGATCACCGCCGGCACTGCTATTCGCGAGGTGATGCAGATCATTGCCTCCCAGGACGGCGCCAAGGCCGCTGGTGTGCTGATCGCCCTGAACCGTCAGGAGCGTGGCAACGGTGAATTGTCGGCGATCCAGGAAGTGGAGCGTGACTTCGGCATTCCGGTGATCAGCATCGTTTCGCTGAACCAGGTGCTGGAATTCCTGGCTGACGACCCGCAGCTCAAACAGCACTTGCCTGCCGTTGAAGCGTACCGCGCGCAGTTTGGCGTTTAGCTGTAAGCGGCGTAAAAAAAGACCCCCGTTCAGCTCGGCTGAACGGGGTCTTTTTTATTGCCTCGGTTTTTTTTACCCATTCGGATACGGATCTTTTACCGCGTCACCCTGGCCCGTCAGAATTTTCCAGCCATGGCGCAAATGTGGGGTTTTACGCATTTGCGGGCATGGCGGCATCGAGGTTTTTGCCTGATTCGAGTACTGATGGCCGCAGTCCACGCACGTATAAGTGCCCGCCGAAACATCGCTGCCGTAAGGAACGTAGTCTTTTTGCATGGATAGATCTCCTGTGTGTAGAGAGAAGATCCTAGGCGGAGTATTTCTTTTCCGATGTCAGACGTTTCGCTGTAACAGGTCGGACATTTCCTGAGCGCATAAAAAAGATCGCAGACTTCGTCAGCTCCTACAGATTTTTCGTACATCCGAAAATTCTTTGTCGTAGAAACCGCCGAAGGCTGCGATTTTTTCTGGATATGAATCAGTGACGCTTGCGATTGCTGATCAGCGTGCCCACACCGGTGTCGGTGAAGATTTCCAGCAGGATCGCGTTCGGTACGCGACCGTCGATGATCAACGAACTGCCCACGCCGCCCTGGACCGCTTCCAGCGCACAACGGATCTTTGGCAGCATGCCGCCGTAGATGGTGCCGTCGGCGATCAGATCGTCGACCTGTTGGGTGGTCAGGCCGGTCAGGACCGTCCCCGACTTGTCCATCAGGCCCGCGATGTTGGTCAGCAGCATCAGTTTCTCGGCCTTCAGCGCTTCGGCTACTTTTCCGGCTACCAGGTCCGCGTTGATGTTGTACGACTCACCGTTGGCGCCGACGCCGATGGGGGCGATCACCGGGATGAAATCACCTTTGACCAGCAGGTTCAGCAGGTCGGTGTTGATCCCGACCACTTCGCCGACGTGGCCGATGTCGATGATTTCCGGGGTCGTCATTTCTGGCGTCTGGCGGGTGACAGTGAGCTTCTTCGCGCGAATCAGTTCGGCGTCTTTACCGGTCAGGCCAATGGCGCTGCCGCCATGACGGTTGATCAGGTTGACGATGTCCTTGTTGACCTGGCCGCCCAGGACCATTTCCACAACGTCCATCGTCGCGGCGTCAGTGACGCGCATGCCGTCGACGAAATGGCTCTCGATCGACAGACGCTTGAGCAGGTCGCCGATTTGCGGGCCACCACCGTGAACCACTACCGGGTTGATGCCTACGGCCTTCATCAGCACGATGTCGCGGGCGAAGCCGGTTTTCAGCTCCTCGCTTTCCATCGCGTTGCCGCCGTATTTGATCACCAGTGTCTTGCCGACATAACGGCGGATATAAGGCAGCGCTTCGGACAGGACCTTGGCGGTGTTGGCGGCGGCTTCGCGTTCGAGGGTCATTCAGGGCTCCGGGTGAATCAGAACGGTAGTTGGAGATCAGGTGCAACACGCTTCAGCTGGACTTTGAAAACGTCCTTGATGCGCTGCAATTCAGCCTCGTCATCGGCCTCGAAGCGCAGCACCAGCACCGGTGTGGTGTTGGAGGCGCGCACCAGGCCCCAGCCTTTGGCATAGTCGACTCGCACGCCGTCAATGGTGGTCAGGTCGGCGCCTGCGCCCCACTGCGCGTCGTGCAATGCATCAATGATGCTGAATTTGCTCTCTTCGGTCACATGGATATTGATTTCCGGCGTAGAAATATCGTTCGGGAAGGTTGCGAACAACTCTTCGGCCGAGGATTTTTCCTTGCTGAGGATCTCCAGCAACCGCGCGGCGCTGTAAATGCCGTCGTCGAAACCGAACCAGCGCTCCTTGAAAAAGATGTGCCCGCTCATTTCGCCGGCCAACAGGGCGCCGGATTGTTTCATTTTCTTTTTGATCAACGAGTGACCAGTCTTCCACATTAGCGAGCGGCCACCATATTCCTTGATCAGAGGAATCAGGCGACGGGTGCATTTGACGTCGAAGATGATTTCCGCGCCTGGGTTGCGCGCAACCACGTCGCGGGCGAACAGCATCAGCAGGCGGTCCGGGTAGACGATGCTGCCGGTGTTGGTGACCACGCCGACGCGATCACCATCGCCGTCGAAGGCCAGGCCGATATCGGCGTTGGTTTCCTTGACCTTGTTGATCAGGTCCACCAGGTTTTCAGGCTTGCCTGGGTCCGGGTGGTGGTTCGGGAAGTTGCCATCGACTTCGCAAAACAATGGGATGACTTCGCAGTTCAACGCTTCGATCAGTTGCGGAGCGATCACACCTGCCGCGCCGTTGCCGCAGTCGACGACCACTTTCAGGCGACGGGCCAGCTTGATGTCCTGGACGATTTCAGTGGTGTAGCGGTCGAGGATCTCGACCTGGGTGATGCTGCCCTGACCGCTGCTCAGGTTGTGGGTCTTGAGGCGGTCGTGGAGGGCCTGGATCTGTTCGTTGGCCAGGGTGTCGCCGGCAATGACGATTTTGAAACCGTTGTAGTTCGACGGGTTGTGGCTGCCGGTCAGCATCACACCGGATTTTCCGGCCAGCACGTTCGCGGCGTAGTACAGCGCCGGGGTCGGCACGAGGCCGACATCACTGACGTGGCAGCCACTGTCGGCGATGCCTTTGATCAGTTGCGCGACCAATTCCGGCCCGGACAAGCGCCCGTCGCGACCGACGGACACGTTCGGTTCGCCTTGGGCCAGGCTTTGGGAGCCGACAGCACGGCCGATCCAGTAAGCAGTTTCAGCGTTCAGGAATTCCGGGACGGTACCGCGAATATCGTAAGCGCGGAAAATGCTGTCAGGGAACTTGGGTGCGACGTTTGCCGGGGTGTTCATCTGTGGAAATGCTCCATCTCGAAAGTGGTTGGACAGGTTGTCGAAATATTTGGCGACACGTTCAAACTGAAGAGTATGACGGCGCTTTCCACAGAGAGTTCGTCGTGCGAAAGGGCCATGACAGCGGAATTGACGGATATCAGGCCATGCAATGCCTTGATTTTCAGTAGCTAACCTTGCAGAGACAGTATGAAATTCCTGGAGCGCAAGCTCGCTCTTTTGTAGGAGCTGCCGAAGGCTGCTCCTACAAGGCAGCGTGCCGGATCAATGGCTGCCGGTATGGCCGAAGCCGCCCGTGCCGCGGTCAGTCTCGACGAACTCTTGAACCATCTCGAAGTGCGCTTGAACAACAGGCACCAGCACCAGTTGCGCCAAACGCTCGCCAACCGGCATGGTGAATTCGGTCTGGCCACGGTTCCAGCAGGAAACCTGCAGTTGGCCCTGATAATCGGAGTCGATCAGACCAACGAGGTTGCCCAGCACGATGCCGTGCTTATGGCCCATTCCCGAGCGCGGCAGAATGAGCGCCGCGAGGTTCGGATCGCCTATGTAAATCGACAGGCCGGTAGGAATCAGCACCGTTTCCCCCGGTTTGATCACGATGTCCTTTTCCAGCATGGCCCGCAGGTCGAGGCCGGCGGAGCCAGACGTAGCGTATTGCGGCAGCGGGAATTCGGTACCGAGGCGGGGGTCGAGGATTTTGGCTTGCAAAGCGTGCATGTAAATTAAACCTGGTTCAGACGTTCGGCGATAAAAGTGATCAGCTGGCGAGCAATCTTGCTCTTGCTGGTCTGGGCGAAAAGTGTGGCATGAAGCTCACGGTCGATCACGCTGCAGGCGTTTTCTTCGCTGTTGAAGCCAATGGTCGGGTTGGCGACATCGTTGGCGACGATCAAGTCGAGGTTCTTGTCTTTCAACTTGCGCGCAGCGTAATCGAGCAGGTGTTCGGTTTCGGCGGCGAAACCGACACTGAACGGGCGATCGGGGCGTGTGGCGATGCTGGCCAGGATGTCCGGGTTGCGCACCATTTGTAGTAGCAAGCCGTCGCCGCTCGTAGGATCTTTCTTGAGTTTTTGCGGGGCGACGACTTCCGGGCGGTAATCCGCGACGGCAGCCGAGGCAATGAAAATGTCGCAGGGGATCGCGGATTCGCACGCGGCCAGCATGTCGCGGGCACTGACCACGTCGATACGCGTAACGCGATCCGGGGTCGGCAGGTGTACGGGGCCAGTGATCAGGGTCACGCGGGCGCCGGCTTCCACCGCGGCTTCGGCCAGGGCAAAGCCCATTTTTCCGGAGCTGTGGTTGGTGATGTAGCGCACCGGGTCAATGTTTTCCTGGGTCGGACCCGCTGTGATCAGCACGTGTTTGCCGGTCAGCGCCTGACGCTGGAAACAGTCGGCAGCGAGTTGGGCGAGGTCGGTGGCTTCGAGCATGCGCCCAAGGCCTACATCGCCGCAGGCCTGGCTGCCTGACGCTGGACCGAAGACCTTGATGTCGCGGCTTTCGAGGGTTTGCAGATTGGCTTGAGTCGCCGGGTCGCGCCACATGGCCTGGTTCATGGCCGGGGCAACAGCCACGACCGCGTCCGTGGCCAGCACCAGCGTGGTGAGCAGATCGTCGGCAATGCCTTGGGCCAATCGGGCGATCAGGTCCGCGGTAGCGGGAGCGATCAGCACCAGATCAGCCCACTTGGCCAGCTCGATGTGGCCCATCGCAGCTTCTGCCGCCGGGTCCAACAGGTCCAGATGGACCGGATGCCCAGACAGGGCCTGCATGGTCAGCGGGGTGATGAATTCGGCCCCACCACGGGTCATGACCACGCGCACTTCAGCGCCCTGGTCGATCAGGCGGCGAACCAGGTCGGCGCTCTTGTAGGCAGCAATACCGCCGCCGACACCCAGAACAATGCGTTTCCGATACAGCCGCTGCATAGGCCTGCCTTTCATTTCGTTGATGACTGCATGGCGATACCCCCTCCCCAGGAGTGAAATCGCCCGCAAAAAGATGGGCTACGATATCACAGCGACCGCTACGGAACAGCGGCGCCCACAGACAGGGAGGTGCTATGAGTATTCGCGATTGGCCGGTGGCGGAGCGGCCGCGGGAGAGGTTGCTGGAACGGGGCGCGGGAAGTCTTTCGGACGCTGAGTTACTGGCTATTTTTCTACGAACGGGCGTGGTGGGTAAAAGCGCAGTCGATCTGGCGCGACACCTGCTGAATCAGTTCGGCAGCCTGCGCACGCTGCTCGAAGCGGATCAGGAAACGTTCAGCAAACAACTTGGGCTGGGGCCGGCCAAGTTTGCTCAATTGCAGGCTGCTCAAGAAATGAGCAGGCGCCATCTGGCCGAGCGGGCGCGGCAAAAATCGGCCCTCGAGAATCCGCAGGCCGTTCGCGATTATCTGAAATCGATGCTGCGCCACGAGCCCCATGAGGTGTTTGGCTGCCTGTTTCTGGACTCCAGGCATCAGGTGTTGACCTTTGAAGTGTTGTTTCGCGGTTCCATCGACAACACCAGCGTCCATCCGCGAGAGGTGGTCAAGCGCGCCTTGGCCAACAATGCTGCGGCGTTGATCCTCTGCCACAATCATCCGTCGGGCAACAGCGATCCGAGTCAGGCCGACCGGGTTCTGACCAAGCGCCTGCAAAAAGCGCTGGAGTTGATCGACGTGCGGATACTCGACCATTTCATCATCGGCGACGGTGATCCGCTGTCGATGGCGGAGTATGGGTGGATGTAACGGAATACACGCAGACATTTGTAGGAGCCGGCTTGCTGGCGATGAGGCCAGCAGATCCGGCGTAGGTGCTGAGCGTGACGACGATATCGCCAGCAAGCCGGCTCCTGCAAGCTGTGGGTGTAGCGGTTACTTCAGGTCAACCTTCGAATAATCCTGGCGGCCGAACGGGCTCACCGAATACCCCTCGACATCCTTGCGCGTCAACGCGAAGGCAGTCGGATGCGCCAGCGGCAGCCACAACGCCTGCTGCTGAATCTGGGTCTGCGCCTGTTCGTAAAGTTTGGTACGAACACCTTGCTCTCCGGTGGTCTTGCCAGCGCTGATCAGCTTGTCCAGGTCCTGGTTGCAGTAACGGGCAAAGTTGGTACCGGACTTGACCGCAGCGCAGGAAAACTGCGGTGTGAGGAAGTTGTCCGGGTCGCCGTTATCGCCGGCCCAGCCCATGAACAGGATGTCGTGCTCGCCCGCCTTGGCGCGACGAATCAGCTCGCCCCATTCGATCACGCGAATTTCGGCCTGAATGCCGATTTCCGCGAGATCGGATTGCAGCATTTGGGCGCCGAGGCTTGGATTGGGATTGAGCAGGCTGCCCGACGGACGGGTCCATATCGTGGTCTGGAAGCCCTCCTTGAGTCCGGCCTTGGCCATCAATGCCTTGGCTTTTGCCACGTCATGGGGATAGCCGGGCAAGCTCTTGGCGTAGCTCCAGGTGTTGGGCGGGTACGGCCCGCTGGCAGGCTCGGCGGTGTCTTCGAACACGGCTTTGACGTAGTTGGCTTTGTCGAAGGCGAGGTTGATCGCCTGACGCACTTCAGGTTTATCCAGCGGTGGGTGCTGGCTGTTGAGGGCGACGAACGCGGTCATGAAGGCGTCAGTCTTTTCCACTTTCAACGTCGGTTCTTTCAGCGCGGCTTGTACGTCCAGCGGTTTGGGTGACAGAGCGATCTGGCACTCGTTACGGCGCAATTTCTGCAACCGCACGTTGGCGTCCGGCGTGATCGCGAAGATCAGCGGATCGACCGCAGGTTTGCCACGGAAATAGTCGGCGTTGGCCTTGTAGCGAATCGAGGCGTCTTTCTGGAATCGGGTGAAGACAAACGGACCTGTGCCGATCGGCTGACTGTTGAGTTTCTCCGGCGTTCCGGCCTTGAGCAGTTTGTCGGCATATTCGGCCGAATAGATCGAGGCGAAACCCATGCTCAGGGTTGGCAGGAATGTCGAGTCCGGATGATCGAGCGTGAAGCGCACAGTCAACGGGTCAAGGGCATCGATCTTCTTGATCAGCGCAGGCAATTGCATCGATTGCGCATGCGGGAAGCCGCTTTGGGCAATTTTGTGCCATGGATTGGCGGGGTCGAGCATGCGGTCGAAGCTGAAAATAACGTCTTCGGCGGTTACATCGTGGGTAGGGGAGAAGTATTCGGTGCGGTGGAACTTCACTTGCGGGTGCAATTTGAAGATGTAGACCAGACCATCGGGACTGACCTCCCAGCTGTCGGCGAGGCCGGCGACTACCTTGCCGCTGGCGGTGTCAAAGTCCACCAGGCGGTTCATCAGCACGTCGGCCGAGGCGTTGGTTGTCGTCAACGAGTTATATTGCACCACGTCGAACCCTTCCGGGCTGGCCTCGGTGCAGACGCTCAGGGCGGCGGCCTGGGCCAGCGGGCTCAGCATCAAAGGGGCAAGCAACAGCGATAGGGCAGCGAGGCGCATGGTCGGATTCCTTTACAGATCGAAGGCCCATCTGCAAGTGCAGTCTGGAAAAGGCTTACCCTAGTGGGCTCCATTGCAAATGACTATCCCCTTTTTCATTTTCGGGGGAGTATGGCGCCTGATTTTTCTGTGCGGCGGTTTTGAAATGCCCCCGGTTGGCAAGCTGGCCAATTCTCTGCGACGAGTGGTCGGCATCGGCGATAGCCTTTGTCCAAAGCCCTTGGCGCCCGAAAAATGGGGTTTTTGCGAATTCAATGCACACTGAATGTTGTTGCTCTCTAGTCTTTCTGGTATAAAGCAGCGCTCTTTTCTAGGGGCCCGGTTCCTTCGTTTGTAGGTGTAGCCGGTAAGACCCTTAAAGAAACGCGGCGCCTGGCGCCAAATGACTGAGAGATTAAGCGGCCAACCCATGCCGGGTTGGGCATGTGGTTTAGAGGGCTGAGGCATGTCTAGAGTCTGTCAAGTTACCGGTAAGGGTCCGGTGACTGGGAATAACATTTCCCACGCAAACAACAAAACCCGTCGTCGTTTCCTGCCGAACCTGCAGCATCACCGCTTCTGGGTTGAAGAAGAGAAACGTTTCGTGCGTCTGCGCGTATCTGCCAAAGGCATGCGTATCATCGACAAGCGTGGCATTACTGTCGTGCTGGCCGAAATCCGCAAAGCTGGCAAGATCTAAGGGAGCTAATCATGCGTGAATTGATTCGTTTGATTTCGAGCGCCGGTACTGGTCACTTCTACACTACCGACAAGAACAAGCGCACTACTCCGGACAAAATCGAGATCAAGAAATTTGATCCGGTTGTTCGCAAGCACGTGATCTACAAAGAAGGCAAAATCAAGTAATTGATTTTTCCTTCTTACGAAAAAGGCCCGTATCGCGAGATACGGGCCTTTTTTGTTGCCTGGATTTTGTGGTGCCTGTCAGGGCCTCAAGCCTTCTGTTCAAACGCCACATAAATCTTGCGGCACGGTTCCAGCACTTCCCACGTTCCTTTGAAGCCGGCCGGGATCACAAAGCGATCACCCACGCGCAGGGTCTTGGCGTTGCCCTCGTTGTCGCGTAGCACTGAAACACCTTGAACGATTTCGCAGTATTCGTGTTCGGTGAAGTTGACGGCCCATTGGCCGACCTCCGCTTCCCACACGCCAGCGTTCAATTGCCCGCACGGGCTGTTGTAGTGGTTGTAGAGCGTTTGTTCAGGGTCGCCCTTGAGCACTTTTGCCGGGTCAGGGTGGTAGCGCTCGGGTTCCGTAGTGGCCTGGCTGAAGTCGACGACGTTATTGATGCTCATTGTTGTATGCCCCCGTGATTGCGACGCGAGTGGTTGATTTGGCCAAAGTCTATGTTTATTAAAATGAACATCGCAAGGCCATTTGCCAGCGTTATGTCAAATATATTGAAACTTCATGTGCGGCTGGTTTAGGGTGGCGGTTGCCTTGGGCCGAAAAAGCAGGCTGGCCGGGCAGAATTCCTGACAGCACCCGCGAAGAACGCGGGTGTCGTATTCAATAAGAGGAGGACACTCGTATGACCACCCTGACCCGTGCCGACTGGGAGCAACGCGCCCGCGACCTGAAAATCGAAGGCCGCGCCTACATCAATGGCGAATACACCGACGCTGTGTCCGCCGAGACGTTCGAGTGCATCAGCCCGGTCGATGGCCGTCTGCTGGGCAAGATCGCCAGCTGTGACGCCGCCGATGCCCAGCGCGCCGTGGAAAACGCCCGCGCCACCTTCAACTCCGGTGCCTGGTCGCGTCTGGCACCAGCCAAGCGCAAATCCACCATGATCCGTTTCGCCGGTCTGCTCAAGCAGCATGCCGAAGAGCTGGCCCTGCTTGAAACCCTCGACATGGGCAAGCCGATCAGCGACTCCCTGTACATCGACGTTCCCGGCGCGGCGCAAGCGCTGAGCTGGAGCGGTGAAGCCATCGACAAGATCTACGACGAAGTCGCTGCCACCCCGCACGATCAGCTGGGTCTGGTGACCCGCGAGCCGGTTGGAGTGGTTGGCGCCATCGTGCCGTGGAACTTCCCGCTGATGATGGCTTGCTGGAAACTCGGCCCGGCGCTGTCCACCGGTAACTCGGTGATCCTCAAACCGTCGGAAAAATCCCCGCTGACCGCCATCCGCATCGCGGCGCTGGCCGTTGAAGCCGGTATTCCGAAAGGTGTGCTGAACGTGCTGCCAGGCTATGGTCACACCGTCGGCAAGGCCTTGGCCTTGCATAACGACGTCGACACCCTGGTGTTCACCGGTTCGACCAAAATCGCCAAGCAACTGCTGATCTACTCCGGCGAGTCGAACATGAAGCGCGTCTGGCTCGAAGCCGGCGGCAAGAGCCCGAATATTGTATTCGCCGATGCCCCGAACCTGCAGGACGCTGCCGAAGCCGCTGCCGGTGCCATCGCCTTCAACCAGGGCGAAGTTTGCACCGCTGGTTCGCGCCTGCTGGTGGAGCGTTCGATCAAGGACAAATTCCTGCCGCTGGTGATCGAGGCCCTGAAAACCTGGAAGCCGGGTAACCCGCTGGACCCGGCGACCAACGTCGGCGCACTGGTGGACACTCAGCAGATGAACACCGTGCTGTCCTACATCGAATCGGGCCACACCGACGGCGCCAAACTGGTGGCTGGCGGCAAGCGCATTCTGGAAGAAACCGGCGGCACTTACGTCGAGCCGACGATTTTCGACGGCGTGAGCAACGCGATGAAAATCGCCCAGGAAGAAATCTTCGGCCCGGTTCTGTCGGTCATCACCTTCGACAGTGCTGAAGAAGCCATCGCGATTGCCAACGACACGCCTTACGGCCTGGCCGCTGCGGTCTGGACTGCCGACATCTCCAAGGCTCATCTCACCGCCCGCGCCCTGTGTGCCGGTAGCGTGTGGGTCAACCAATACGATGGCGGCGACATGACCGCGCCGTTCGGTGGCTTCAAGCAGTCCGGCAACGGTCGCGACAAGTCATTGCACGCGTTCGACAAGTACACCGAGCTGAAGGCGACCTGGATCAAGTTGTAAGGCGTTAAGGGGCGGCCTGTTCCGGTAGCAGGCCCCCCGAACGACGCAGATCCCTTGTGGGAGCGAGCCTGCTCGCGATAGAGGTGTGACAGTCGACGAAAGTGTTGAATGTTGCTCCGTCTTCGTGAGCAGGCTCGCTCCCACAGTGTTTTGTGCCGTCCGTAAAAACAATAATTTTCCACAGGAGCGTGGAACATGCGTTGGGCGACGTATTTTGCCGTGTTGGCGTCTGTCTTGAGTGTTGGCCTGGCCCTTGGGGTCAGCATGCCACTGGTGTCGTTTCGCCTGGAAGGCTGGGGATACGGATCGTTTGCCATCGGTGTAATGGCGGCGATGCCGGCCATTGGCGTGTTGCTGGGGGCGAAAATCTCCAGCCATCTGGCGGCACGTTTCGGCACGGCGAATCTGATGCGCCTGTGCCTGTGGGCCGGGGCGGTTTCCATCGGATTGCTGGCACTGCTTCCGAGCTATCCGATATGGCTGGTGCTGCGGTTGATGATCGGGGTGATCCTGACCCTCGTCTTCATCATCGGTGAAAGCTGGATCAATCAATTGGTAATCGAGCAATGGCGCGGACGCTTGGTGGCGCTGTATGGCAGCTGCTATGCGCTGAGCCAGTTGGCCGGGCCGGTGTTGCTGGGGTTCATGGGTACCGATCACGATTATGGTTTTTGGGTGGGCGTCGGATTGTTGATGGGCGCGCCATTTCTGTTGCTCGGCCGTAGCGGTGCGCCGAGTAGCGAGGCCAGCAGCGTGACCCTTTCTGATTTGTTGGCTTTCTGTCGTGGTTTGCCAGCGATTGCCTGGGCGGTTTCGTTGTTTGCGGCGTTCGAAGCGATGATCCTGACGTTGTTGCCGGTCTACTGCCTGCGCCAGGGCTTTACCACGGAGATCGCTTTAGCAATGGTCAGCACCGTGGTCGTCGGCGATGCGATTCTGCAATTGCCGATTGGTGCCCTGGCTGATCGCTTGTCACGGCGTGCATTGTTCACCGGTTGTGCGGTGGTCCTGTTGGTGGCGAGTCTGGCGATCCCCATGCTGATCGATACGCTGCTGATCTGGCCGTTGTGGGTACTGTTCGGCGCCAGTGCTGGCGGGCTGTTCACTTTGTCGCTGATCCTGATCGGCGAGCGTTATCGCGATGATGCGCTGGTGCGGGCCAATGCGCATATCGCCCAGCTGTGGGGGATTGGTTGTCTGATCGGGCCACTGTTGGCGGGTGCCGGCAGTCAATGGGTCAGCGGGCATGCGTTGCCGTTGTTGATGGCGGTTGGGGCCCTGGGCGTGTTGATAGTGGTGTCGCGGCAAGGGGCGTTTGGTACGGTGCAAGCGGCTTAGAATCAAAGATCAAAAGATCGCAGCCTTCAGCAGCTCCTGCGTCGGTTGCGATCTTTTACAACATCCTCTCCAGCCCGACCGTATTGCTCAGCCACGCATTGAACCGCCGCCACCAACTCCCCGGTTCTTTGGTCAGGGTGTGCATCTTGCCGTCGTCTTCAGTGGTCCAGACGATCTGGTCGTTTTCCAGCTTCACCTGATAACTCAGGGCGGGTGCCATGCCTTGCAATGCCAGTTCGCGGACCCGAGCGGCCAGTTCGGGGCTGTCGACCAGAACGCCGACTTCGGTGTTCCACAAGACCGAGCGCGGGTCGAAATTGAACGAGCCGATGAAGGATTTCCGCTGGTCGAAGATGATCGCCTTGCTGTGCAGGCTCGAATCGGATTCGCCATAGGACCGGCTGGAAAACAGGCGAGGCCCACTACCGCTTTCATCGCCGGGCTGGCGGCGCAGCTCAAACAGCTGCACACCGTGCTCCAGCAGGGCTCTGCGATAAGGCGCGTAGCCGCCATGCACCGCCGGTACGTCCGTAGCCTCCAGCGCGTTGGTCAGCAGGCGCACCGATACGCCGGCGTCGGCGCGTCCGGTCAGGTAAACCAGCCCTTGCGGGCCCGGCACGAAGTAGGCCGAGACCATGATCAGTTCTTTGCTGACGCCATCGAGTTCCGGTGCCAACTGAGTGGTCAGCAGCAAGTGCGGATCGGGCTCGCCATCGGCCAGTACCTTGCTCGGCGCATCCCACAACACCTGGTTGTTCGCCCAGATCAGCTCTTTACGCCAGTTATCAAGGCGCGGTTCGGTGCGGTAGACCATCAGGCGTTGATAGAGGGCGTGATTTTGTCTGCGTGATTGCTCCAGGGACTCTTCCAGTCGGGTGCGCGTGTTTTGCAAATCCTCTGCCGTTGGCTTGGTCGACATGAACTCGTCGATCGGCTTGCTCAGCGCGCTGTTCCAGTACTGGTCGAAACTCTGCCCCAACTGCTCGGCGACCGGGCCGACACCGAGCAAGTCGATGTCGGTGAAGTTCATGTTGGGCTCGGCATCGAAATACTCGTCACCCAGGTTACGCCCGCCAACAATGGCCATGCTGTTGTCCGCCAGCCACAGCTTGTTGTGCATGCGCCGGTGTTGCAGTGACAGGTTGAAAAACCGCCCCAAAGTGCGCGTAACGCCGGTGCTGCGACCGAGATGCAGGGGGTTGAACACGCGGATCTGAATCTTGGGATGGGCTGCCAGGGTCGCAATGGTGCGATCCTGGCCGTCGCTGGTTGTGTCGTCGAGCAAAATGCGAACGCGTACGCCACGGTCGGCAGCCTTGAGCATTTCCTCCACCAGCATGCGTGTGCTGATGCCGTCATGCACGATGTAGTACTGCAGATCGAGGCTGCTTTGGGCTTTGCGAATCAGCTCGGCCCGGGCGGTGAAGGCATCAGTGCCGTCAGACAGCAAGCGAAAACCCGATTGTCCCTGATAAGGCGCAGCCTGCGCCTTGACCGAGCGGCCGAACGCGGACTCTGTCGCCGGCAGTGCCTGGCTGGGGTCAACTTGAATGTCGAAGTTGGCGCAACCGCCCAGAAACGAGGCAAGTAGCACAAGAGCAAGCAGGGGCTGTCGGAGTCGCACGTCAATCGTCTCGAATCGAGGCATAGCGCGAAGTATGGCATGTCCGTTGGCTGCGTGAATGGGCGACGGATTTTTACCTTGGTCATTACCTCTGAGTGATCACCAACAGGCGAACTACAGAAACAGTGGTGATTTCTATCGGGCTTCGACGTTTACTCCTACAGATCAATCCTACGTAACCCGAGACTATAAATTCGCTTGATTGGACTGCAGGTCGTTAAGCTGATTAATGATTTGCATAGTTGTTACTACATTTATCAACAGGATGTTGTGATGAAAAAGGCAAACATTGTTGTAACTTTTGTTTTTAGCGCCTTTCCTCTGATGGCCATGGCTGAAAGCGCTGATTTAAATGTGATTGGAACTATCATTCCGACCTCATGCGTGCCGGCATTCCAGGGCGGGGATACCGTGGATTTGCGCAAGATTTCCGCAGCGACGCTTAACAAGACAACGCAAACCATACTGCCCGAGCGCGATATCTCTCTGTATATAAACTGCGATGCGCCGGCGTCAGTCGAGGTCTCAGTCAGGGATAACCGTGAGGCAACAAAGTTGCCGGGAATACATGACGGTGCCGGGCAAAGTAATCCGGCACTTTTCTACGGTATTGGCGAGATTAATGGCACGCGAATCGGTGGATTTGGTTTGCGCTATCGGATCCCTGATGCCGATGGAAGAGCTCAAGTACTGCTGACCCGGACAGTGGCCAATCCGTTGTGGCAATCGCCTACGACCGGCTTGGTGGGTAACGCACCGGCGTTTTATTCCTGGGGCGCAAACGTTGCCAGCGGCCCGATCGCGGCAAGGCATCACAATTTCCCGATGAGCCTGGTACCCATCATCGGGCCCAGCGATGCGTTGCCGATCGCTAACGAAATTCCGCTCGATGGCTCCGTGACGTTCGACATGTTCTATATCTGACGGCACCAGCCCCGGGTGTCGTTCGGCACCCGGTTTTTGCCTGCCGCCCTTGTCTTGATGAATTCTGGAAATCCATATGTCTAGGTTGTTTAACGACCCGGTCCTGCATGGTTTGTTTCTGTTTCTGTTGTTGTCCACTCCCGTTGCTCAGGGAGCAGGGATGGTGCCGCAGACACCCGTGCTGGTCATCGAAGAGCGCATTGGTGAGTCCACCATGAATGTCAGAAATACCGATGCACGACCTGCGCTTCTGTTCACCAGCGTAGAAAACGTAGCTGAAGATGATGAGCTATTGCTGGTATTCACCCCGCCGGTGGCGCGCGTCGAGCCAGGAGCTGTACAGCAAGTGCGATTTATCCTGCAGGCCGTTCAGCCGTTGCAGGTCGAGCGGCTCAAACGAGTGATTTTCGAAGGCGTCAGCCCTGTTGCAGGCGCGGATGGCTCGCGTGTCAGTCTGGGTGTTCGACAGAACTTGCCGGTTATTATTCGTCCCTCTGGTCTTCCGATAGAACGGGAGCCGTGGAAGTTGCTGCGATGGTCACAGGCAGGCAATCAATTACGTGTGAGCAACCCCAGCCCTTATGTCGTCAGGTTGGCCAAGGCTGTTGTGCCATTGCCTGGCGGTATATCGGTGGACCTGCCGCGGCCATACCTTTTACCCGGTGAGCGTCTGAACGTTGCAATGCAACCGGGGGGTGCGTTAAACACAACGACTGTACGGATTTTTCCGGCAACAACTTATGGATTTTCTGTTCAGCATCATGATTCGCCGGTTGGTCGTTGATGTCCTCGGCGGTAACGCGATGGCTTGGCGGTCTGATGTTGGTTTTGTACGGGTTGCCGACAATGGCTGCCGAGTCTGTAGTGTTTGATCCCCTGGTGCTCAAGGCTCGTGGGATTGATCCGGCACTGGCTGAGCTTTTTCGGGATGCACCGCGATTTCTGCAGGGCCCGCGCTCTGTTGGGTTGGCGGTCAATGGCCAGCCTAAAGGGCGCATCAAGGCCACGTTCGACGAGCAAGGTCGCCTCTGTTTCGATCCGCAGTTGCTGAAAGCAGCTGGGGTGCGTGCTCCTGCTCATGCTCCTGCATCGGCGCTTGATTCGACGCAATGCCCGACATTTGCCGATAGCTTCCCCGCCGCAGTGGTCAGCCTTTATCCCGGTGTGGAGCAGGTCGATATTTTAGTGCCGACCAATACCTTGCTGCCGATCGAAAGGGCGTCGCGCAAGTTTGCCCGTGGTGGCATGGCGGGCTTGGTCAACTATGACGTATTGGTGCAAAGCAGCGAGTCCGCTGGGCAGCGAAGGGATTATCGAAGTGTCGCCTCGGAAATAGGAATGAATGCCGGGGATTGGGTGTTGCGCAGTCGACATTCCTATACCGAATCTTCCGATCACGCAGGTTTTGAGCACCTTTATGCCTACGGTGCGAGAACGCTGGAATCATTCGACGCTACCCTGCAGATTGGCCAATTGAACATGACCTCCCCCTTGTTTGCCGGTGAGTCGTTCACCGGCATACAACTGCAGCCAGATCGCGCTTTCGCCCGTTTGAGCGACAGGGGTCGGGGAGCTCGTAGCCGGGTCGAAGGTGTGGCGTATTCGGCGGCGCGTATTGAGGTTCGCCAAAACGGTGTGATGATCTACACGACAATGGTGCCCAGTGGGCCGTTCGTATTCACAGAGTTGCCATTGTTGAGCAGTCAGTTGGATCTGGAGGTGACGGTGCACGAGGAGGATGGGCGTCAACGGCAATTTCGGGTGCCGGCCGAGGGACTGTATGACGCGGATTTCGGTACCCCGTCGGGTTTCAATTTCGCACTGGGTCAGGTGCGACGTTCGCAGCAGGATGGGCGTCAGACGCCAGCATTCGCGGCGTTCAGCACAGACCTCGACTGGAGCAGGGGCACGCGTATGTCGGGTGGCGTAATGGGCGCAACCGGCTACTTGTCATCGGGCTGGGGTCTGCAGCAACAATGGTCAGTTGGTGTGACCTCGGGTATTCGGCAGGTATTGTCCAATGAGCTGTCGCAGGGGCAGCGTGGCCATCAGTTACAAATGACAACCAGTGTGGCGCTATCGGCAAATCTGTCGGCGAGTATTTTTGCCGCACGCGCGAGCGAAGGATTTCGCACGCTTTCAGATACTGGCTGGAACCGTCACCAGCAAAGACCCGAGTACCGCGGGCGGGATCAATGGGTCTTCTCTCTCAATGGCTCGACCGAGCGTTGGGGGGCACTGGGCGCGAATCTGTCGCGGTACACCAGCGCCTATGAGCCAGCGCAAACAAGGTTAGGACTCTCCTGGTCAAGAATGTTGCCGCAGAGGACGACCTTGTCGCTGACGCTGGAACGAGATGTCGGAGCAACGGAAGAGCGTCGCGGAGGCAGTTCGGCTTATCTGACACTTGCCGCTCCCTTGGGCGGGCAGCGCCGGATACGCAGCTACTTGCGTGACGATGAGCGATCAGGGGTACGTAGTGGGGTGGTCATCAGTGATTCCGTGAGCGAAACACTGGCCTACAGCGTCAGCGGTGAGCGTCGCGAAGATGGCCAGTCGAGCATGGGGGCGCGGCTTGGCGTACTGGCACATTACTCAAGCCTCGATTTCGGCTACAGCCGGCGGCCTGGCTCGACCAGCTTCGATACAGGGGCACGGGGCGCAGCAGTGTTCCATCCTGATGGCGTGACACTTTCGCCATATGCTGTGAGTGACACTTTTGCCGTGCTCAAGGCAGGCGATTCGGCCGGACTGAAGTTGCACACGCCACAAGGTCCGGTCTGGACCGACGGCAAGGGGCGGGCGGTAGCGGCAACCTTGCCGGCATACAACACTGGGAGGGTGGAGATCGATTCCCTCAGCCTGCCGCGTAACGTCGATGTACTCAACGGTTTTCAGGAAGTCGAAGCCAGTCGAGGCTCGGTGCAGTATCTGGATTTTTCTATGGTGAATGTAAGGCGTTTGCTCTTGCAGGCCAGGACAGCGGATCGACAGTGGTTAGCGCAGGGAGGGGCGGTCCATGATGCGCAGGGCCGGTTCCTCACGACGGTACTGGACGCCGGCACCATCTTTCTGAGCGATTCAAAGCCTGGCCAGGTTTTGCATGTGCGCCGAGGGGGCGTAACTCACTGCGTTCTAACGTTACCGCTGACCGAACCAGCGGCTACCGGGGACGAGCTGTATGAGCGTGCCGACGCCCTATGTCATGAACCGACCCTGTCCTGATCGAGTGCTGCCTTGAAACCCATTGTTATCTTGCTCTTGGTTCAATTGTTTTTTGCCCCGTCATCGGTATCGGCTCGTGAGGCGTGCGACCTGCGCCTGACTCCGAATCAACTGGATTACGGATCAGTAACCCGAGGCGCGCTGTTGAAGATGCCTGCTGCAGATGACGCTGACTTGAGTTTCGGCAGCCGCCGGATTCATATGTTGATTCAATGCCCTGAGCCTCAACCGATGGTATGGCGATTCATCGCGCCACGGGCCGACCCGCAGCGTTTTCGCTGGGGAGCAGGGACCATGCAATTACGTATTGTGGCGGTGCAGCTGGATGGACTTGCCGTGCATTGGAGGCGTGAATCTGGCGAGCCCTTGGAGGCAGACCTGCTGCGTCCGGGAGATCGGGTCATACCGTGGCGCGCCGGCATGGCCGGTGAGGGATTGCGTCTGGATGTCGAGCTGGAAGTCGATGCCCGGTTGAGCGACCCCACCAGTCGGGTCAACGACCTGACACGGTTTGAAGGCGGCGGCAGGTTCCAGCTGAACTAGAAGTCCTGTGCCAACAGCATGCTCGCCATCGAACCGACCTTACGCACCGCTTCTTCAATCTGCGGAGTTGGTTTGGCCGCGTAGTTCATGCGCAGGCAATTGCGGTACTTGCCCGAAGCGGAAAAAATGCTGCCGACCGCAATCTGTACGCCTTGATCGTGCAAGGCTCGATTCAGTTTCAACGTATCGAAGCCTTCCGGCAGTTCGACCCACAACATAAAGCTGCCTTGGGGGCGACTGGCTCGGGTCCCGGCGGGAAAATAGCGGGTCACCCAATCGATCATCATGTCGCGATTACGCTGGTATTGCGTGCGCATCCGCCGTAAATGGGGTTCGAAGTGCCCGCTCTTGAGAAATTCGGCGATTGCAATCTGCGGTTGCGGCGCTGTGGAGCCGGTGCTGATGTATTTCATGTGCAGCACCCGTTCCAGATAGCGGCCGGGCGCAACCCAACCGATGCGCAGTCCTGGCGCCAGCGTCTTGGAAAACGAACTGCAGAGCAACACTCGACCGTCCTCGTCGAAAGACTTGATCGTGCGCGGACGCGGGTAGGTGTAGGCCAGTTCGCCATATACATCGTCTTCGATGATCGCGACATCAAACCGCTGGGCGAGCGTCAACAACGTGCGCTTGCGTGACTCGGGCATGATGTAGCCCAACGGGTTGTTGCAGTTGGGGGTCAACTGTATGACCTTGATCGGCCATTGCTCCAGCGCCAGTTCCAGTGCTTCGAGGCTGATCCCGGTCAGCGGGTCGGTGGGGATTTCCAAGGCTTTCATGCCCAGGCCCTTGAGGGTCTGCATGGCGCCGTGAAAGCTTGGCGAGTCCACCGCCACGATGTCACCCGGTTCGCAGATCGCCCGAACGCTGGTGGACAGCGCTTCGTGGCAACCGGTGGTGACCACCAGATCGCCGACGCCCAGCTGGCAGCCGGAATCAAGCATGAGGCGGGCGATCTGTTCGCGCAGTTCGAGGTTGCCGTGAATGTTGTCGTAATACAGGCCGGGCATGTCCTGGCGCCGACTGATGCGTGCCAGGTCGCGCAACAGCGGTTTCATGGTCGGCGAGGCGATGTCCGGCATTCCGCGACCCAGTTGCACCACGTCCTTGCGCGGCACCGCGCGGATCAGCTCCAGCACTTGATCCCATTGGGAAATATCCACCGGACGCTGGGCTGGACGACCTACTGCGGGCAGGTCGGGCAGCTCACGGCTGGCCGGAACGAAATACCCGGACTTGGGCTTGGGCATAGCCAATCCGCTGTCTTCCAGTACTCGATAGGCCTGCTGCACCGTGCTCAGGCTGACCCCATGCTCGACGCTCAATGCCCGCACCGACGGCAGCCGGTCACCGGGGCGATAGAAGCCCTGTTCGATACGTGTGCCGAGCAATTCGGCGAGGTTGACGTAAAGGGTCATGGCGCAGCCTCGGTATGGGTGATTCGGTAGACCGGTACAGATGACGCAGAAATACGCCATTCAGCCGGAAAAACGGCAAATCTGTATTGAGTTAATACAGGTTGTTTGAATCTGTAATGCTTTTTCTCGCCCACGCATCATGGAACCTCTGGCTACCCAAGTAAACAGGAGCAAACAACATGAACGGCTTGAGCGATGTGCGGCTGACGTTACACAGTCAGGAACTGGAGACAGGGCAGAAGGACAACGCACGCCATGCGCTGATGCGCAATGCGCCGTCCGGCCTGAGTCGCTGGGATCTGTTCTGGCGGCGCCTGCACACGCGCAAGGCATTGCTGGCGCTGACGCAGGATCAGCTTAAGGATATCGGCCTGACACGGGAGCAGGCGCGGGAGGAGGGGTTGAAGCCATTCTGGCGCCTGTGAGATGAACCGCGTTCCCTACAGGTGAAGGGCGTTCAGCGAAGCTCTTTCAGCCGATGCCACAACATCCCCAGCGCCAAAAGCGGCGAGCGCAGATGCTTGCCGCCGGGGAAGGTGATATGCGGCACCTTGGCGAACAAATCAAAACCACCGCCGTGCTGGCCGCTGATGGCTTCGGCCAGCAACTTGCCCGCCAGGTGCGTGGCATTCACGCCATGACCGGAATAGGCCTGGGCGTAATACACATTCGGCTGATCCTTTAACCGGCCAATCTGCGGCAGGCGATTGGCGCCGATGCCGATCATGCCGCCCCATCGATACTCGATCTTCACGTCAGCCAACTGCGGGAAAACCTCGAGCATTTTCGGGCGCATGTACGCGGCGATGTCTTTCGGGTCGCGGCCTGAGTAATGACAAGCGCCACCGAACAGCAGGCGCCGGTCCGCCGAGAGACGGTAATAATCCAGTGCCACCCGTTGATCGCACACAGCCATATTTTGCGGCAGCAAAGCGTGGGCGACTTCTTCGCTCAATGGCTCGGTCGCAATGATGTAGCTACCGGCTGGCAGGACTTTGCCGCTGAGTTCGGGGTTGAGCCCACTCAGGTAAGCGTTGCAGCCCAGCACCAGTGTCTTGGCGCGGACCGTGCCCTGGGCGGTGTGGACCTTGACCTCGGGTCCGTAGTCGATGCGCGTGACGGTCGATTGCTCAAATAGTTTTACGCCCAATTGCTGCGCAGCGGCAGCTTCGCCCAAGGCCAGGTTCAGCGGATGCAGATGCCCGGAACCCATGTCAACCAAGCCGCCGACATAGCGCCTGGAGCCAACCACGGTGTGCATTTCATTGGCTTGCAGCAAACGGGTCTCGTAGCGGTAGCCGAGGCCGCGCAGTTCTTCGGCATCTTCGGCGAAGCCCTCAAGGTCCCGGGGCTTGTTGGCCAGATCGCAGTAGCCCCACGTCAGGTCGCAGGGAATCTGAAAACGCTCGACGCGCTGGCGGACGATTTCTACGGCTTCCAGCCCCATGAGTTTCATCTGCCGAACACCTTCGTCCCCGACGATGTTGGCGAACTGATCGAGACCGTGGCCGACGCCGCGTATCAGCTGCCCGCCGTTGCGCCCGCTGGCACCCCAGCCGATTTTATGGGCTTCGAGCAGCACCACACTCAGACCGCGTTCGGCCAGTTCGAGTGCCGTGTTCAACCCGGAAAATCCTCCGCCGACCACACAGACATCGGCCAGGACTTCGCCATTGAGCGCCGGATATTCCGGCTGCGGCAGACTGCTGGCAGCGTAGTAAGAAGCGGTGTGCTGATGGCTTGGGACAGGCTGTTGCGCACGGGCGGTCATGTGCATGTTCCTGGTTTTTGCGTTTAGAAAATTTGCCGGAGCATAAGCCGGACTTTCCCAGGCGGGCAACATTGGTCGGGTGGCGCTGTCTGGAACGCGGGTTTTACGTCAGAATCCCGGTCTATTCCACATTCGGTCACCGCTTCAATGAGCTGCAACAGTCAGACAATTCGCACTCTGCGCCAGCAAATTCCTTCGTTTGAATGCGTCCCCGGCTGCCATGACTGCTGCGGACCGGTGACCACTTCGCCGGAAGAAATGTCGCGCCTGCCGCGCAAGACTCGCGCCGAGCAGGATGCGGCGATGGATGAACTCAATTGCGTTCATCTGGGGCCGAACGGTTGCACGGTGTATGAAGAGCGGCCGCTGATCTGCCGATTGTTTGGTACGACCAAGACCTTGCCATGCCCGAATGGGCGCGGGCCGGTGGAACTGATTCACCCGCGGGCGGAGAAGCAAGTGTTTGAGTACATGGCCTCGAACCGACAGGTGTTGGTTTAAAAGATCGCAGCCTGCGACAGCTCCTACATGGGATCGCATTTCTCGGTAGGAGCTGCCGCAGGCTGCGATCTTTTGATCTTCAGTCCGGAATCGGCAGCGTCAGGCTCTCCTTCACCTCTTCCATCACGATATAGCTCTTGGATTCGCGCACATGCGGCAGCTTGAGCAGAATGTCGCCCAGTAGCTTGCGGTAGGACGCCATCTCGGAAATCCGCGCCTTCACCAGATAATCGAAATCCCCAGACACCAAGTGGCATTCCAGTACGTGGGGCAGTTTCAGCACCGCGCGGCGAAATTCTTCGAAAGTATCGCCGGACTTGTAGTCCAGGCTGATCTCGACGAACACCAGCAAACTACCCTTCAGGTGCTGCGGATTGAGCCGGGCGTTGTAGCCCATGATGATTCCTTCGCGCTCCAGGCGCCGGACCCGCTCGGTACAGGGCGTGGTCGAGAGCCCGACCTTTTCCCCCAGCTCCGTAAATGAGATACGCCCGTCCGCTTGCAGGATCCGCAGGATGTTGCGGTCGATCTTGTCCAGCTCACGTTTGGTCTGAGTGTTGGTACGCATAGGGGATGCGCCTCCGTGAAAAGGGTTTTTGCCGAGAATTGTCGCCAAATATAGGCGCTTATATAGTGAAAAGCACTGGCAAATCTTTTTTACACTGCGCGCATCTAAAGCTCTGAATAACAAACGTCAGCGGTCAGCCGCGATGAGGGATATGAAAATGCGCGTCATGGTCTTGGGTAGCGGCGTCATCGGTACCACCAGTGCTTACTATCTGGCCCGTGCCGGGTTTGAAGTGGTGGTTGTGGACCGGCAGCCAGCTGCTGCCATGGAGACCAGTTTCGCCAACGCCGGCCAGGTGTCGCCGGGCTATGCCTCGCCGTGGGCCGCGCCGGGCGTCCCGCTCAAGGCCATCAAGTGGCTGTTGCAGCGCCACGCCCCGCTGGCGATCAAGGCAACTGCCGACATCGACCAATACCTGTGGATGGCACAGATGCTGCGCAACTGCACCGCCAGCCGTTACGCGGTGAACAAGGAGCGCATGGTCCGTCTGTCCGAGTACAGCCGTGACTGCCTCGACGAACTGCGTGCCGAAACCG
The DNA here is from genome assembly GCF_034008315.1 of Pseudomonas sp. P8_241. Taxonomy (NCBI): domain Bacteria; kingdom Pseudomonadati; phylum Pseudomonadota; class Gammaproteobacteria; order Pseudomonadales; family Pseudomonadaceae; genus Pseudomonas; species Pseudomonas sp. P8_241. The sequence goes on along the minus strand of NZ_CP125377.1, from coordinate 8,621 downwards.
GCATTGCCTACGAAGGCCGTAGCCTGGGCACCACCCAACTGTTCCGCACCCAGGCTCAACTGGACGGCGCCGCAAAAGACATCGCCGTACTGAAAGAGTCCGGCGTGCCGTTCGAGCTGCTCGACCGCGACGGTATTGCCCGTGTTGAGCCGGCGCTGGCCAGCGTCACCGACATCCTCGCCGGTGCCCTGCGCCTGCCGAACGATCAGACTGGCGACTGCCAGATGTTCACCACCAAGCTCGCCGGGATGGCTGCGAACCTGGGCGTGCAATTCCGTTTCGGTCAGGACATTCAGCGCCTCGACTTCGCCGGTGATCGCATCAACGGCGTGTGGATCGACGGCAAGCTGGAAACCGCCGACCGCTACGTGCTGGCCCTCGGCAGCTACTCGCCGCAACTGCTCAAGCCACTGGGGATCCAGGCTCCGGTGTACCCGCTCAAGGGCTACTCACTGACCGTGCCGATCACCAACCCGGCGATGGCCCCGACTTCGACCATTCTCGACGAGACCTACAAGGTCGCGATCACCCGTTTCGACAATCGCATTCGCGTTGGCGGCATGGCCGAGATTGCCGGTTTTGACCTGTCGCTGAACCCGCGTCGCCGCGAAACCCTGGAGATGATCGTCAACGATCTTTATCCTCAGGGCGGCGATCTGGCTCAGGCCGATTTCTGGACCGGCCTGCGCCCGACCACTCCGGACGGCACCCCGATTGTTGGCGCCACCCCGTTCAAGAACCTGTTCCTGAACACCGGTCACGGCACACTCGGCTGGACCATGGCGTGCGGCTCCGGTCGCTTGCTGGCTGACCTGATGGCGAAGAAAAAGCCGCAGATCAGCGCCGAAGGCCTCGATATTTCCCGTTATGGCAAAAAAATCCAGGAGTCTGCGAAACATGTCAGTCCAGCGCCAGCTCACCAATGAGCGTATGAGTCAGATCGTCACCCATAACGGCACGGTGTACCTGGCCGGGCAGGTCGGCGACGACATGAACGCCGGGATTGAGCAGCAGACCCGAGAAACGCTGGCCAACATCGAGCGCTTGCTCGATCTGGCCGGTACCGACAAAACCAATCTGTTGTCGGTAACGATTTACCTGAAAGACATCGACGCGCATTTCGAAGGCATGAACGCGGTGTGGGACAAGTGGCTGCCAAAAGGCGTCGCCCCGGCCCGTGCCACTGTCGAATCGAAACTGTGCGAGCCGGAAATCCTGGTTGAGCTGTCGGTTGTAGCCGCTCTGCCATAAGCTTTCATACAGATCCCTCTCCCGATGCTGCGCTACCAGCCAGCACCGGTTTTTCTTCCCGATAACCCGACCAGAAGTCTGCCGCCATGCGTCCTGCCCGTGCCCTGATCGACCTTCAAGCCCTGCGCCACAACTACCAGGTTGCCCGTGAACTCACGGGGGCCAAAGCCCTCGCCGTGATCAAGGCCGATGCCTATGGCCATGGCGCGGTGCGCTGTGCCCAGGCGCTGGAAGCCGAGGCAGATGGTTTTGCTGTGGCCTGTATCGAAGAGGCATTGGAGCTGCGGGCGGCGGGCATTCGTGCACCGATCCTGCTGCTGGAAGGTTTTTTCGAAGCCGACGAGCTGGCGCTGATCGTCGAGCATGATTTCTGGTGCGTGGTGCACTCGCTGTGGCAACTCGAAGCCATCGAGAAAGCGGTGTTGAGCAAACCGATCACCGTGTGGCTGAAGCTTGATTCGGGCATGCACCGTGTCGGGCTGCACCCTGCGGACTATCAGGCGGCCTATCAACGACTGCAGGCCAGCGACAATGTCGCGAAAGTAGTGTTGATGAGTCACTTCGCCCGTGCCGATGAGCTGCACGAACAGGCCAGCACTGATCAAGTGGCGGTGTTCGAAACGGCGCGCAAGGGCTTGTCCGCCGAGGTCAGCCTGCGTAACTCGCCGGCGGTGCTGGGTTGGCCACAGATTCACAGCGATTGGGTGCGTCCCGGCATCATGCTCTACGGTGCCACGCCATTCGAAGAAGCCAACGAAGTGGCTGCGCGTCTGCAACCGGTGATGACGCTGGAATCGAAGGTAATCAGCGTGCGTGAACTGCCGGCCGGCGAGCCTGTGGGTTACGGCGCCAAATTCATCACTCCAAAACCGATGCGTATTGGCGTCGTGGCCATGGGGTACGCCGACGGCTACCCGCGTCTGGCACCGACCGGCACGCCAGTGCTGGTGGCGGGGCAGCGTAGCCAGCTGATTGGTCGGGTGTCGATGGACATGCTCTGCATCGACCTGACCGATGTGCCGCAAGCCGGTCTGGGTTCGACCGTCGAGTTATGGGGTAAAAACATTCTCGCCAGTGACGTGGCCATTGCTGCCGGCACCATTCCTTACCAGATTTTCTGCAACCTGCGCCGGGTGCCACTGCTCTATTCCGGGGCTTAGTGAAAAACGCGACGGACCGAAAGTCGCCTCGCTGAACAGGATTCAGGTCCAAGTGTTGTAAATACTGAACGCTGTCGCCATGATAACGCTCACTATTCCAACAATTGAATCCTGGAGGCGCAAGCTTTGGACGTCGGTGAACGACTGCAATCCATCCGTAGGCTCAAAGGCCTTTCCCAGCGTGAACTCGCCAAACGGGCGGGGGTCACCAACAGCACGATTTCGATGATCGAGAAGAACAGCGTCAGCCCTTCCATCAGTTCGTTGCGCAAAGTGCTGGGCGGAATTCCCATGTCCATGGTCGAGTTCTTTTCCGAAGAAATCCTGCAGGAAAAACCGACTCAGATTGTCTACAAGGCTAACGAGCTGATCGATATTTCCGACGGCGCGGTGACCATGAAACTGGTCGGTCGGGCGCACCCGAGCCGGGCTATCGCGTTCCTCAATGAAATCTACCCGCCAGGCGCCGACACCGGTGACGAGATGCTCACCCACGAGGGCGAGGAAACCGGAATTTTGGTCGAAGGCAAGCTGGAGTTGGTGGTCGGGCAGGAAACTTTTGTGCTCGAAGCCGGCGATAGCTACTACTTTGAAAGTACCAAGCCACACCGTTTCCGGAATCCGTTCGATGCGCCTGCGCGACTAATCAGCGCAGCCACACCGGCGAATTTCTAAGAAAAGAGGCGCCCTGCCAGCATTGCAGAGGTGCCCGCGCTGTTTTTCCGCCGCAGCTAAGACCCCTTCGACTTTGGGGTTGTTTCAGTGCGGCGGGCTTACCGCTATACTTGCGCCCGCCTGCGAACCGTGGCCGTAGGCGTGACTAGCCACCATTGAGGGTGAACGCGTGAATCTAATTATGAAAATGCTGGCTGTACCAGCAACCGTATTGGCCCTATGGGCTGCCAGCGCTCAAGCTGCGACCAACGACGAAATTGCCAAACGCCTTGAGCCAGTCGGCCAGGTCTGTGTGACGGGCAAAGAGTGCAAGGGCATGGAAGTCGCCGCTTCGGCGGGCGGCGGTGGCGGTGCCAAGGCGCCTAAAGATGTTATTGCCAAACATTGCAACGCTTGCCACGGCACCGGCCTGCTGGGCGCACCGAAAATCGGCGACAAGGCAGCCTGGAAAGAACGTGCTGATCACCAGGGCGGCCTCGACGGCATCCTCGCCAAAGCCATTACCGGCATCAACGCGATGCCGCCTAAAGGCACCTGCGCTGACTGCTCCGATGACGAGCTGAAGGGCGCTATCAAAGAGATGTCCGGTCTGTAAGCAGCCGCCTCTTTCGCAAAAAAGCCGCTTTCGAGCGGCTTTTTTGTGCCTGCGATTTTTGTTGCTTACTGTAGGAGCGAGCCTGCTCGCGATGGTCGTTAACGATAACTTGGCGAACCTGAAACCCCGCGGCGTCTGAGAATCCTTCGCGAGCATGCTCGCTCCTACACGGTTTTTGTGTGGGGCGATGGTTTTTACAGGCTGGTCATTGCAGCAAAGACCCGGCAAGCTCGGTCCAACCCCAAACCATGGAATGCAAGGGAGGATCAAATGGTTCAGCTGGTTGCTATCGAACAGGCAGTGGACGACGTCCTGGCACGGTTGCCGGCGCATATTCACTTGGGCCTGCCGTTGGGGCTGGGCAAGCCCAATCATTTCGTCAACGCGCTGTATCGACGTATCGTGCAGCTGCCCGAGCGGCGGCTGACGATCTATACCGCGCTGTGCCTGGGTCGCCCGTCCTTGGGCGATGGTTTGCAAAAACGCTTCCTCGAACCCTTCTCCGAACGGGTTTTTGGCGATTATCCGGAGCTGGATTTCCTCGCCGATCTGCGCCGCGATAACCTGCCGGGCAACATCCACATCCAGCAATTCTTCATGCAACCCGGCAGTTTGCTCAACAGTTCGGCAGCCCAGCAGTATTACGTCAGCAGCAACTACAGCCACGCTGCCCGGGACATCAACGCGGCCGGGCTGAACCTGGTGGCGCAGTTGGTGGCCAGCGATGCCGAGCATCCTGATCGCCTGAGCCTGAGCTGCAACCCGGACATTACCCTCGACCTGCTGCCGATGATCACCAAGCGCCGTGTCGCAGGGGAAACCATCCTGCTGGTCGGCCAGGTCCACAAAGATCTGCCTTACATGCCGGGTGATGCAGAGGTCGGTATCGATACCTTCGACCTGCTGATCGACGAAAAAGACAGCACCACGTTGTTTTCCACGCCGAACATGCCGGTAGGGTTTCAGGACCACTTTATCGGGCTTCACGCCAGTGCCCTGGTGCGCGATGGCGGCACGTTGCAAATTGGCATCGGCTCGATGGGCGATGCGCTGACCGCGGCGCTGCTCGTCAGGCAAGCGGAAAACGACGGTTACACGGCTTTGCTGTCGGACATAAATCTCAGCCCTTGGGCGCAGCTGATCGAGCGCGAAGGAGGCCTCAAAACTTTCGCCAAGGGCTTGTATGGTTGCAGCGAAATGTTCGTCAACGGCCTGTTGGTGCTGGCCGACGCCGGGATCGTTCGGCGCAAGGTCTATCCGGATATTGACACGCAACAGCAGGCGAATGCCGGCACCCTCGACGAAGCGGCGCAAACCGATGGCATCTCGGTGCACGGAGGCTTTTTCCTCGGGCCGCGCAGCTTCTACGAACGCTTGCGTGAGTTGCCGCACAGTAAGCGGCTCGAATTCAACATGACCCGTATCAGCTACATCAACGAGCTCTACGGTCAGGAAGCGCTCAAGCGTTTGCAGCGGCTCGATGCGCGGTTCATCAACACGGCGTTTACCGTCACCTTGCTCGGCGCCGCCGTGGCGGATCAGCTGGAAGACGGCCGTGTGCTCAGCGGCGTGGGAGGGCAGTACAACTTCGTGGTGCAGGGGCATGCGCTGGAAGGCGCACGCTCGATACTGCTGTTACGAAGCTGGCGTGAATCGGGCGGCGACGTGAGCTCGAACATCGTCTGGGAATACGGCCACTGCACGATCCCCCGGCACCTGCGCGATATCGTGGTGACCGAGTACGGCATCGCCGACCTGCGCGGCAAGACCGATGCGGCGGTGATCGAGGCGTTGCTCAATATCAGTGACTCGCGCTTTCAGCCGGGGTTGATCGAGCAGGCGCAGAAAGTCGGCAAATTGCCGAAGGACTTCCAGCTAGATCCACGTTTCAGCGATAACCGTCCGGAGCGTTTGCAGGCGATACAGGCCCGGCATCCGCAGCTGTTTGCGGAATACCCACTGGGGTGTGATTTCACCGAGGTGGAACGGGATGTATTGCGGGCGCTGAGCTGGCTCAAGAGCAAGTTCAGGCTTAGTGAGGTGCTGGAGTTGGGCAAGGCAGCGCTGGATGCGCCAGAACCTGGGGCGTTTTCTGAACATCTGGATCGCATGCAGTTGGCCAAACCGCAAGGGCTGAAGGAAGACTTGTATCAGCGGTTGCTGCTCTCGGGCCTGAAAGCCACCGAGTCCTTGTAGGAGCTGGCTTGCCAGCGAAGGCGGCGTGACAAACAACAAAGATGTTGGATGTCAGGGCCTCTTCGCTGGCAAGCCAGCTCCTACAGGGGGATTGCGGTGTGGCCTTACTCGATGAAGGTCACAACGCCACCGGCCAGCGACTTCACCCGGGCCAGTGACTCAACGCGATAACCCTGTGAATCCAGTTCCGCACGGCCACCCTGGAACGACTTCTCGATCACGATCCCCAAGCCTGCGACGGTCGCGCCAGCCTGTTTGATAATCGAAATCAGCGCCTGGGACGCCTTGCCGTTGGCCAAAAAGTCATCAATGATCAGCACGCGGTCGCTGCTGGTCAGGTGGCGCGGGGAGATCGCCACGGTGCTTTCGGTCTGCTTGGTGAACGAGTAAACGGTCGCCGACAGCAGGTTTTCGGTCAGGGTCAGGGACTGGTGTTTACGGGCGAAAATCACCGGCACGCCAAGGTTCAGGCCAGTCATGATCGCCGGCGCGATACCCGAGGCTTCGATGGTGACGATCTTGGTGATGCCCGAATCCTTGAACAGCGTGGCGAATTCGTCGCCGATCAGCTTCATCAGGGCCGGGTCGATCTGGTGGTTCAAAAAGGCGTCGACCTTCAGGACCTGGTCGGAAAGCACGATGCCTTGTTCGCGGATTTTCTGGTGCAGGGCTTCCATGAAGCTGTCCTCTGTTGGCGCCTTGTGCGCCCTAAGGTTTTAAAAAAGTGGTCAATTCTAGCGCTTTAACATCGCGCGTATATCCGCCAATGCGTTGTTTCCGCGTACGGCTTTGACTTCGGTCGGTGTGTCGTCGTTGCCTTCCCACGCCAGGTCGTCTGGCGGCAGTTCATCAAGGAAGCGGCTAGGCGCGCAATCGATGATCTCGCCATACTGTTTACGCTTGGCGGCGAAGGTGAACGCCAGCGTCTGACGTGCGCGAGTAATGCCCACGTAGGCCAAGCGGCGCTCTTCTTCGATGGTGTCGGCTTCGATGCTGGAGCGGTGTGGGAGGATTTCCTCTTCCATGCCCATGATGAACACATAGGGGAATTCCAGTCCCTTGGACGCATGCAAGGTCATCATCTGCACGCCTTCGGCGCCGTCTTCTTCTTCCTGCTGACGTTCGAGCATGTCGCGCAGGACGAGTTTTCCGATGGCATCTTCGACGGTCATTTCGCCGTCTTCGTCTTTTTCCAGGGTGTTCTTCAGCGCCTCGATCAGGAACCAGACGTTACCCATGCGGTAATCGGCGGCTTTGTCGCTGGAGCTGTTGGTGCGCAGCCAGTTCTCGTAGTCGATGTCCATGACCATGCTGCGCAGGGCCGAGATCGGGTCTTCGCCAGCGCACTGCTCGCGCACCCGGTCCATGAAGCGCTTGAAGCGCGACAGGCGATCGGTGAAGCGCGAATCCAGATGCTCGCCCAGGCCGATTTCATCGGTGGCGGCGTACATCGAAATCTTGCGCTCGGTGGCGTAGTTGCCGAGCTTCTCAAGCGTGGTCGAACCGATTTCACGGCGCGGCACGTTGATCACCCGCAGGAAGGCGTTGTCGTCGTCCGGGTTCACAATCAGGCGGAAGTAGGCCATCAGGTCTTTCACTTCCTGACGTCCGAAAAAGCTGTTGCCACCGGACAGGCGATACGGCACCTGGTGATGCTGCAACTTCAGCTCGATCAGCTTGGCCTGGTAGTTACCGCGATAGAGGATCGCAAAATCGCTGTACGGGCGGTCGGTGCGCAAGTGCAGGCTGAGGATTTCCACCGCCACGCGCTCGGCTTCGGCGTCTTCGTTGCGGCAACGGATCACGCGGATCTCGTCGCCGTGCCCCATCTCGCTCCATAGCTGCTTTTCGAATTCGTGCGGGTTGTTCGAAATCAGCACGTTGGCGCAACGCAGGATGCGGCTGGTGGAGCGGTAGTTCTGCTCCAGCATCACCACTTTCAGGGACGGATAGTCGTCCTTGAGCAACATCAGGTTCTCCGGCCGCGCTCCACGCCAGGCGTAAATCGACTGATCGTCATCGCCAACCACGGTGAACTGATTGCGTTTGCCGATGAGCATTTTCACCAGCAAATACTGGCTGGCGTTGGTGTCCTGATATTCGTCGACCAGCAGATAACGCACCTTGTTCTGCCACTTTTCGAGGATGTCGGCGTGTTCTTCGAACAGCTTCACTGGCAGCAGGATCAGGTCGTCAAAGTCCACCGCATTGAACGCCTTGAGCGTGCGCTGGTAGTGGGTGTAGACGATGGCAGCGGTCTGTTCCTTGGGGTTGCGTGCGTTTTCCAGGGCCTGGGGCGGCAGGATCAGGTCGTTTTTCCAGGCGCCGATCATGTTCTTGATCTCGTCGACGCCGTCGTCGCCCGAGTATTCCTTCTGCATGATGTCGGTCATCAGGGCTTTGACGTCGGTCTCGTCGAAGATCGAGAAGCCCGGTTTGTAGCCCAGCCGCACGTGTTCCTTGCGGATGATGTTCAGGCCCAGGTTGTGGAAGGTGCAGACGGTCAGCCCACGGCCTTCGCCGGCGCGCAGCAGGGTACCGACCCGTTCCTTCATCTCGCGCGCGGCCTTGTTGGTGAAGGTCATGGCGACGATGTACTGGGCGCGGATGCCGCAGTTCTGGATCAAGTGCGCGATTTTGCGCGTGATCACGCTGGTCTTGCCGGAACCTGCACCGGCGAGCACCAATAGAGGGCCGCCGACGTAGTTCACGGCTTCTTGCTGCCGGGGATTGAGTCGGGACAT